>JANYJX010000100.1 GCA_025358355.1 Actinomycetes bacterium | reverse complement strand
GATCTCGCACTGGTACAGCTTCAGGCGGGGTCCAGAGACGATCACCGAGCGGCCCGAGTAGTCGACACGCTTGCCGAGCAGGTTCTGACGGAAGCGGCCCTGCTTGCCCTTCAACATGTCCGAGAGTGACTTCAGCGGCCGGTTGCCCGGGCCGGTGACCGCGCGGCCCCGGCGGCCGTTGTCGAACAGTGCGTCGACGGCCTCCTGCAGCATGCGCTTCTCGTTGTTGACGATGATCTCGGGTGCGCCCAGGTCGAGCAGCCGCTTCAGCCGGTTGTTCCGGTTGATCACGCGGCGGTACAGATCGTTCAAGTCGCTCGTGGCGAACCGACCGCCGTCGAGCTGCACCATCGGGCGCAGCTCCGGCGGAATCACGGGCACCGCTTCGAGCACCATCCACTCGGGCCTGTTCTCCGACGTCATGAAGGCATTCGCGACCTTCAGCCGCTTGATCGCCCGCTGCTGCTTCTGGCCCTTCGACGTCTTGATCACCTGGCGCAACGTGCGTGCCTCTTCGGCGAGATCAAGATCTCGGAGCAGGTCGCGGATCGACTCCGCTCCCATACCGCCGCGGAAGTAGACGCCGAAGCCGTACGGCGAGCCAAAGCGATCCTTCAACTCACGGAACAGTTGCTCGTCGTTCACGACCTGCTTGGGCTCGAGCTCGCGGAACAGCTTCCACGTCTCCTCGAGCCGGCGGACGCCGTCGACGCCGGATTCCCGCACGTCGTTGCGGCGGGTCTCCATGTCGGCCGCCATCTCGCGAACCTTCGCGGCCCACGAGGTGAGGGTCTCGAGGTCATCCTTACGGGTTCCCTCGACGAGGCAGAGGTCGTACGCGAGCTCGCGTACCTGCTCGGCCGAATCGTCGCCCTGCGCCTTCGCTAGCACGTCGGCGAGCAACTTGTTGCCGATCTCGCGGGCCTTCTCGAGGTTCTTCGCATCGACGGACGCGACAAGCGCCGCGTCGTCGTCGGAGAGCGCATCGCCACTGACGAGCGAGCCGATCACCTTGTGCAGGCGCTTGGTGATCGCACCCTTCTTCGAGCCGGACGAGTCGGCGAGCTCGGCACGGATCGGATCGAGCGCCGTGTGGATCTGCTGCGCCGCGTTCGCGACCGTCTCGCCCTCGCGTGGCGTCAGCCGGCGATCGTCCCGCGTCGCGGTCTGGCGGACGAGCTCGCGGATCTTCTTCGCGTCCTCGAGCGTGATCGACTTCGCGAGCTGCGCAAACACCTTCTTGCCAAGCGCGCGCACCTCGTCGAGTGTCGGGATGCCCTGCTCCTCGGCCCAGTTGTTCAGGCCGCGGCCCCAGAAGTCGTCGTCCTCGTCGAAGTCGCGCTCCTTGCCGGTCGAGAAGTACTCGCGACGGCGTGCAAGCCGATCTTCGAGCGCGACGAGCTGCTCGTCCCGGTCGAGATAGATCTGCTCGGACTCGGCGCGAACCTTGTCCTCGAGGCCGACGAGATCGCCGGCACGCTTCTCGACATCGACGCCCGTAACGATCGAAGCGGCGAAGTAGAGCACCTTCTCGAGCTCGCGCGGGGCGATGTCGAGCAGGTAGCCGATGCGGCTCGGAACGCCCTTGAAGAACCAGATGTGCGAGACCGGCGCGGCCAGATCGATGTGACCCATACGCTCTCGACGCACCTTCTGGCGGGTCACCTCGACGCCGCAGCGCTCACAGATGATCCCCTTGTAACGGACGCGCTTGTACTTGCCGCAGTAGCACTCCCAGTCCTTCGTCGGTCCGAAGATGCGCTCGCAGAACAGACCGTCGCGCTCGGGCTTGAGCGTGCGGTAGTTGATGGTCTCCGGCTTAGTGACCTCGCCGGAGGACCAGTCGCGGATCTGCTTGCTCGACGCGAGGCCGATGCGAATCGAGTCGAAATCGTTGATGTCGATCACGTGAGGTTTCGCCCTCTTTCCGTTCAGTCAGTGAAGTAAGTAATCGGTTCTCGGGTGCTGCCGGTCTCAGTCCTCGGCCTTTAGTCTTCGACCTCGACTTCAACCTCGACGTCAGCGACTTCGTCATCGAAGTCGCCGGCCGGCGATGCACCGCCGTCGTCGTCCTCGGCGTCGTCGTCCTCATCACTGGCCTCGACCGCGAGCACGGGGTCGTCTGCCTTTGCCTCGGCAGCAACGACCTCCTCGACGGCCTCGGCTGCAACTTCCGCCGCAGCAACACGAACAACCGCAGGCGAGAGATCGATGCCGAGCTCCTCGGCCGCCTTCAACAGTTCGTCGTCCTCCTCGCGGACCTCGACTTCACGCCCGTCGTCGGACTGGACGTGGACGTCGAGCGCAAGCGACTGCATCTCCTTCAGCAACACCTTGAACGACTCGGGGATCGACGGCTCGGCGATGTTCTCGCCCTTGACGATCGCCTCGTACGCCTTGACGCGCCCGATCGTGTCGTCGGACTTGATCGTGAGCATCTCCTGCAGCGTGTAGGCCGCGCCGTATGCCTCGAGTGCCCAGACCTCCATCTCGCCGAAGCGCTGGCCGCCGAACTGAGCCTTGCCGCCCAGGGGCTGCTGCGTGACGAGCGAGTAGGGGCCTGTCGAGCGAGCGTGGATCTTGTCGTCGACGAGGTGGAGCAGCTTGAGGATGTACATGTAGCCGACAGTCACCTTCTGCTCGAAGGGGGAACCCGTCTTGCCGTTGTACAGCGTCACCTTGCCGGAGCACCGACGACCCGCGGGGCGCGACTCGTCGATGTTCATCTTGATCGGGGAATTGCCGTTCTTCGCCCAATGCACGAGCGCGTTGTCGACGTCTTCCTCGGTGGCGCCGTCAAAGACGGCGGTCGCGACAGCCTTCGGGTTGGGCGCGTTGATCGGGGCCCGCGCGTTGACCGGGTCGCCGTCCTCGAACACTCCATGGGCGGCGGCCCAACCGAGGTGTGTCTCGAGGATCTGGCCGATGTTCATCCGGCTCGGAACGCCGAGCGGGTTGAGCACGACGTCGACCGGGCGGCCGTCCTCGAGGAACGGCATGTCCTCGTCCGGGACGATCTTCGAGATGACGCCCTTGTTGCCGTGGCGGCCGGCGAGCTTGTCGCCCTCCTGGATTTTGCGCTTCTTCGCGACGTACACGCGGACGAGCTCATTGACGCCCGGCGGCAGATCGTCCCCGGCGTCGCGTGCGAACGTCTTGACGCCGATTACCTTTCCGCCTTCGCCGTGTGGGACCTTGAGCGACGTGTCGCGAACCTCGCGCGCCTTCTCCTTGAAGATCGCGCGGATCAGCTTCTCCTCCGCCGTTAGCTCGGTCTCGCCCTTCGGCGTCACCTTGCCAACGAGCAGGTCGCCGGATCCGACCTCGGCACCGAGACGGACGACACCGCGCTCGTCGAGGTTCGCGAGCGACTCCTCCGAGCGGTTCGGGATGTCGCGCGTGATCTCCTCGTCGCCGAGCTTCGTGGAGCGTGCGTCGATCTCGTACTCGTGAATGTGGATCGAGCTGAGCACGTCTTCCTTGACGAGCCGCTCGGAGAGCACGATCGCGTCCTCGAAGTTGTAGCCCTCGAACGGCATGAACGCGACGAGCAGGTTGGCGCCGAGCGCGAGCTCGCCACCATCCGTCGACGAGCCATCTGCGAGGACATCGCCCTTGTGCACCTTGTCGCCGAGCTTCACGACCGGCTTCTGGTGGATGAGCGTGCCCTGGTTCGAGCGCATGAACTTCGTGAGGTTGTATTCGTCTCGCGTGCCCTTGCCCTCGACGACGATCCGCTCGGCGTCAACGTCGACGACCGCACCGTCGTGGTGGGCCATGACGACATCGCCCGTGTCGATCGCGGCGCGGTACTCGAGCCCGGTTCCGACGAGTGGTGCCTGCGGGATCATCAGCGGAACTGCCTGCCGCTGCATGTTCGCGCCCATCAGTGCGCGGTTCGCGTCGTTGTGCTCGAGGAACGGGATGAGCGCGGTCGCTACCGACACGATCTGGGCCGGCGAGACGTCCATGTACTCGACTTCCTTCGCCTCGGCCATCACGGCCTCGCCCTCGCGCGAGCGGCAAAGCACCTGATTGTTCACGAACTTGCCCGTCTTATCGTCGACCGGCTCCGAGGCCTGCGCGATCGTGAACAGAGCCTCCTCGGAAGCGTCGAGATAGATGATCTCGTCCGATACCTTGCCGCCCTTGACCTTGCGATACGGCGTCTGAATGAAGCCGAACTGCGACACGGTCGCGAACGATGCGAGCGAACCGATGAGCCCGATGTTCGGGCCTTCCGGCGTCTCGATCGGGCACATGCGGCCGTAGTGCGTCGGGTGTACGTCGCGCACCTCGATCGGCGCGCGCTCGCGCGTCAGGCCGCCAGCGCCTAGCGCCGACAAGCGACGTCGGTGCGTGAGCCCGGCGAGCGTGTTCGTCTGATCCATGAACTGCGAAAGCTGAGAGGAGCCAAAGAACTCCTTCAGCGCAGCGACCACAGGCCGGATGTTGATGATCGTCTGCGGCGTGATCGTGTCAACGTCTTCCGTCGTCATCCGCTCGCGCACAACGCGCTCCATGCGGTAGAGACCGACGCGGAACGCCTCCTGGATCAGCTCACCGGTCGTGCGGAGCCGCCGGTTGCCGAAGTGCTCGTACTCGTCGAGTTCGGCGCGGATCGGGTCGCGCGACAGCGACGCAGCCTCGGCCGCGAAGTCCTTCGTATCCTCCGGGATCCCGAGCCGCATCGGCAGATCGACGAGCCGGCGGACGAGCGCGAGGATGTCCTCGGTCGTGAGGACACGAGTGCCCTCGGGAACGCTGACACCGAGTCGTTGGTTCAGCTTGTAGCGGCCGACCTTCGTCAGGTCGTAGCGCTTCGGATCGAAGAAGAGCGAGCGGAGCAAGTTCCGCGCGTTGTCGAGCGTCGGCGGCTCACCCGGGCGCTGCTTCTTGAAGACCTCGATCAACGCCTCTTCCTCGCGCGTCGTCGGATCCTTGTCGAGCGTGCTCTGGATGTAGTGGGAGCCGCCGAAGAGCTCGAGGATCTTCTCGTTCGAACTCGTGTCGAGCAGGAAGCCCGTTGTCGGGTCCTCGAGCGGCAGCGCGCGGAGCAGCGTCGTGATCGTCAGCTTGCGCTTGCGATCGATACGGGCGTAAACGATGCCCTTCTTGTCGATCTCAAGCTCGAGCCACGAGCCACGTGACGGCATCAGGTTCGCGGTGAAGACCTGCTTCGTCGCGTCCTTGGGCTCCATCAGGTACGCACCCGGCGAGCGAACGAGCTGCGTCACGATGACGCGCTCGGTGCCGTTGATGATGAACGTCCCCCACTGGCTCATCATCGGGAAATCGCCCATGAACACCCGCTGCTCTCGGATCTCGCCGGTCTCAGTATTGACGAACCGGACGGTCATGGACAGAGGTGCCTGATACGTCAGGTCCTTCTCGCGGCACTCGTTGATCGAGTTCGCAGGCTCACCGAACTCGTACTCGCCGAACTCGACGGCGAGGGTTCCGGTGTAGTCCTGGATCGGCGAGATGTCGTCGATCGTCTCGCGCAGCCCCTCGCTGAGAAACCATTCGAACGACGACTTCTGGATGTCGATCAGGTTGGGGAGGTCAAGAACGTGCTTCAGGCGCGAAAATGTCTTGCGCGCGCGCGGCGCGACAGCAGTGCTGCTCAAGATGTGACAGCCTCCCTACGGCGTACGTCTTCTAGGCGGGCAGGATCGGTAGAGCACGAAGCTCGGCGGAACTCCGAAGGATAGCGGACAGGCGCGATGTCACGCAACCGCTTCGCAGCGAAAGGTGACATCGCGAAGCCGCTTCCGTCGAGTCTAGCTGGCAGCGCAAGGGCCAGGCCTGATAAGGCCAGCCGGAGATTGAGGGTAAGGGTTCGGCGGCACCGCGCCGATAGGAGTGGCGTGGACCGTCCGGCCACTTTCCCGCATCCTCGCGCGCCCGGTCGCTCTCTCGTTCGAGGGACACTCGTTCGGGCCATCCGTGCACGGGTCACACCGGCCAGGGCACTCGTCGGAATGGTCTCGCTCAGCGCGATCGCGCGTTCGGCCGCAGGGCTCGTGCGCCCGACGCCGACGTACTTTCCAGACGAGTACCTCTACAGCACCCTCGGCCGCTCGATCGCGGAGACCGGGCGTCCGCTCGTGCGCGGCGGCAGCGCGCACTTCACCGCGCTCCTCGAGCCGCTGCTCACGGCGCCGCTGTGGCTGATCCACGACACGAACGTCGCGTATCACGCGATCCAGATTTTCTCGGTGACGGCGATGTCGCTTGTCGCAGTTCCGATCTATCTCGTCTGCGTTGCGCTCAGTCTCAAGCGCTCGACTGCTTTGCTTGTCGCGGCCGCGACACTGTGCGCGCCGTCGTTCATGTACGCGACGTGGCTCGTGTCGGAGCCGTTCGCCTACCCGCTTGCCGCTGGCGCGATCGCCGCAGCGACGGTCGCGATCGGGCGCGGCAACCGGCGAGCCCAGGTGCTGTTCCTCATTCTGGCCGGGGCCGCGAGCCTTGCGCGCATCCAGCTGCTTGTCCTGCCGATGGCGTACTTCGTCGCGACGTTTGTTGTCGGAGCCCGCACCCGAACGCTGCGACGCACGCTGCGAGAGCAGGCACTCATTGGCGCAGCACTGACTCTGCCGTTGCTGCTCGTGCTCGCGATGCGCGGCCGGCTGCTCGGTGTCTACGCAACCGCAGGCCACGTCGATACCGGCGGAATCGTCGGCATCGCCCATCGGCTCGGCGCGAACTGCCTGATCCTGCTGTACAGCTCAGGCTGGATCATCGTGCCGGGCGCACTGATCGGCATCGCAGCGACGTTCGCCCGTCCCCGCTCGCGAACCGAACTCGCCTACGGAGCGGTCGCAGTCACCTTCGGGGTCGCCGTACTCGTGCAGGCGAGCATCTGGGGAGACCTGGACCGGCCGCAGGAGCGCTACTTCCTCTACGCTGTCCCGCTGCTTGCGCCGTTTTTCGCGCTCACCGCCGAGCGTGCCTGGCCGTGGGCGCGAGCACACGCGCTGTTGGCAGCCGCGATGATCGTGCTGGCAGCGACGATTCCGCTCTCAGGCTTCGCGACGTCGGTGCTCAAGACACAGTCGCCGAGCCTGTTCGGCGTGTTCAGAATCGAGGAGCTGCTGGGCACGGGCACCGGATCGCTCGTCGTGTCGGCAGCCGCGAGCATTCTCGCCCTCATTGCGCTCGCTTTGCCCCGCCTGCGAGATGGCTCCGGTCTCGCTCTCGGAATCGGGCTCGCGTGTGCCGCCTCGCTCGTGCTCGGAATCGCAGCGACGAACTTCGACGTCAACGATTCTGAGGGCGTTCGCAGCTGGGCACTGCCAAGCGACCCGTCGTGGGTCGACCACGCGCTCCAGAAGGAGCATCTCGGATCGGCGAGGCTCGTGCGAGCCGAAGCGTCGTGGGGTGACGTCCACCTCCAGCTGTTCTGGAACCGCTCGATCCGTAGCGTCAATCTCGTGCCAGGCGCGCTGCCGATCGACGCCTACGCACACGGGCACATCAGCTTCAGCGACAACGGGACACTGATCCTCGACGGCCGCCCGTTGACAGGGCCGATCGTCGCCGACGAATGGGTCACCCCGATGACATTCCGCAACGCACGGAACGTCGCGGCATCGCAGTTCGACGAGCTCGTTCTGCCGCAGGGGAATGCACAGATCGAGCTTTACGCGCCCGGCTTCTACCGCGACGGCTTGCTCAAGCAGTCGGGCAGCATCCACATCTGGCCAGCCCGTGCGGGCGGCGCGGTGCAGGGCCATCTGTCATTCCGGCTGCGCGCACCTAAGTGGCTGCCGAAGGCTGTGACGGTGCAGACCTCACGGAGCGACGGCCTTCCGTCGATGATCAAGATCGCCCCGGGCACATCCCGCGTGGTGAAGCTCGTCGTCTGCAACACGGGGCGCTGGGACTTCGGCTTCCTGGCCGATCACACGACGCCGTACGAGCGCCGCTCGATCAGCCTCGGCGCAACCGCGCCGGTCTGGCAGCCGGACGCGTCGGCCTGTCCGCGTAGCTGGTAGCTCGAGAACCGACGGAGGGCCACCTCTCGGCAGCCCTCCGGCAGAACGCGATCTGGAGAAGCTGAGCTACTTGACCTCGACGGAGGCGCCAGCCTCTTCCAGCTCGGCCTTGATCTTGTCGGCCTCGTCCTTCGTGACGCCTTCCTTCACGGGTGCCGGGGCACTGTCGACGAGATCCTTCGCCTCCTTCAGGCCGAGGCCTGTGACCGCGCGCACGACCTTGATCACGGCGATCTTCGCCTGGCCCGCGCCCGTCAGGACGACATCGAAAGAGTCCTTCTCCTCCTCGGCTGCGGCGTCGCCGCCACCACCGCTCGCTGCCGCGGCGACTGCCATCGGAGCAGCAGCCGTAACGCCCCACTCCTCTTCGATTCCCTTCTTCAACTCGACGAGCTCGAGCACCGTCAACTTGCCGAGCGTCTCAATCAGCTTTGCCGTATCGGTTGCCATTGTGTCCTACTCCTCCTCTTTCGTCTCGTTCGCATCTTCGGTCTCGTTCACGTCTTCGATCTCGTCTGCCGGAGCGTCCGCCTCTTCCGCCGCAGCTTCCTCGGCCGGAGCTTCGGCGACCACCTCTTCGACGACTACCGCTGGCGCGGCGGCCGCGCCAGTTGTGTCGCCACCTGCTTCGAGCTGAGCGATGCGGGCGTCAATCAACCCGACGAGATCGCTCAGCGGCGCGGACAGCAACCCGAGCAGCTGCGTCAGCGGCGCGATGATCACACCAACGACCTGGCTACGGAGCACGTCCAGCGGCGGGAGCTTCGCCAGGCTTTCGACATCCTCCCCGGTGATAGGCACGCCCTCGAGAACACCGCCGCGAAGCGTGAGGATCTTCGTCTCGCGTGCCGAGTCGCTGAGCGCCTTCGCAACGGCCACGGCGTCGCCGCCGGACTTGATGAAAGCGATCGCCGACGGCCCCTCGAGCAGGGCGAGCAGCGGCTCCGCGCCTGCGGTCTCAGCTGCACGACGCGCCAGTGTGTTCTTGACGACGCTGAAACGAGCCCCGTGCTCACGCAACCTGTCGCGAAGCGTCTCGAGCTTCGCGTTCGTGAGGCCGCGGTAGTCAGCGACGATCAGCGATTCGGCGGTACGCAGCTGCTCGACGAGATCTGCGACCACCGCTTCCTTGTCTGCTTTGTGCACTGAATGCCCTCCGAAAAACATCTAGGCCCGCCGGAGGCGGGCCAGAGGAGCGAGCAGAGCTCGAATTCCTGCGACCGCCTCGACCGGACTTCTGCCCCAGATGACTTTGACTGCGTCTCTGGGACTGCCGGCTGTCTTTGGCGACGACTAGATGTGGGTTGAGATCTCTTGGGTTATAGCGGCTCCGCGCGTTACGCCGGAACCGCGACCTCCGCGTCGAGCTCCTCGAGGATGCCGCGCGTACGCGTCGGGTCGACATGCAGGCCCGGGCCCATCGTCGTGGTCAACGTGATCGCCTTGATGTACCGCCCCTTCGACGCGGACGGCTTGGCACGGACGATCTCCTCGACGAGGGCTGCGTAATTCTCGAGCAGCTGTTTCTCGCCGAAGCTCTTCTTGCCGATCGGAAGATGGACATTCGCCTCGCGATCGGTGCGGTACTCGAGCTTGCCTGCTTTCGAGTCCTGCACGGCCTTCGCGATGTCGAACGTGACGGTGCCCGTCTTCGGGTTCGGCATCAGCCCACGCGGACCGAGCACGCGACCGAGACGGCCGACGGTGCCCATCTGATCGGGAGTTGCGATCGCGACATCGAAGTCGGTGAACCCGGCCTCGACTTTCGCGGCGAGATCGGCCGAGCCGACGATATCCGCGCCAGCTTCCTCCGCCTCACGCGCCTTGTCACCCTCGGCGAACACGGCGACGCGCACCGACTTGCCAGTCCCGTTCGGCAGCATGATCGTTCCGCGCAGCTGCTCATCCGCGTGCCGGACATTCAGACCGAGGACAAAGTGGACCTCGACGGTCTCGTCGAACTTTGCGGCCTCGAGCGACTTGAGGATCTGGATCGCTTCGACCGGCGCGTACAGCTTCTCGCGGTCGATTTTTGCGAGCGACGCGTCGTATCGCTTGCCGCGCGCGCTCACGCGTCCACCTCGACGCCAATCTGCCCCACAGATCCACGATCTGCTAACGCAGATCCCAGATCGTGACAACCCCTGAAGCGGCCGCTGTCGCGGCCGGTATCCGACCAACCTGGCGGCCTTCGACGTGACACGAAGCGGTGGCTCATGCGTCCACCTCGACACCCATCGAACGGGCCGTTCCGGCGATGACTTTCATCGCCTGCTGGACATCGTTCGCGTTCAAGTCAGGCATCTTCAGCTCGGCGATCGAACGGAGCTGTGAGGTCGAAAGCTTGCCGACTTTCACGCGGTTCGGCTCGGCTGAGCCGGAGTCGAGCCCGAGCGCTTCCTTGATCAGGACAGCGGCGGGAGGTGTCTTCGTGATGAAGGTGAACGAGCGATCCTCGAAGACGGTGATCTCCACCGGCGTGATGCGCCCGTTCTCGGCCGCAGTCTGCGCGTTGAACGCCTTCGTGAACTCGACGATGTTGACGCCGTGCTGGCCAAGCGCAGGACCGACCGGCGGGGCTGGGTTCGCCTGCCCACCCGGGATCTGCAGCTTGATAATCGTGAGAATCTTCTTTGCCATGTCTCTCTTTCAGAGCAGCGACGAGGCAAGCCTCGCCACTGCGTTTCAGTCGATGTTCAGTCGATTTTCTTGACCTGGTCGAAGCCGAGCTCGACCGGCACCTGACGCTCGAAGATATCCACGAGCACTTTCAGTTTCTGCTGATCTGGGTTCACGTCGACGATCTCGCCGTCGAAATCGGAAAGCGGGCCGGAGGTCACCTTGACCGACTCGCCGAGCTGGAACTCGACCGTAGCCTTCGTCAAGATCGCGCCACCAGGGCCGCCGCCGGTGTGGAGAATCTTCGCGACCTCACCCTCGGAGAGCGGCACGGGCTTCGCGCCGGCGCCGACGAAACCGGTTACCCCCGGCGTCCCCTTCACCACGATCCAGGCGTCGTCGTTCAAATCCATGTTGACGAGCACATAGCCGGGGAGCACACGCTTCTCGGTCTGCACCTTCTGCCCGTCCTTCGTCTCGATCACCTGCTCGGTGGGGACGACGACCCGGCGGAAGCGCGGCTTCTGGTTCAAAGACTCGATCCGGTGCTCGAGATTGGTCTTCACCTTTTTCTCGTGACCCGAATACGTGTTGATGACATACCAACGGAACATTTTCTCGTGCCTCTCTTCTGCTTACTTGCCGCGCAGCAGGACGTCGCGGACAAAGGGCTGGATCGCCTGATCGGCGCCATAGAGATAGAGGCCGATGATGAGACAGGCCACGAGCACGACGACCGTCCCCTGCACGACCTGCGGCCGCTTCGGCCAGTCGACCTTCTTCAACTCCGCCCACGACTCGCCGATGAAGCCGATCGTGCCGAAGATCAGACCACGGCGCGGCTGCGCGATCTCGGCTGCGGTTGCGGCCGCGGCGGCAGCAGGCACAACGGCGTCGCCGCCAGCCTCGACCGGCTGCCGCACGAAACGGCGCTGCGCCGAGATATCGGCCGATCCGGCCGCGCGGCGCGCGTCACGGCGCTGTCTGCGAGTCTCACCAGCCATCGAACGGCCCTACCGGGTCTCCCGATGGGTCGTGTGGCTCCCGCACCAGCGGCAGTACTTCTCGAGCTCGACGCGGTCGGGCGAGTTTCGCTTCGACTTCTGCGTCTGGTAGTTCCGCCGTTTGCACTCGGTGCAAGCAAGCGTGATCGCGACTCTGACTCCGGTGGCCATAGGTCTCTCTCGTTACGTCGTGGTCGGAAATCTGGGGTTCAAGCAACTGACTAGAGCAAATGAGGGGTTCGAGATAGCGGCGGTAGGACTCGAACCTACGACACGCGGATTATGATTCCGCTGCTCTAACCAGCTGAGCTACGCCGCCGCGCGGCGGCCAGTGTAGCAGTCGGGACGTAGCAGCCGAGCGCTGTTCCGACCTCCTGTTGGCGCCTTTCCGCGGGCAATCTTGTTCGATCTTTGTCCGGCCGATGGGGGCCGTAGGATGCCGCCTCGTGATCAGGGTACCCCCACATCGCGGTGGCTGGCTGGAAGTCGTCTGCGGGCCGATGTTCTCCGGCAAGAGCGAGGAGATGATTCGCCGCATGCGCCGCGCCGAGATCGCCGGCCAGCGCGTGGTGATCTTCAAGCCTCGGATCGACGATCGCTTCGATGCAGAGGATGTCGTCTCGCATGCCGGCGTCAGGATGCGCGCTGTCCCGGTGGGGAGCGTTGCGGAGTTAAGCGCCCGGGCCTCCGGGCACGAGGTGGTCGGGATCGACGAAGTGCAGTTCTTTGAGGCGACAGTGGTCGGAGCAGCTCTGGCGCTTGCCGATTTGGGTGCGCGGGTGATCGCCGCCGGGCTCGACCTGGACTTCCGCCGGCTGCCGTTCGGCCCGATGCCGGATCTGCTCTCGCACGCGGAGTTCGTCGACAAGTTGCAGGCTGTCTGCCACCGCTGCGGTGGCCCGGCAACGACGACCCAACGACTCGTCGATGGCCGGCCGGCCCCCTACGCCGGCGACACCATCGTCGTCGGCGCCTCCGAGCACTACGAGGCGCGCTGCCGGGACTGCCACGAGGCTGGCATCGATGCGGTCACGATCGCCGCCTGACCGCGTCAACGACCGAGCAGAGCAGGAACGAGCCCGCGGCGAAGAGAACAATCGTCCCGCCGGGCGGCAGGTCGGCGTAGTACGAGGTCGTCAGACCGACGAGCACGGAGACAAGTCCGATGCCGACGGCAATCACGAGCGTCGAGAACATGCTCCACGCGACTCGGCCCGCGGCGATGACAGGCAAGACCATCAGCGCGGCCACGAGCAGGATCCCCACGATCCGCATCGATAACGCAACGGTGGTTGCCGCCATGATGGCGACGAGAACATTCAGCGCCGCCACGGGCAGCCCCTGCACGCGAGCAGCTTCCTCGTCGAGCGTCACGCTGACGAGCGCCCGATACGACGCTGCCAGCGCGATGAGCGCGACGCCGCCGAGCGCCGCCACGAGCACAAGATCGCCGCGCGTGACGGTCAGGATCGAGCCGAACAGATACTGGAAGAGGTTGACGTTCAGCGCGCCGGCACTCGACACGAGCACCACGCCGAGCGCGATCCCCGTGTAGAAGACGATCGCGAGCGCCTGGTCGCCGGCAGCGCGGCCGCGTGTGCGCAGGAGCTCGATCGCCACCGCGCCGAGCACCGATGCGACAAGCGCGGTCAAGACCGGCGAGATGTGGAGGAGATAGCCGGCAGCAACACCGGCAAACGCAACGTGGCCGATCCCGTCGCCGACAAGCGATTGCCGGCGCTGCACAAGGAAGAACCCGACCGCCGGGGCGAGCACGCCGACGATCGCGCCGACGGCGAACGCCAGCCGCATAAATTCGAGATCAAGCATGACTGTGCGACGGGTCGTGCCAGAGGCCCGGCAGCTCGTGCGGCGCGCCGTCGAAGACGATGCCGCCGCGGACGAGAACGACACGCTGCACGAACTTCTCGACGGCTCCAAACTCGTGCGAGACGTAGAGGATCGTGACCCCGAGCTCGCCGTGCAGCTCAGCGAGAAGCTCAGCGAGCGATTCCTGCGACGCGGCGTCGACGCCCGTTGTCGGCTCGTCGAGCACAAGGAGTTCCGGCTTCGCAGCGAGCGCCTTGGCGATGAACGCGCGCTGCTGCATCCCGCCGGAGAGCGTGCGCAGCGGGCGAGCCGCGCTTGCCGTCAGTCCGACTCGGGCGATGGCTTCGTCGACGATCACGCGGTCGCTTCGGCGCAACTGCCCGAACAGCGGCCCGGCCGCGAGCCTGCCGGCGGAGACCACCTCGCGCACGGTCACCGGCGCCTCCCCACCCGCCTGCGCGCGTTGCGCGAGATACGCGATAGCGCTCCGGCGAGAGCAGCGCGCGGCCGGTTCGCAAAACAGCGACGCGCTGCCGCTCGTCGGCTGCTCGAGCCCAAGCACGACGCGCAGCAACGTCGTCTTGCCGCCGCCGTTCGGGCCGGCAATCGCTACGAACTCGCCCAGGCCGACCGCCAAATCGACTCCCTCCAAGACCGGCGGACCGCCGTGATAGGCGAACGACACGTCACGCAACTCGACCGCTAACGACATCCGAGGGCCTCTCGCAGGGTGTGCAGGTTCGCTCGCATAACCGTGAAATAGCTCTCGCCGCGTGCAAGCTCATCCTTGGTCAGCCCTTCGATCGGGTTGAGGACGGCGGTCCGAGCGCCCGCTGCGCGCGCCACCGTCTGGGCAAGCTTTGGTGAGACGAGCGTTTCGAAGAAGACGGTCGTTGCGTGTGTGCGACGAACCTCCCCGACGAGCCTCTGGACGGCCTTCGCGCTGGGTTCGGCTTCAGGCGTTAGGCCTTCAAGCGGCACCTGGCGGAGGCCGTAGCGAACGGCGAGGTAGCCGAATGCGGCGTGGCTCGTCACGATTTCACGCCGCGCACAGATGGCGAGGCCGCGGCGGTACTCACGATCGAGCCGGTTGAGCCGATTCACGAGATCCGCCGACTCGCGCGTGCGCCCGAGCGCACCGCCGATCTCGCGGACGATAGCGGCGTAACGCCGTGGGTCGAGCCAGATATGCGGATCGATCGCGCCGGTTCCGGCCTCGAGGAGAATCGTCGAGCCGCGCGTTCCGAGGAACTGCAGCGACGTGCCCTTCCTGCTGCGCACCGCCTTCGCAACTGCGGGTTGGAAACCTGCGCCGAGATAGACGACGAGATCGGCACCGAGGATGTCACCGACGGCCCGCGGAGTCAGCTCCAGATCATGCGGCTCGGCTCCGGCGGGCGTCAGGTTCTCGACCGTCACCGTCGCGCCGCCGACCTGCTCGGCCGCATAGGCCAGCGGGTAGAAAGCAGCGACGACCTTCGTCGGCCCCGAGCCGACGATCGCGGGCTTGGCGCCGCAACCCGCGGCGACCGCAACGATCGCTGCCGTAATGAGAACGATTCTCGTCTTCATCGTCGCCGCAGGCTAGCACGTTTGTGATAACGGCTATCATTGTTGCGATGACGGCCGCCAACCCGACATGGGCGACGCACGCGCTCGAGGGCCTTCGCGACGCCGGCTTCCGCAGTGGCGATGCACGCAAGGCGGTCGTTGAGTACCTTGACGCGCAGGACTGCTGCCTCTCGGCGCAGGAGCTCCACGTCCAGCTGCGCGCGACCGGGAGCCGCATCGGGATAGCGAGCGTCTACCGCGTCCTCGACCTCCTCGCCGCCCAGAGCCTCGTGACTCGCATCGACCTCGGCGACGGGATCGCTCGCTTCGAGCCGGCGCGCCCCGACGGCCACCACCATCACCATCTCGTGTGCGCGGACTGCGGGAAGGTCGGCTCGTTCTCTGATCCGGCACTGGAACGCGCGCTGGACGATGTCGCTAGCCGGCTCGGGTACGCCGAGGCGCACGAGGTCGTGCTCCGCGGCGTGTGCGAGGACTGCCGGCCGAGCTAGGGGTTAACGGGAGCTACGACCCAGGCTTCAGCGAACTAACAGCGAAATGCTCGGGGCCTTTGCCCCTGTAGGCGTCGCGAAACGCCGAGAACGCGCCCTTGTCGTAACGCGTGCAGGTGGCGAGGTGTGTCCACGCGGTCAATGCGATCTTCGCGCCGAGCTGAGGCAGCGGTGCGAGCAGCATCCCGTTCGGGCTTTCGTCGTAGAACGACGTGAGCTTGTCGACGGTCCCCTGCGTCACCTTGTCTCCGTACTGGACGATGACCCCTCCGTGCTCGAGATTGTGTACCTCCTGCACAAGCACGAGCGGCGCCACGTACCTACCCCAGACCCCCGGGTACTGGTAGTGCGTACCACTAGTTGGCGGGAAGGAGTTGTACTTCACCTTCGCGGTGAGGCTTTGGACATGTCCTTGGCCCAGGCTCTGATACGTCTTGAAGGTGCAGCCAGCCGAGGCCAGCGCAGCCGCAGGCGACGGGCCAGGCTTCGCGGGTTGGCTCCTGCTTCCTCGGGTGACGAAGAACAGCAGCACTGCGACCCCGATCACGCCGCCAACAAGCACGCCTGAAAGCAGAGCGCTCCGCGGCCGGCGTGGCCCGCCGCCGGCACGCGGCGGCTGCGCGGCCGCGCGTTTGCGCGGTCCCTGCACCCTCGGTGGCGGTGGTGTGCGCGGCTTGTCGGCCATCGTCGGGAGACATTCTCCCAGAAGCGAGCGATCTCCTGCCTGCGCGAGGTGTTACGCGGCGGCGTGTAGGGACTCACTGGATATGTCAGTCGCTCAGCCTAAGTGGCACTAGAGTGAGTGTGCCGCTCGGCGCCCGTGCGGTCACTCAGCATTGATCGCTTGCCTCGCTCAATGATTGGGGACGGACGACGGTGCCGAACGCAACGGCCCACTGTCATGTGTTGCTGCTACAGAACTCCTATGAGTAAGGCAGTTGGAGGTAGCGCTCCCCTCGCCCGACAAGTCGCCAGGGATCCGCGACGGATGCCGTGACTGGCGCAGTGGGAGTTGACGGAGCTCGCTAAAGAATGGGCGATGGTAGAGCCAAGGAGGGCGCGGGTGCGATCTATCCGTACTTCAAGACAACAAAGCTTTGCGACTCGGCGGCACCCTTCTCTGCCGCGGCCCGCGACGCCTTGATGAAGAACCCTGGATGGCCGCGCGAGGATATTCCGCTCACAACTGACCCCTCGCGGCAACCTACTTCGGAGTCGTCAAAGGCACTGATCGAGTGGGGTGGCGAGATTGCGGCGAGCGGGCGCAACACCAGGGGGAAACGTCGCAGCTTCAGCGCGAATCGAGGGGCGAACGGATAATTGCCTTCTTCAAGTGAGTTCTTGAGCACGTACAGAAATGAACCTTCGATCACAATCAAAAATGCCCAGATCGAACAGAGCAATAGGAAGTCTCTGCCGGGATAGGCCGCGTAGACAATCGCTCCGCCGATGACCGCCAACGC
>JANYJX010000096.1 GCA_025358355.1 Actinomycetes bacterium | reverse complement strand
GGAATATCGCCAAGCGGTCGGTGACAGTCACGATTCTCCCGGTTGGCCAGAAGGCGCCCCCGCCCGACCTGACGCCGCCCGGGGACGTCAGCGGCGCGAAAGCAATCGCTGGCGACCGCACGATCAAGCTCTCGTGGAATCAGCCGGCGAAAGATGTCGCATACGTCGCCGTCACCCAGTCCGTGGCCGGCGAGCCGGGAGCCGGACGCGAGATCTTCAGCGGCCCTGGCACGACCGTCACCGCCAAGAACCTCGTCAACGGGACGACGTATCGCTTCCTGATCGTCACCTTCGACCAGGCCGGCAACCGCTCGAAAGGGCTCGTTCTCGTCGCGACGCCGAAGGTCGAGGCGCTCACGAGCCCGAAGCCGGCCGAGCGCGTATCCCGCCCGCCGCTGCTCCGCTGGGCTCCCGTGACAACCGCGAGCTACTACAACGTGCAGCTCTGGCGCGGCTCGACAAAAGTGCTCTCCATCTGGCCGACCACAACCCGCCTCCAGCTCACCGCGAAATGGACGTTCAGCGGCAAGGCACGGAAGCTCACCGCCGGCCTCTATACCTGGTACGTCTGGCCCGGCGTCGGCCCACGGGCGGACGCGAAATACGGGACGCTGCTCGGCTCGCGCACGTTCTTCTACGCGCCCAAGAAGCCAACGAAGAAGAAGTAGCTGCTAGAGGACGCGGAGCGCCGCGTACCACGTGCGGTCGGCGATCCGGATGAGTGCGGTGCCGACTGCCGAGTAGCTGCGATAGACCTCGAGCGTCGCAGTCACTGCCCACAGGTCGCCGGAGCGCGGCAGCTCCGCGAGCCCGGCGCGAAGGCTCTTCTCGATCTGACGCGCGGCCTTGATCCCACGCTCGGCCTCGGAGCCTGGATCGCCCGGACGTGGGCCGAGCGAGTGGATTGCGTCGCGTAGATGCGCCGCCGACTCGTGCACGCGCCGGCCCATCTCCGCGGCGTGCTTGTCGGGCTGCCAGTCGAGCGCCTGCGCAGTTCGCACCGTGTCTTTCGCGCGGTCGAGCACCTCGTCGATTCGCTCCGACAGCGCGTACGCATCCTCTTGCTCAATCTGCGCGATGAGCGTGATTGTCAGTGCCTCGAGCAACGCGCGGCGTGCCGCGTCGCCGTCGTGCTCGGCGGAGCGAACACGATCGGCGTCCGCCTCGCTCCCCGTTCGCGACCAATCCTCGAACGCGGCAAGACCGGCGACCGTGACGTCGGCCTGCTCGCGTAGCAGGCCGAGAACGTCGACCCGATGCGGCAAGAACCAGCGCGCGCGTTCGCTCATCGGAGCAGGTTCGCACACGCGTAGATGGCCGCGCCGAGAATCGCGCACGACGGAACGGTGATCGCCCACGCGCTCAGGGTCGCCACGACTCCGGCCCAGCGAACGTGTCGCGGATGCCGATCGGCGCCCACACCGACGACGCTCGCCGCGACGGTCTCTGACGTGCTCACGGGCGCGCCGATAGCCGCCGCTCCGAGGATGACCGCGGCGGCGGCGACCTCCGCTGCCAGCGAATCGATCGGGGTTGGCCGGTAGTAGCCGGTCGCGACCCGGCGGATGATCCGGCCGCCGCCGAGCACTGTTCCGGCTGCGAGCGACAGCGCCACTGCGCCACGCAACCACAGCGGGATCACGAAGCTCGAAAGCGACCCCTCGGCAAGCAGCGCGCCCGTCGCGAGACCCATCGCCTTCTGGCCGTCGTTGATGCCATCGCTCGCCGCGACAAGGCCGGCCGAGACCCAGATCCCGCCGCGAATCGGCCCGAGTAGTCGCCGCGTCCCTCGTGCTAGCGCCCGCCCGAGCCCACTCCGCACGAGCGCACCGCCCGCCAACCCAAGCGCTGGCGACAGCACAAGCCCGGCCGCAACGCCGAGCACGCCCACGGGTCGCCAACCCGCGACGCCGCCCCAGTGAATCGCGCGCCAGCCGGCCGCAACCACCGCCGCACCCACCAGCCCGCCGATCATCCCGTAGGTCGCGCTCGCCGGAATCCCAAGCCGGCCCGCGACGACCACGAACGCTACAGCGGCAAGCGACGCGACCGAATACACAAGCGCAACGTCACCGCTGCCGACGCGGACGAGCCCGTTCACAGTCACGGCGACGGCAGTCCCACCGATGAGCACACCGACCGCGTGGAGGATGAAGGAAAACGCAAGTGCCTGATACCAGCCCGCAGTGCGTGAAACGACAAGCGCTGCCGCCGCGTTCGGCGCGACGCTGATCCCGAGCACGAACGCAAGGCCCAACGCTGCGCCGACGGCCAGGATGTCCACCGGTTCACACACTACGCTCGAGTTCGCGCTCGAAGCGCACGCCACCAGAGAGAGGACGCCGCATGCAACTCGGGATGATCGGGCTCGGCCGGATGGGAGCCAACATGACGCGCCGGCTGATCCGCGCCGGGCACGAGGTCGTCGTCTTCGACCTCGACACGGACGCTGTCCACGCGGCGGCAGCTGACGGCGCCATCGCGGCCTCCTCGATCGAGGATCTCACGGCCAAGCTCACCCCGCCGCGCGCCGTCTGGCTGATGCTCCCGGTTGCGATCGTCGACCGTGTGCTCGCCGGGCTGACGCCTCATCTCGCTGCGAACGACGTGGTCATCGACGGCGGCAACTCGTGGTACCACGACGACCTGCGCCGCTCGAAGGAGCTCGCCGCCAGCGGCATCCAGTACCTCGACGTCGGTGTCAGCGGCGGTGTCTGGGGGCTCGAGCGCGGCTTCTGCTTGATGATCGGCGGGCCCGATCAGGCCGCCGCGCTGCTCGATCCGATCTTCGCGGCTCTCGCGCCTGGCGTTGCCGGCGCAGCGCGAACGCCAGGGCGTACGGGCGACCCGACACCCGAGGAAGAGGGCTACCTCCACTGCGGCCCCAGCGGCTCCGGCCACTTCGTGAAGATGGTCCACAACGGGATCGAGTACGGGCTAATGGCCGCCTACGCGGAGGGGCTCAACATCCTCCAGCACGCGAACGCCGGCGCAACCGAGCGCGCCGCCGACGCCGAGACGACTCCGCTGCGCGACCCCGACCTGTACCGCTACGAGCTCGATCTGCCCGCGATCACCGAGGTGTGGCGGCGCGGCAGCGTCGTCCAGTCGTGGCTGCTCGACCTCACCGCACAAGCTCTCCGCCAAAGCCCCGACCTCTCCGACTATGCGGGTCGTGTCTCCGATTCGGGCGAGGGCCGCTGGACGCTGATGGCCGCGATCGACGAATCGGTTCCCGCCCCCGTGCTCTCGGCCGCGCTGTTCGAGCGCTTCAGCTCGCGTGGCGAAGCCGACTACGCCAACCGCGTGCTCTCGGCTATGCGGCGCGGCTTCGGCGGCCACCTCGAGAAGGGCAAAGGCGAGAAGTAATGCACGACGTCGTGCTCCTGTTCGACGTCGACAACACACTGCTCGACAACGATCGCGTCACCAAGGATCTTCACGAGTACCTAGAGCGTGAAATTGGCGTCGAGCAGGCAACGGAGTACTTCACGCTGTTCGAGGAGTTGCGTCAGGAGCTCGGCTACGCCGACTATCTGGGCGCGCTGCAACGCTTCCGGACCGCGCACCCGCACGAGCCGGGTGTCCTGCGTGTCTCGTCGTGGCTCGTCGATTACCCGTTCGCCGACCGGCTCTACCCGCGGGCGCTCGAAGTGATCAGCCAGCTCGACAGCTTCGGCCCAACGGTGATCCTCACCGACGGCGATGTCGTGTTCCAGCCGCGCAAGATCGAGCGCTCGGGGATCCTCGAAGCCGTGGAGGGCAGGGTGCTCGTGTACGTCCACAAGGAACACGAGCTCGCCGATGTGGAGCGGCGTTTCCCGGCGCGTCGCTACGTCCTCGTCGACGACAAGCTGCGGATCCTCGCCGCGGTGAAGGCGGTCTGGGGCGAGCGCGTGACGACCGTTTTCCCGCGCCAAGGCCACTACGCGCACGATGCCGCGACGCTTGCCGAGTTCCCGGAGGCGCAGTTCGCGGACATCGCCGTCGACACGATCGGCGACCTGCTGCAGTGCGATCTCTCGTCGCTCTAGGTCAGCCATCTAGGCCACGCCGCTCTCAAGCGAGAGCCGCATTGAGCCGATTAGGCGGCAAGCGGCATGAATCCTCAGCCCAACCCTTCTGGAGCTCGCATCCGGCTGGTACCCGACGCGAACGGCGCGACGCCGCCCGCGGACGCGCCGGCGGCTGCGCCTGCGGAGAGCCTCGTCGAGTCGTACCAGCGGCTCGCGGACGTGTTCCACGATGTCCTCTCGGAACAGAGTCTCGACGGGCTGCTCGACCGGATCGCGGACGCGTTGACCCCATTGATCCCATACGACGACATGCACATCTACGAGGTAGACATGGCCAAGCGGGAGATGATCCCGCGGCTCGCACGGTCGCGTTGGGCGGCCGAGATCCTGGCCGAGCGATTCCCGTTCGGCGAGGGAATCACCGGTTGGGCTGTCGAGCACCGTGAGCCGGTGCTCGCGAACCAGGCGCACCTCGACCCGCGCGTCCGCTTCGTTACAGGGACGCCGATCGAGCCGGAGGCGCTCATCGTCGTGCCGCTGATCGCACGCGGCAACATGAAGGGGACGCTGAACATCTACCGCGAAGGCGAGGACGTGTTCTTCACCGACGAGGAGTTCAAGCTCGCGACGCGCTTCGGTGATGCCGCCGCCCTGGCCCTCGACAACGCGCACATCCGCGCGAGCCTCGAGCACCAGGCACAGACCGATCCGCTCACCGGCCTCTACAACCACCGCGCGTTCCACGAGCTGCTTCGCAAGGAGCTGCTGCGTGCTTCGTCGACGCACGACACGGTTTCTCTCGTGATGCTCGATCTCGACGACTTCAAGCGGGTCAACGACATCCATGGCCATGCGGTCGGCGACAACGTCCTTGCCGAGGTCGCGGATGTCCTGCGCGCCGGTATCCGCGACCACGACGCCGTGTTCCGGATCGGCGGTGAGGAGTTCGCGATCATCGCGCCGTCTGTCGACCTTTCGACCGCTGAGAGCCTCGCCCACCGGCTTGCCAAGGACGTCGCGACAGCAGAGTTCGACGCCGTTGGGAAGGTCACGGTTTCGGTGGGAGTCGCGATCGGGCCCGACCACGCCGCGAACCCACGCGAGCTCGTCGCGTGCGCGGAAGCCGCGATGATGACCGCCAAATCGCGAGGGAAGCACGTGATCGTGGTCTTCGACGAGAACACGACCGAACGCCCGGGCGAGTCGTCGACCCGCCGCGAGGACGTCCGCTCGATCGCCCACCTGAAGATGCTGCAGAGCGCCTCGGGCAAGCTCGGTCGGCTCAACGACACGCGCGAGATCGGCGACACCGTCGCGGACGAGCTACGGCAGCTGATCGACTACCACAACTGTCGCGTGTTCACGCTCGAGGACGACCAGCTGAAGCTCGTGACATTCCGCGGCGAGCTCACCGGCGGCACGCCCAGCGTCGGCGGCCCGCAGGCTCTCATCCGCGAAGTCGGGGAGGGAATCACCGGCCATGTCGCGGCAACCGGCGAGCCGCTACTGACGGGTGACGCCGCCAACTGCGAGTACGGCGTATTGATCCCCGGGACGGACTCAATCGAGGAATCACTGCTCGCTGTCCCGCTGAAGTACGGATCGCACGTCGTCGGCGTGATCGTAATCTCGAAGCTCGGGCTCGACCAGTTCGACGCAGACGACCTCCGACTGCTCGAGGTGCTCGCGGCTCATGCATCGGTGGCCGTCGTCAACGCCCAGCTGTTCGAGACCCAACGGCGCGAAGCGGAGAGTGCGAAGGCCCTGCTCACGCTCTCACAGGAGCTCTCGACGCTAACCGAGCTCGCGGACGTCGGCGAGCGCGTCGCCGAGCGCGCCGCCCAGATCCTCGGCTCGGCGCACGCCACGGTGTGGCTGCCAACGTCGGACACCGAGATCGAGTGCATCGCATGTTGGAACGCAACCGACGAAGAGCGTCGGACGAAGACGCTGGGGCTCAGGCTCGACATCTCGCTGGCACAGCGCCTGATGACGGCAACAGCCCCGTACATGATCGACCCTTCGACGCAGAAAGCCATTCCTCACGGTGAGGAGGCAGGGACCTTCGCTATCGCGCCGTTCCAGCTCGACACCCATCGCGGCTGCATCGCCGTCGAGGCAGCCGATGGGAACGACTTCAGCGAGCGTTCGCTCGAGCTGCTAGGCGGTATCGCGAGTCAGGCGAAGCTCGCGATCTCGAACGCGCTCGCGTTCAGCGAGCTGGAGCGAACGTTCCTCTCCACGGTCGAGGCGCTCGCGAACGCGCTCGAAGCCAAGGACGAGTACACGCACTCGCACGCCCGCTGGATCACCGACCTCTCGGTACGCGTCGGACGCGAGCTCGGGCTCGACGAAGGCGCCTTGAAGCGGCTCGAGCTCGGAGCACTGTTCCATGACATCGGGAAGATCGGGATCCCGGCTGACATCCTCCTCAAGCCAGGCCCGCTGACCCCAAGCGAGCGCGCTGTCGTCGAGACGCATCCCGAGCTTGGCGAGCGGATCCTGGCGCCGATCGAGCAGCTCGCCGAGGTGCGACCGATCGTCCGGGCCTGCCACGAGCGCTGGGACGGCACCGGCTATCCGGACGGCCTGGACGGCGAGCGGATCCCGCTCGAGGCTCGGATCGTCTTCGCCTGCGACGCCTTCCACGCAATGACGACCGACCGCCCATACCGCGAGCGCCTGCCGGTCGAAGAGGCCGAACGGCGGTTGCACGAGGCAGCCGGCGCGCAGTTTGATCCTCGGGTTGTGGAGGCAGTGCTGCGCGCGCTCCGCTCCGAGGGAATCCTCTCGAGCTAGGCGCTCTAGCCGGCGGCTTCGGCGTTGCGTAGGCCGCGGAACGCCCACAGCGCGAGCACCGCGGCCGACCCGACCGCCAGCCCGAAGGCGAGCGCGACATGCGGCGGGTCGCCGGCCAGAAAGCCACGCCCGGTCGCCAGCACGTAGGTCACGGGATTCGCACGTGCGACGGCGTGGATCCAGCCCTGCAGCAGCTCGAGCGGCACGTAGACCGGTGCGAAGAACAGCGTGAGGAAGACCGGCATCTGCATCAATGGGCCTGCCTGGATCGTCCGCAACCGCATGCCGATGCCGCACGACCACAGGAAGCCAGCCATGTTCACCAGCACGGCGAGCAGGTAAAGACCGAAGACATCGACGCCGTTGCCGCCGATGTTCAGGCCGGCGATCAGCGCGATCATCGTCAGCATCGTGGCCGTGATCGCCCAGCGCGCAAGCGCGGCTAGGCCGTACCCGAGCACAATCCCGCTGCGATTCGGCGATGCGAGTAGCAGCCGGCGCGCGAAGCCGGTCTCGAAATCACGGGCCACGCCGAAGCCGGTGAACACACCACCGAACGCCGCCGACTGCAGCAACACGAAGACGAACTGGAACGTCGTGTAGCCGGGCGGATAGTTGAAGCCCGGCACGTGGCTCACCTGCGAGAGGCCTCCCGCGAAGGCCGTGAAGAAGAAAAGCGGGAACAGCAACGACGGGAAGAACAGCGATGGCGTCGTCAACACGATCTTCAGCGTCCGCCAAGCAACTCCCTGGGCGACAGGCCAGATCCTCACCGCGCCATCCTTCGGCTGAGCGCCCAGGTCGAGAGCGCGATCGACGCCACCGCTATCGCCGCAGCGACGGCGAAGCCGAGTGCCAGCGCCTGGCCATCCCAGCCGGTGATGATCAGGCTGCGGACACACTCGATCAGGTAGGAGACCGGGTTGATCGTCGCGGCGACCTTGAACCAGTGGACGCCGATCAGGTTGCGCGGGGTGTTCATCGACGAGATGAAGAGGAAGACGAACAGCAGCGGGAAGAGCCCCTGGATCGCTTCGCCCGAGCCGGTGCGGAGCGCCATGAACGAGCCGAGCCCACCAAAGCCGAGCGACACGACCGCTCCGAATCCGAGCAGAACGAGCATCCCGGCGAACCCCGCCGCGAAATGCACACCGGCGATCAGCCCAACGGCGATGTAGAAGAGCGCCTGGACGAGGCCGAGCGCGACGATGCCGCTGAGTTGGCCGGCGAGCAGTGCCGAACCGCGCAGCGAGGTCAGCGACAGCCGCGTGAGAAAGCCGGTCTGGATGTCGCGCGCGAGGTCGGTCCCGGCGTTCATCGTCGAGAACAGCGCGCCCTGGATGAACGGGACGGCGAGCGCGAAGGCGAGGAACGAATGCGTCGGGAATCCCGGCAGGAGCGTCGATGCCTTGAGGCCGCCGGCGTTGACGGCGAGCAGCATCGTCGGGAAGACGAGCGGCGGGATCGCGCTTGCCGGCTGGCGCAAAGTGCGGGTCACAGAGCGGCGTGCGACGGCGCCGACCTGCTCCGTCAGCGTCGCGCTCAGCGTCGCCTACCCTTGCGCGGGGGGGAAACGGAATCGGGCTCCTCCTCGCCGCCGGCGCCTTCGAGTGAGCGCCCGGTCTTGGCGAGGAACACGTCGTCGAGTGTCGGCTGCTGCAGCTCGAGGTTCGCGACGATGAGTCCTTCGTTGTCGAGTGCGCGAACGACATCTGCGAGACCCGACGTGCCGTCGCGCAGTCGCACCGCGATGTCGCGTACGGCTCCGGGTACCGGGTCGCCGAAACGCGCGAGAACCTTGGTGACACGCTGCGTCTCCTCGGCACGGAGCGGTGTCGCGTGGACGCTCGGCCGGCCGATCTCGTCCTTCAGCTCGGCGGGCGTGCCCTCGGCGACGATCTTCCCCTGGTCGATGATCCCGACGCGATCGGCCAGGACATCGGCCTCCTCCAGGTACTGAGTCGTGAGGAAGATCGTGACGCCGTCTTCCTTTGCCAACCGCGCGACCTCAGTCCACAAAGCCATGCGGCTCTGGATGTCGAGGCCGGTCGTCGGCTCATCGAGAAAGATGATCCGCGGCCGGTGAACGAGCGCGAGCGCGAGGTCGAGCCGCCGCTTCATCCCGCCCGAGTAGCCCTTCACCTTGCGGTCGGCGGCATCGGAGAGGCCAACCCGCTCGAGCAGCTCGCTTGTGCGAGTTGAGCGGTCTCCGCGTGGGATTCCCTGGAGCGTGGCCTGCAGGCGGAGGTGGTCGCGTCCGGTGAGGAGCGGGTCAAGGGCAGCTTCCTGGAGCGCGGCACCGATGGAGGCGCGCACCTTCGGCCCGTCGTGGACGACGTCGAAGCCGGCAACGCGGGCTGTTCCGGAGCTCGGCGGCAGCAACGTCGTCAGCATCAGGACGGTGGTCGATTTGCCGGCGCCATTCGGCCCGAGGAAGCCGTAGATTTCGCCGCCGTCGACGTGGAGATCGATCCCGTCCACCGCGCGCAGCGTCTTAAAGTCGCGGACGAGCCCCTCGACGACGATGCTGTTGTCGGCGAGGCTGCTGTCGGCGTTGACCATAGCCGGACGTTACCCGCGGGACGATGCCGACCGCGGCGTGTCCCGACCGGCCAATGTCCTGTCTCTGACACTGGCCATGGCTCGGGCGGCCACGTCCGACATCAGAGGCGAGACACGTCCCAAATCCGGCACAAGCCGCGCGCCGCCATCTGTTTGCCGAACAAGACGTGTCCGACCAGAACATGTCCGCGCCCACACTGTCTGGGGTCAGAGCAAGGACATGTCCCACACACTGTCTGGGGTCAGAGCTAAGGACATGTCCCACAGCGCCCGCCCAGGACACGTCCCCAGCAGCGCCTACGCAGGCTCAAGCGGCAGCTTCGACGCGACCACCTTCTGCCCGCGGCGCGTGTACGCCACATCGACCGAGTCGTTCTGCCGATACGTGCCGACGACGCCGATCATGATCGCGGCCCATCGCCACGGCCCGAGCTTCCCCTCTGTCCTCAGGTCGCGCTCGAACACAAGCGACGCGCCGTCGACCGTGAAGTCCGTCCCCTCCCGCTGCGGCACGCCGTTGACGAACACCTCGAACGGCTTCGTCACGTCGCGCGGGAGAATCGCGCGTGTTCGCTGCTGCACCGTCCCGGTCACCTTCATAGAATGACAGCGCTCGTGCGCAAGCCGCTCACCACCCTCTTCGCGCTGGCCGTAGCACTGGCCGCCGCCGGCCCCGCACTCGCCGGAGACGGTGGCCTCTCGCCCGTCTCGCCGAACGCCCCAGGGGCCCGCGGGATCACCGACACGTACTGGTTCATCACCGTCTTCATCGGGATCGTCTTTCTCGTCGTCGAAGGGCTGCTCGTCGCATTTGTCATCCGCTATCGCCGGAAGGCGCGCGCGCGCGACGCCGAAGTCCCCCAGATCCACGGCTCGAGCCGACTCGAGCTGCTCTGGACAACGGTGCCCGTGCTGATCCTCGTCGCGATCGCCACCTTCGTCTTCGTCAAGCTCCCCGGGATCAACCGAGTCCCCGAGGCAAGTGCCGCCGGGCCGCGACTCGACGTGACCGTGACGGGGCACCAGTTCTACTGGGAGTTCGCGTACCCGGACGGCGTCGTCACGATCGACCGCCTCCGCGTCCCCGCCGGCGTGCCGGTGCGCCTCACCGTCACCGCGCCCGACTGGGACGTCATCCACTCGTGGTGGATTCCGGCGCTCGGCGGCAAGATAGACGCGATCCCCGGCCGCCTCAACCACACCGGCTTCACCGCCGCCAACGCCGGAACCTACGTCGGGCGGTGCGCCGAGCTGTGCGGCATCCAACACACGGCGATGCTCGCCTCGGTGCACGTGCTGCCAAAGCCGGCGTTCGATGCCTGGCTCAACCAGCGCGAGCGACAACAGGCCGCAGGAACCTCAGGGCTCGGGCAAGAGGAGTGGATCGGCTCCTGCGCCAAGTGCCACGGCCTCGCCGGCGAAGGTCTCGTCGGCCCGGCCGTCGCAACCTCGCCCACGCTGCTCGACGGTGCGAAGCTTGCTGCTCTCCTCCAAGTCGGAAAGGGCCAGATGCCGCCGGTCGGCCGCGGCTGGAATGGCCAACAGCTCGACGCACTCGCCGCCTACCTGAAGGGACGCTTCGGCAATGGATAGCGCGGCCGGCCACAATCCGGCTCCTTCGCCTGGGGTCCCCGCGTGGCAGCGCGGCAAGGTCGCGAGCTGGCTCGTCACCGTCGACCACAAGCGGATCGGCATCCTCTACATCGCCACGGCCGGCTTCTTCTTCGGCGTCGCCGGGATCATGGCGCTTCTGATCCGCACGCAGCTCGCGCAACCCGACCTCCATGTCGTGACGCGCGACTCGTACAACGAGCTGATCACGATCCACGGCACGACGATGATCTTCCTCTTCGTCGTGCCGATCCTCACCGGCCTCGCGAACTTCCTCGTGCCACTGATGATCGGCGCGCCGGACATGGCATTCCCGCGCCTGAACGCACTCTCCTACTGGCTCTACGCGTTCGCCGGCGGCGTACTGATGCTCTCGTTCTTCGCGCACGGTGGCGCCGCGCGGGCCGGCTGGACGAGCTACGTGCCGCTCTCGATTCAGAGCCCGGGACATGGTCAGGACCTCTGGATCCTCTCGCTCCACATCCTCACGCTCTCGTCGCTCTTGGGCGCGATCAACTTCCTCGTCACGATCCACAACATGCGCACCGCCGGCATGACCTGGATGCGGATCCCGCTGTTCGTCTGGTCGATCGAGGTCTTCTCGTGGCTGTTGCTACTCGTGCTACCGGCGCTCTCGGCCGGGCTGACGATGCTACTCCTCGACCGGCAGGCGGGAACGCACTTCTTCGCTCCGTCGCACGGCGGCCCGATCCTCTACCAGCACGCGTTCTGGTTCTTCGGGCATCCCGAGGTCTACATCATGGTGCTGCCCGCAATGGGGATCATCTCGGAGATCCTCCCCGTCTTCGCGCGCAAGCCGATCTTCGGTTACAAGGCGATCGCCTACTCGACGGTCGCGATCGGCTTTTTCTCGATGCTCGTCTGGGCGCATCACATGTTCACCGTGGGGCTACCGAACTACCTCAACGGCTTTTTCATGATCAGCTCGATGATCATCGCCGTGCCAACCGGGATGAAGATCTTCAACTGGCTCGCGACGCTCTGGCGCGGCAACATCAGCCTCGACACGCCGATGCTGTACGCGATCGGCTTCCTCTCGATCTTCACCTTCGGCGGGCTGACCGGGATCTACCTGGCGGCGTTCCCGGTCGACACGCAGCTGCACGACTCGTACTTCGTCGTCGCCCACTTCCACTACGTGCTGTTCGGCGGTCTGTTCTTCGGCATCTTCTCGGGCTTCTACTTCTGGTGGCCCAAGATCTTCGGCCGCATGCTGAATGA
>JANYJX010000058.1 GCA_025358355.1 Actinomycetes bacterium | reverse complement strand
GTCTGCATGTATTCCTGACCTCGAAAGGCGAGGCGTGGCCGGGTCAGCAGGAGATCAACTTCAAGTTCTCGGACGCGCTGACGATGGCCGACAACCACGTGATCTACAAGAACGGTGCCAAGGAACTCGCGCACATGAACGGTTGCTCGATCACGTTCATGGCGAAGCCGTTCGAGCACTGGATCGGCAACTCGTGCCACATTCACTCATCGCTGTGGCAGGACGACAAGCCGGCGTTTGCGAAGAGCGAGACGCTGTTCGGCCGTTGGCTCGCCGGGCAGATCGCGTGTTTCGAGGAACTGGCGATCTTTCTCGCGCCGACGATCAACTCGTACAAGCGGTTCGCGGCGGGCAGCTGGGCGCCGACCACGCTCGCCTGGGGCCTCGACAACCGGACATGTGGGTTTCGCGTCGTCGGGCACGGACCGTCGAGGCGCGCCGAGACGCGGATTCCCGGTGGGGACGCGAACCCGTACCTCGCGTTCGCGGCAGTGATCGCCGCTGGGTTGCACGGGATCGAGAACAAGCTGCGCCTCCCGAAGGGCTTGGAAGGCAATGCCTACGAGTCCGACGCGAAGCGTTTTCCGTCGTCGATGCGCGAGGCGATCGCAGCGCTCGAGTCGGGGACGATGGCGCGGGCCGCATTCGGCGACCAAGTCGTCGATCACTACCTCAACTACGCGCGCGTCGAGCAAGGGCTGTACGACAAGTTCGTGACCGACTGGGAGCGGAAGCGCTACTTCGAACGCGGGTAGCCGCGCGCCGTTCGGCATAGTTTGGGCATGAGCGGCCGGCCGATCATCGGAATCACGTCGTATGCGCAGCCGGCGAAGTGGGCTGCGTGGGAGTTGCCCGCGGCGCTCGTGCCGATGATGTACGTCGAGGCCGTCGCGCGAGCCGGCGGGCGTGCACTGCTTGTCCCGCCCGATGACGACGCGATCGACGAGACGCTCGACGTGCTCGACGGGCTCATCTTCTCGGGAGGCGCCGACGTCGACCCTGCTAGCTATGGCGCGGATCGTGGCCCTGAGACGGACGAGCCGCAGGTGCATCGTGATCGCGGCGAGATGGCCCTTTTGGTCGCGGCTTTGGAGCGCGACCTGCCGACGTTGGCGATCTGTCGTGGCTTCCAGATTCTCAACGTGGTGCGCGGCGGCGATCTTGTCCAGCACCTGCCTGATGCCGTGGGCGACGAGAAGCACCGCGAGGTGAAGGGCGTCTTCTCGGAGCATCCAGTTGAGGTGAAGGGCGGGACGCGGCTAAGCGCGATCCTTGGTGAACAGCCGCCCACCGTGAAGTCGAGCCATCACCAGGGGATCGGCAGCGTCGGGAAGGGTCTCGTCGAGACCGCGTGGGCCGAGGATGGGACGCTCGAAGGGCTCGAGGATCCGTCGAAGCGGTTCGCCGTGGGCGTGCTGTGGCACCCCGAGGCAGCTGATGATCAGCGGCTGTTCGATGCGCTGGTTGGCGAGGCGAAGCGGTATCGCGCCGAGCGCTCGAACGCCCCATCAAGCTGAGCGTCCCGCGCGGCGGGGCCACGCGGGACGCGTCGCATCGAGCCAATGTCCTTGCTCTGACCCCTGCCACGGCCTGCGCAGACGTGTCCGCGGACTGCGGAATAGGGAATCTGGGCAGTCGGGCATCGCCTCTTTGGACGTGGCGGGGGTCAGAGCGAGAACATGTCCACGCCTCGCTCGATGGGACATGTCCCGGCGCTAGGCCGCCCCGGTCGTCGTCGCCGCCGGCGCTGAAGGAGTAGGCGGAGCCGGCGCAGACGAGTCGCACGCCCGCACGACCACGCTCCCCGAGATCCCTCCTGTGAGATGGACGCACACCGCGGCGCGACTCAGGCTCCGACCGTCATGAGCGATCACCGCCCAGTACTCGGTGCCCGCGCGATCCTTCGCGACGCGGAGATCCATTTGCCCGAGCTGGAAGCCTGCGAACGGAGCTTCCGCCCCTCGGACGAACTCGACAACCGCTTCGCTGGCCTCGGTCCACGCGGCGCTCCGTGTGAGCCCTGCATGCTCTGGCTCGCCGCCGCTGCCACCGCAGCCCGCAAGCAGCACGACCGCCGCTACGACCAAGCCCGCGCTACGAACCGACCGCAACGGGACACGTCCCAACCGAATAGGTGAATGTCTGGCGCAGCGGCGTCGACTTCGAGACCCACACCCACATGCAGATATCGCTCGTCGCACCGTCGAGCGTCGTGAACCCGATCCGCCACGCTTTCCGCCCGTCGTCGGGGAGACGAGCGGCGGTGCCGTCACCGACGAGGAGCTTCTTGCCGTAGGCCGGGCTCTTCGGATCGAGTGCTTCGTCGGAGATTGCCGATCGAGCCTGAGAAGCCGCGTCGTACTCGGTGGCGCCGGCCCAACTGCTCGGCTGACCCGATCCGCCGCCGCCACACCCCGCGACGAGAGCGCCGACGACAGCCACGACTATTGCGATCCGTCCCAAGAACGCGATCATTGTCGAAATTCGGCGGCCCCGTTCGTCCTAGCATCGGACGCAACCCCGACAGGAGGCAGACATGGCGAATCCGGTCATACATTTCGAGGTCACCGGCAAGGATGGCCCGGCGCTCGTGAGTTTCTACGAGAAGCTCTTCGGCTGGAAGACCAGCGCAGTAGAAGCCATGGGCTATGCGCTCGTAGAGAAGGAAGGTGACGGCATTGGTGGCGGCATCGGCACGAGCCAGGACGGCTCGACCAGCGTCACGTTCTACGTGTCGGTCGACGATCCGCAGGCCGCGCTCGACAAGGCGGAGTCGCTCGGCGGCAAGATCGTGCAGCCGGTGATGACGATTCCGGACATGGTCACATTGGGCCTGTTCGCGGACATCGAGGGGAACGTGGTCGGGGTCGTCGCAGACTCACGGCCGGGGTCCTAACGCAGCTCGCAGGGCCGGCGGTGGGCAACCAGTTCGCCGCCGGCGGCGCGAATCGTGGTTGAATCGCGGCATGGCGCTGACTGTCCTCAACCCGGCCACCGAGCAGCCGATCGCCGAGCTTCAGCAGGCTGGGGTGGAGGAGACCGACGCCGCAGTCGCCCGTGCACGCGACGCCTACCCCGCGTGGCGCGCGGTCGCTCCCACAGATCGAGCGCGACTGCTGCGCCGGCTCGCGACCCTCGTCGAAGAGCACAGCGAAGAGCTCTCGCAGATCGAGTCGCAGAACGTCGGCAAGCCAATCTCGAGCGCGCGCGGCGAGGTCGGCATGGTCGCCCAGGTTTTCCACTTCTACGCCGGCGCGATCGACAAGCACTACGGCGAGACGATCCCAGTCGCGGGCGGCGCGGCGCTGACCTTCCGCGAATCGCTTGGCGTCGTCGGCCTGATCACCCCGTGGAACTTCCCGCTTAACATCGCGAGTTGGAAGATCGGCCCGGCACTCGCGTGCGGCAACACCGTCGTCCTCAAGCCGGCCGAGCTGACGCCGCTCTCGGCGTTGCGGCTCGCCGAGCTCGCACTCGACGCCGGGATTCCGGATGGTGTCCTGAACGTCCTCGTCGGAAAGGGCTCGGTCGTCGGGCAGCGCCTGATCGAGCATCCAGACGTTGCGAAGATCGGCTTCACGGGCTCGACCGAGGTCGGCCAGCGCGTGATGCAAGGTGCGGCCGCAACGATCAAGCGCGTCACGCTCGAGCTCGGCGGCAAGTCGGCGAACATCATCTTCGCGGACGCTGATCTCGAGAAAGCCGCCACGAGCGCGCCGTACTCGGTCTTCGACAACGCGGGACAGGACTGTTGCGCGCGCAGCCGGATCCTCGTCGAGCGCTCTGTCTACGACCGTTTCGTCGGCCTGTTGGTCGACGCCACCCGGAACGTGAAGGTCGGCGACCCGCGCGACGACGCGACCGAGATGGGCCCGCTCATTTCGGCGGCGCACCGTGAAACCGTTGCGAGCTTCGTCGAGGGCGAACCGCTGTTCAGCGGCGATGTCCCAGACGGCCCAGGCTTCTGGTTCCCGTGCACGCTTGTCGAGGCGACGAACGACGATCGCGTCGCGCGCGAGGAGGTCTTCGGCCCCGTAGCCGCTGTCATCCCATTCGAGAACGAGGCCGACGCGATCAGGATCGCGAACGACACGCCGTACGGTCTTTCGGGCTCGATCTGGACACGCGACGGCGCCCGCGCACTTCGCGTCGCACGCGCCCTCGAGAGCGGCGTCCTGAGCATCAACTCGAACTCGTCGGTGCGCGTCTCGACGCCGTTCGGCGGCTTCAAGCAGTCCGGCTTCGGCCGCGAGCTCGGCATGCACGCGTTGCAGAGCTACTCGGAAGTCAAGAGCGTCTACATCTCTACGGAGGGCTGAGAACTCACATGAGCGGTCGCCTCGAAGGAAAAGTCTGCGTCATCACGGGAGCCGGTGGCGGAATGGGCCGCGAGGCCGCCGTCGTGTTCACCGGGGAGGGCGCGAAGGTCTGCGCCGCCGATATCAACGTCGCGCTCGCCGAGGAGACCGTCGCGCTGTGCGCGCCCGGTAGCGCTTTCGCCGTGGCCGCGAACGTCGCGTCGGAGGATGACGTGAAGGCGATGTACGTGGCGACCGCCGAGCGCTTCGGCGGCATCGATGTCCTCTACAACAACGCCGGCATCTCGCCCGCCGACGACGACTCGATCCTCGTCACCGAGGCCGACGCGTGGGATCGCGTGCAGGACGTGAACACGAAGGGCGTCTACTTCTGCTGCAAGCACGGCATTCCGTACCTGCTGGAGCGCGGCGGGGGCTCGGTGATCAACGTTGCGTCGTTCGTGGCGATCCTCGGCGCCGCGACGTCGCAGATCTCGTACTCGGCGTCGAAGGGCGCGGTGCTCTCGATGAGCCGCGAGCTCGCTGTCCAGTTCGCGCGGCAGGGAATCCGCGTCAACTCGCTGTGTCCCGGCCCGGTCGAGACGCCGCTGCTGCTGAGGATCTTCGGCGGCGATCCGGCTGCGCTCGAACGGCGGCGAATCCACTGGCCGATGGGTAGGCTCGCGAAGCCACGTGAGGTCGTCAACGGTGCGCTGTTCCTCGCGAGCGACGAGTCGTCGTATGTCAACGGGACGTCGTTCCTCGTCGACGGTGGCCTCACCGCCGCCTACGTCACGCCGGAATAGGACGCCTGATACCGATCTGGCGGGGGGCGACGCGGGCCGATCGGGCGCGTCTCGTCGGTGCGTGCGCGATCGGGCTGCTGCTTGTGGCTGGGTTGGAGATCCAGAATCATCGCGCCGCTCCGCCGGCGCGCGACCCGCGTAACCCTGTCATCTCGGCGACGAGCCCGGAGTTCCAGCTGATGGCGATCCAGCTCGGTCACCGCCCGAGCCACGCCAATCCGACGCTCAAGCGATTCTCGTCGTTTCTGAACATCCTGGAGGCTGATTGCCCGTCGAACACACGGCGTGACCTCGGCGATCTGACGATAAAGACTCTGCATGAGCTTCGCGCCGCCGGCATCGCAGCGACGCCCAACGTGATCCTCGGAGCCGTGATGGGCATGCCCGACATGGGCTCGCGCCAGGAGTGCTCAACGTTCTTCGAGCGATATGGCGCGCGTCGGCGCGCGGGCGGGCCTGCGTAGCTGAGGAGCGGGCTAGACGCCGACGACTTGGACGAGCCAGCGGCGGTCGCGCTCGCGGTCGAGCTCGAGGAACAGCACCCGCTGCCACGTACCCAGGCACAGGTCACCACTACGAACCGGAATCGACTCGCCGGCCGGCCCGAGCAGCATCGACATGCAGTGTGAGTGGCCGTTGCCGTTCCCGGTCTCCATGTCCTCGGGAGAGATGTTCTCGGTGCGCCGATCCCAGTCGTCGTGCGCGTAGTAGTGCTGCTCGGTCGGCACGAGTCGTTTGAGCATCACGGCGAAGTCTTCGAGGAAGCCGTTCTCCCATTCGTTGACGCGCACCGAGCACGTGGTGTGCGGCGAGTAGACGCAGCAGATCCCGTTCTGGACGCCGCTCTCGCGAACCGCGGCCTGCACCTCGTGGGTGATGTCCGTAACGGTCAGGCCTCCCGCGGTGCGGAGCTGGACCTCGCGTTGGAACGTCTTCACGCCCGACAGTGTGTCAATCTCGCGCAGCCCCACGACTCCTCAACGGTACCTGTCCCGTCCGTTGGTGCCTCCAGTAGGCTCGGCCGCTGCGGGCCCGTAGCTCAGCCGGTTAGAGCAGCCGACTCATAATCGGTAGGTCCCTGGTTCGAGTCCAGGCGGGCCCATGGGGGTGAAGGCGGAGATGCCGCGGCAAACTGGCGCATTGTCAAAGATGGGGTAAACGCCCCGTGCGCCGGCACTGCGCCCCGCCTACGCTCTTTCTCGAACCGGCGAGCAAGCGAACCGAGGAGGAGGACGCATGCCGAAGACATCCAGAGCCACTGCTTCCAAGGCACAGCGGGTTGAAGGGATCGCGGACGACCGTAGTGAGGAGCTCGATGCCTACACGGTCTGCTTCACGCAGTTCCTAGGCGACATGGATGGCGCACCTCTCCTGCGCGGAGCTCCCGACGACCGTTGCCAGTGCCCTCACTGGGGCTACGTCATCAAGGGCAAGATCACGTTCCGTTTCCCGGATCGCGACGAGACCTACGAGGCTGGCGACGCCTACTACACCCCGCCGGGGCACACGCCACACACGTACGAAGGTGCGGAGATCGTGCAGTTCCAGCCGACCGACGAGCTGGCCAAGACCATGGAGATCATGATGGGGAACGTCCAGGCCATGATGGGTCAGCACGCGGCGCCCTAAACCCGTGCGCTGCGGCTACGTCTCGGCCATCAGCCCGTGCTTCATCGCGAAGAGGCTGGCGCGGACGCGGGTCGAGGCGCCGATCTTGGAGTAGATATGCTCGATATGGCCTCCCGCCGTCTTGCGTGAAATCACGAGCTGCGCGGCGATCTCCTTGTTCGAGAGACCGCGGCTCAACAACTGGAGCACCTCGACCTCGCGCTGGGTCAAGCCCGCCGGCCATTCCCGGCGGCGGGTCACGCGGTGCCCGGCGGCTCGAAGCACCGCATCGACCGCTTCGCCGTCGAGCCGTCCGGCCCCGACCTCGGCTCGCAACTCCGCGGCCGCCTCCTCCGGAGAAAGCTCTGGGCGGTAGGGCCGAGGCTCGCGCATTGCCTGGTACGCGTCCGCCGCGCCGATAATCCGTGCGTGACGCGAGATCGCGGTGCCGGTCAAGCCGCGGGGATAGCCCGAGCCGTCGAGTCGCTCACGATGCTGCACCGCGATCGCGCCGAGCGGCGCCAGGGACGGCGATCCGTGCAGCATTCGCTCGGTGATGTAGGGGTATAGGCGAACGCGCTCCCACTCGCCGGCGCCGAGTGGGCCGCGCTTGTCCCAGATCGCGTTCGAGACCCCCAGCCGACCGAAGTCGTGCACGAGCCCCGCGCGGCGGAGCAAACGCACGACGCTTGCGGGCAGCCCGAGGTCTTGCGCGGCATCCCCGGCAAGGCTCGCGACAGCCTGCGCGTGACCGACCGTGTACGGCGACTTCAGATCGATGAAGTTCGCGATCGCACCAGCGCCGAGTCGAACTGCTCGTCCGAGAGGCCGACGGCAAGGGACGGCTCCTCGTCGATCACGGCATCCCAGGCTCCGATGCCGTCGAGACCGCCCAGGATCTCGGGGCCGCTCGCGCGCAGGATCGCCGTTAGCGTCGGATCGAACTGGTTGCCGCCGCGGTCCTCGGCGAGCGCGTTCGCTGCGTCCACGCCCCCGACGCGATGTGCGACCTCGACGAACTCCGCGAGCTGGGCGATTCTCGCCGCGATGGGGATCGCGTCGCCTTTTAGCTCGCCTGGCCAGCCGTGGCCGTCCCACTGCTCGTACGCCGCGCCGACCGCGTCGAGCACGGGCTCCGGCAGTCCGAGCTCCTCCGCTAACGCACGCGCCAGCGCCGCATGCTGGGAGATCATGTCGTCCACCTCGCGGTGCCCCGACATGACGAACTCGAGCCCGACCCGCACGCGACGCAAGGGTGTATTCCCGGAGCCGAGCAGCCGCATTCCTGCCGCCAACCCTCGCACGCTCCGCATCGGGTGGTCGTACTTCGTCGACTTCAGGGCGATGTCGTCCCCGAACCACTTCGCCTGCTCGTGCGCGTCGGAGTGGCAGCCGACGTTGACGAGCAGCGCCGTGTAGTAGACGACTGCTCGCGTCTCGTCGTCGAGGTCGAGTCGCTCCGCGAGTCGAAGGCCGATCAGGCACTGCCGTAGGACGTGCTCCATCGGTTGTCCGAAACCGAGGTCGACCCCGAGCGACAGCGCGGCGACCAGTTCGGCGAGTCGAACCTGTGGTTGCTCGCTCGACGGTGGCATGGTCAGAGTCTAGGACGCGCTCGCCCTCGTTTCATGAGCGTGGCGACTTGTCGACACCGCGACGACACGCGGTTTCGTCCTGAGCACCGTGATAACGTGCCGCGCCGATGAAGGTGCCCAAGAGGAGAAGCCGGGTGCGCGTCGCCCGCGTCCTTGCGCTGGGGCTAGCCATTGCGGCTGTTGCGGTCCCGGTTGCGCTAGCGCTCGACTTCACCGATGGAGTCGTTCCTCCGGATGGAACCGTGGGGACGCCGTACAGCTTTCAGTTCCAGGCCTCCAGCGGCTGCAAGCCGTACACGTTCTCAATCAAGGCGGGCGTGCTGCTGCCGGGTTGTCGATGACGCCGGCCGGCCTGATCTCGGGAACGCCGACGGCCGCCGGAGATGTGTCCTTCTGGGGCGAGCTCAAAGACAACTGCGGTCTTGCCTCGCAGGAGCTGTTCACGATCAGGATCGCGCCGGCGCTGACGGTCACGACTGCGTCGCCCCTCGCACCGGCGCTGGAGGGCGTCCCGTATTCGGTTCAGTTCGTCGCGGATGGCGGGGGCACGCAGAGCTGGTCGCTGATGGGCGGGACGCTTCCTCCGGGGTTCACATTTTCTCCTAATGGGCTGCTGGCCGGGACCTCGGCCGCTGCACTGCCGGCGCCGGTGAGCATCGACATCAAGGTTGCAGATGCCTCCCGTAGCAACACGAAGACGTTTGTCCTCGATGTCGTGACGCCACTTGGCCTCACTGCGCCGACGCTCCGAACCGGTGAGGACGGGCTTGCTCTGAAGCCGGCGACGGTCGTGGCGGCCGGCGGGCGCGCGCCTTATTCGTGGTCGCTGGTTGGAGCTCCGTCGTGGCTTACGATCGATCCGGCGACCGGCGCCATCGGCGGGAAGCCGACTGCAGCAGGATCCTTCCCGGTACAGGTCTCGGCGACGGACGTGTACGGCGGGACAGCGACGGCGAGCGCGACCGTCGTCGTCAAGGCCAAGCTGAAGCTGAAGCCAACCAAGCTGCTCGTAACAAGCGTAGGTAAGGCTTTCAGGGCGACGCTCAAGTCAACCGGCGGTGTCAGGCCGCTGACGTGGAAGGTCACGTCCGGCAAGCTCCCCGTCGGGATCCGACTCGACCGAAAGACAGGCGTGGTCAGCGGTACAGCACGCAAGGCGGGAGCGTTCGCCCTCACCTTCACGGTCACGGACTCGCTCGGTGCCACATCCAAGGGGACGTACTCCCTGACCGTCAAGTCGGCCGCGAAGTAGCGTCAGCGGTCGTCGACGAGGACGCGCTCGACTCTGCGATCCGGGACGAACCAGATGAGCGCGACGGCGACAAAGAGCGCGACGGAGACCCACGGGACAACGAACGCAAAGGCGAGCGCCGCAAGATAGAACGCCAGCGAGAGCTTCCCTTTGCGATCGCTGCCGATCGCCTGCGCGAGGTGCGATTCTGACTCGTACAGCGCGAGCAGGGATAGCGTCAGGAGCGTGTACGAGACCGCGCAGCCGAGTAGCACGATCACGTACGCGGCGACCGGCCCTGATTTGACGCCCGCGTCGCCGAGCCAGGCGGTCGCGATCGGCGTCAGCGAAAGCCAGAAGAGCAGATGGATGTTCGCCCACAGCGTCCGCCCGTCGATCCGATGCACGATCTGCATCAGGTGGTGGTGATTCACCCAGTAGATGGCGACGAACACGAAACTCAGCAGGTAGGCGAGGAGCTTGGACTTCTCGTCGAGGATGTCGCTGAGCTGGTGGCCGGCAGGCGGCCGCAGCTCGAGGACGAGGATCGTGATCAAGATCGCGATCACGCCGTCCGTGAACGCGTTCATCCGCTCCGGCTTCATCGTCGCCCCCGCTTAGCGGTCGCTCATCGGCACGAACGAGCGCTTCTCGGGCCCGATGTAGATCTGCCGCGGCCGCGCGATCTTCTGCTCGGGATCGTTGAGCATCTCTTCCCACTGCGCGATCCAGCCGGGCAAGCGACCCAGGGCAAACAACACCGTGAAGTAGTCGGTCGAGTAGCCCATCGCCTGGTAGATCAGGCCCGAGTAGAAGTCGACGTTCGGGTAGAGCTTGCGCGAGACGAAGTAGTCGTCTTCGAGCGCGATCCGCTCCAGCTCGAGCGCGATCTCGAGCTTCGGGTTGAGGCCGGTCTCCGCAAAGACCGAGTCCGCGACCTGCTTGATCAGCGTCGCCCGCGGGTCGTAGCTCTTGTAGACGCGATGCCCGAAACCCATCAATCGACCCTTGCCCGTCTTCACCTGCTCGATGAACGCTGGCACGTTCGCCTTGTCGCCGATGACGTCGAGCATCTTCAAGACGGCCTCGTTAGCGCCGCCGTGCAACGGGCCGTAGAGTGCCGCGATGCCGGCCGAGACGGCGGAGAACGGGTCGACATGTGACGATCCGACGCCGCGAACGGCGCTCGTCGAGCAGTTCTGCTCGTGGTCGGCGTGCAGGATCAGGAGGATTTCGAGCGCGTTCTGCAGCACCGGGTTCGCCTCGTGCTTACCGCCGATCTCGAAGGTCATGTTGACGAAGTTCCCGATGTAGCCGAGGTCGTTTCGCGGCAGCACGTAGGGCAGACCACGCGAGTGGCGGAAGATGTACGCGGCGATTGTCGGCAGCTTCGCCAGCAGCCGCACCCGCTGCAGGTAGCGGTTCTCGGGATCCGAGATGTCCTTCGCGTCCGGGTAGAACGTCGAGAGCGCGCCGACCGCGCCGAGCAGCATTCCCATTGGGTGTGCGTCGTAGCGGAAGCCCTCCATGAACTTGGTGACGTTGGTGTGGACATACGTGTGCGAGCGGACGTCGGCTTCCCACCCTTGGAGCGCGTCCGCGGTCGGCAACTCGCCCTCGAGGAGCAGATACGCGGTCTCGAGGAACGTGGTCGTATCGGCGACCTCCTCGATCGGGTAGCCGCGGTAGCGGAGGATCCCGGCGTCGCCGTCGATGTAGGTGATCGCGCTCTTGCAGGAGGCGGTGTTCAAGTAAGCAGGGTCGAACGAGAGCAGCCCGGGGTCGTCGTCGCCCGCCGTGATCTGGCGGAGATCGGTTGCCCTGATCGAGCCGTCGACGATGGGAACGGAGTACTCGAGCCCGGTCCGGTTGTCGACGATTGTCAGCGTGTCAGGCACGTCCGCGACGCTACCACGGAGGGCGTCGGGGCCGGCTCGAAGAGAGTGTGGGAGCCCGCCAGCGGACTCCCACACAACGACGCGACCTCGAGCCGGAACTCACGAACCGACCTTGGGGAGAGGAGTCGCGTCGGAACAGGCGTATGTTTGTCACATCCGGCACCGGATTTCGACGGTCCGGCCAAATCGGGAAAGGAAAAGTTCGCAAAATGGACAAGCTGCGTACCCTCTCGAAAGGCACTCAGATCACGTTGGGCGCCGCGGGACTCCTGTTCATCGACTCGTTCTTCAGCTGGTACACGATCAAGCACACCAGCTACGGCGAGAACATGTGGCACGGCCTTGGGTTCCTCGCCGGAATCCTCGTGCTCGCGATTCTCGTGTGGATCGGGCTTCGCATCGCCGGCATCAACGTCGAGCTTGGCGGCATCAGCAACTCGATGGTCACGGCCGGGCTTGCCGTTCTGCTTCTGCTCTTCGTCGTGATCCGCGTTCTGTCGAAACCGGGCGGTGGCTTCGGCGACAACCTCATCGGCCGCACGATCTGGACGTGGATCGGGCTGCTGCTGGCTATCGCAGTCGCCGCTGGCGCGTGGATGAGCATGCAAGCCGCCGGTGAGAGCCTCTCCGATGTCCGCAACAAGGTCTCGTCGATGGCGTCGTCGGTCGGCTCGTCGACCGAGGCCAGCACTGCGCCGGCCCCTCCGGCTCCCGAAGCACCCGCAGCCCCCGCGCCGCCGGCCGATGAGCCCGCGGCCGGAGACGGCTCCGAGCGCTCCTAGCTCGCTTTCCACGTAGGCGGTCGCCTCGCATCCGTGCAGGCGGCCGCCGGGCGTGGTTACACTCAGCACATGGGTGAGCACATGGGTGAGCGCGGCACGATGCGCGTCAAGACGGGTCTCGCCGAGATGCTCAAGGGCGGCGTGATAATGGATGTCGTCGACGCCGACCAGGCACGGATCGCCGAGGAGGCAGGCGCGTGCGCCGTGATGGCGCTCGAGCGCGTCCCCGCTGACATCCGGCGTGACGGCGGCGTTGCTCGCATGTCCGACCCCCAGATGATCCGGGATATCCAGGCCGCTGTTTCCATTCCGGTCATGGCCAAGTGCCGCATCGGCCACTTCGCCGAAGCGCAGATCCTGGAGGCACTCGAGGTCGACTACATCGACGAGTCCGAGGTGCTAACCCCGGCCGACATCGAGCATCACGTCGACAAGTGGAAGTTCACGGTTCCGTTTGTCTGCGGCGCGACAAATCTCGGTGAAGCGCTTCGGCGCATCAGCGAAGGCGCCGCGATGATCCGCACCAAGGGCGAGGCCGGCACCGGCGACATCGTCAACGCGGTCACGCACATGCGGTCGGTCTTCGGCGGCATCCGTCGGCTCGGCGCGCTGCGCGAGGAGGAGCTCTACGCCGAGGCGAAGGAGTTGCGCGCGCCGCACGATCTCGTCCGCTGGGTCGCCGAGAACGGACGCCTGCCGGTTGTTACCTTCACCGCCGGCGGCATTGCGACGCCAGCCGACGCGTCCCTCTGCATGCAGCTCGGCGCGGATGGCGTCTTCGTCGGCTCCGGCATCTTCAAGTCGAGCGATCCCGACCGGCGCGCGAAAGCGATCGTCGAGGCGACGACGCACTACGCCGATCCGAAAGTCCTCGCCGATGTCTCGGCCGGTCTCGGCGAGCCGATGGTCGGCATCTCGTCCGCCTCGCTTCGCGACGACGAGCGGCTCGAAGCTCGCGGCTGGTAGCCGCCGTCACGGTCTCTCCGTGAGAGTCGGCGTTCTTGCCCTGCAAGGAGCGTTCCGTGAGCACGTCAACGTGCTCCAGCGGCTTGGCGTCGATGTTGTCGAAGTGCGTCTCCCAAAGCAGCTCGAAGGGCTAGACGGGCTCGTCGTCCCGGGAGGCGAGTCGACGACGATCATGCATCTCGCTGCGCTGTATGGGCTCGACGCCGCAATCCGTGACTTCAATGGCGCGATCTTTGGAACCTGCGCCGGGATGATCGTGCTCGATCGCCAGCGCCTTGGATTGATCGACATCGCCGTCGAGCGAAACGCGTTCGGTCGGCAGGTCTCGAGCTTCGAAGCCGACATCGAGATCGACGGCGTCGACGAGCTGTTTCACGCCGTGTTTATCCGGGCGCCGTGGATCAGCGATGCAGGCCCGGCTGTCGAGATCCTGGCGACGGTCGACGGCCATCCCGTGCTCGCACGCGAAGAGCGGGTTCTCGTCGCATCGTTCCACCCCGAGCTGACCGACGACACACGGATCCACCAGAGATTTCTCGAGCTAGTGCGAGAGGAGACGAGTGTCAGGGCATAGCAAGTGGTCGAGCATCAAGCACAAGAAGGGCGCCGCCGACGTCAAGCGCGGCAAGCTTTTCTCGAAGCTGTCGCGGGCGATCATCGTCGCGGCCAAGGAAGGCGGCCCCGACCCGGCCGGGAACCTCGCGCTGCAGAACGCGGTCGAGAAGGCGCGCTCGTACTCGATGCCGAAGGACAACATCGAGCGCGCGATTGCGCGCGGCTCCGGCGAGGGCGCCGACGGTTCCACGTTCGAGACCGTGATCTACGAGGGCTACGGGCCTGAGGGCGTCGCCGTCTTGGTCGAAGCGCTGACCGACAATCGCAATCGCACCGCGAGCGATGTCCGCTTCCTGTTCTCGAAGCACGGTGGCAACCTCGGCGCGACCGGCGCGGTTGCGTGGCAGTTCGAGCGCCGCGGGATCGTTCTGGTCACGGCCGATGGCGTTGACGAGGACGAGCTGGTGCTCACTGCGGCCGACGCAGGCGCGGACGATGTCGAGCGCGACGGCTCCACGTATCAGGTGTCATCGACGCCCGAGAGCCTGATGGCGGTGCGGCAGGCGATCGAAGCGGCCGGGTTCGCGATCGAGTCGGCAGGGCTCTCGATGGTGCCGAAGACGACAGTCGAGATCGCCGAGGAATCCGTCGCCCGGACGGTTGTCCGCCTCGTCGAAGGACTCGAAGACAACGACGACGTGCAGGACGTCTTCGCCAACTTCGACATCCCCGAGCGCGTCCTCGAAGCGATCGTCGCCTAGCCCGCGCGCCTAGCGGCAAGCCTCGCCGACCGATGCGGTACGCTCGGGCCGGCTTGTTGAGGGGGCGCTCGCTGTTCGTCAAAATTCGGTCAGGGAGGCAGGTTCGATGCGCAAGATGGCAATCCGGAAACTCACGGGAGCCGCGCTGTTGCTTGCCGCGGTACTCGCTGTCGCAGGCTGCGGAGGCGGGAGCAAGTCCAGCACGCCGGCGCCGCCGACAGTGACGGTCGCCGCCACGACGACAACGCCGCCGGCAACTACGCCCACCACGACTACGACCACGAACGGCTCGTCAAGCGGGGCGACGAGCCTCAAGGATTGCGGCAGCCTGACCAACTTTGGGCAAGCGTTCAGCAAGGCGATCTCCGCAAGCGCCGGCTCGGGAGTCTCAGGGCTTGGGGCGGAGGCGGCTGCGTTCAAGACGTTCGCAGACAAGGCGCCCGCAGAGATCCGCGACCAGCTAGTGATCATCGGCGACGCTCTCGGGAAGTACGCGGAGGCGTTGAAGGGCGTGGATCTCAAGCCTGGCACCGTTCCGAGCGCTGACACGCTCGCGAAGTTGCAGGCTGCGTCGAAGTCGATCAGCGCGCCGGACGTTGCGGCGGCCGGCCAGAAGATCTCGGCGTACGTGACAGCACACTGCCACGCCTAGACCGAGTAGGAACAGGCGCCGCCGGCCCCATCGTGGTTCCGGCGGCGCCTTTCATCGCTACTTGGTGCAGAGCACGTACACCGTGAACTGGTGCGACGTGTTCGTGTCGTTGCCGCCGCGTGCGCGCCAGCCCGTGATCTTCTTCGCGGTCGCGTCGTAAATCGGCGCGCTGAGAACGGTGATCAGCTGTGTCGCGTCACCGTCGCCGACCCAGTCCGCACCACCACCGAGACCCTTCTCGCCCGCGTCGCAGTTCGCAGTGACCGCGCGATTGCTGTAGGTGCCTAGGATCGTGTAGGCCGGGACGGTGACCGACGCCGAATGCAGCGTCACATCGCCGACGAGGCCGGGCGCACCCGCCGGGCCAACGTCGCCCTTGAGGCCTTGTGGTCCGGCCGGGCCGGGCGAACCCGGAATGCCGTTCGGCAGCTGGCCGGAGCGGAAGTCTGATCGCACGAGTGTGCCGTTGCGGATCTTCGCGGACGTGACGGCATCGTTCTTGAGCTGCGGCGTACCGACGCTGTTCACGGGCAACGCTGCCGTTACAGCGGCGAAGCCCGTCCCGCCGAGTGCGATGCCGAGTGCGATACAGGCAATGATCAATGCGGGCGACACGCGTCGCGGAATGCGAGTGGAGAAGCGGGGCATGGGAGAACCTCCGTACGGACGTCTGTTGACTGCAGTCGGTGTTCTGTATCGACCCCGTCGGACGGGGAGCGCACCCCTCGATCGGAATGTTCCGCCATCCGAGCCAGCACCTACCCTCTACTCGTGAAAGTGCTGGGTATCGACCCGGGAACGGCGGCGTGCGGCTACGGCGTCGTCGACGAAAGCGGCGGGCGGGTGCGGCGGCTCGACTCAGGCTGCTGGAAGACGACGCCGCGCGATCGGCCCGAGATCCGGCTCAAAGTGATCTTCGACAACGTCGTCGAGCTTGTCGTCGAGCATCAACCGGATGCCGTCGCGCTGGAGGAGTCGTTCGTCGGGGCGGATGCGCGCATCGCCCTGTTCGTCGGCCAGGCGCGCGGGGCGGTGTTGGTCGCGGCTGCGTCGGTCGGAGTGGAGTGCACCGAGTACGCGCCGGCACACGTCAAGCAGACCGTCTGCGGCTATGGCCGCGCCGACAAAGGCCAGGTGCAGCGGATGGTTCGCGCGATCCTCTCGCTTGACACGGAGCCCGCGACGTCGCACGAGGCCGATGCGCTGGCCGTTGCAATATGTCACGCTCTGGCTAGTCCGCTTGCAAGGCTTGTTGTATGATCTCGCGTTTGCGCGGTGTCCCCGTCACTAGTACCTCCGAGGGACTCGTCCTGGATGTAGCAGGTGTCGGGTATCTCGTCGCATCGACGCCGTCCGTGCTCCGGCGCGCCGAAAGCGGCACGGAGATCACCGTCGAGACGTATCTCCATGTGCGCGAGGACACGCTCCAGCTCTACGGCTTTGCCGACGCGGGCGAGCGCGAGCTGTTCGGACAGCTGCTGACGGTCAACGGGATCGGGCCGAAGGTTGCGCTCGCGGTCGTCTCCGGTTCGCCGGCGCCTGATCTGCGGCGTGCGATCGCGCTCGGCGATCACGCACGCTTCATGGCGATCCCCGGCATCGGCAAGAAGACGGCGGAGCGCATCGTGCTGGAGCTGAAAGAGAAGCTCGCTGCCGCCGCGCACGAACCTGCGTCGGCTACGGCAGCCGGCGTGGGCGGGCTGGTCGCACGCGATGCGCTGGTCGAGCTCGGCTGGTCGCTCCTCGAAGCGGATCAGGCGCTTGCCGGAATCGACCCTGAGCTAGCGGTCGAGGAGCGCGTGCGCCTCGCGCTTCGGAGCGCCGGATGACCGAATCGTTGGTTGCGGCCGTTCTCGTCGACGGCGAGTTGGAGGTCGAGACCTCGCTGCGTCCGCGCCGGCTCGACGATTTCGTCGGCCAGGAGCGCGTGAAAGAGCAGCTTGGGATCGCGCTCGACGCGGCGAAGGCGCGCGGCGAGGCACTCGATCACGTCCTGCTCGTCGGCCCGCCTGGCCTCGGCAAGACGACGCTCGCGCAGATCATTCGCGAGGAGCTCGGCGTAGGCATCCGCACCGTTGCCGGTCCCGCACTGGAGCGAAAGGGCGATATGGCCGCGATCCTCACCGGCCTGGAGCCGCGCGACGTGCTGTTCGTCGACGAGATCCACCGCGTGAACCGCGCGATCGAGGAGATCCTCTACCCGGCGCTCGAAGACTTTCGGCTGGACATCATCGTTGGCCAGGGGCCGGCCGCACGGACGCTGACGCTCGACTTGCCGCATTTCACGCTCGTCGGCGCGACAACGCGCACGGGCCTGCTGACGACGCCGCTGCGCGACCGCTTCGGCATGACCTTCCGGCTCGGTTACTACGAGCCTGCCGAGCTGACGTCGATTGTGAAACGGTCCGCGCGGATCCTCGGCGTGATGCTCGAACCCGACGCTGCGGACGAGATTGCGCGGCGCTCGCGCGGCACGCCGCGCATCGCGAATCGCATCCTGCGACGCGTGCGCGATGTCGCCGAAGTGCGTCACGCAGGCGAGATCACGACCGAGGTCGCGCGTGAGGCGCTTGAGCTGCTCGAAGTCGACCAGCTCGGCCTGGAGCGCACCGATCGCGAGTTACTCGCGGCCGTCGTCCACAAGTTCTCCGGCGGGCCGGTGGGCCTCTCGACGCTCGCGGTCGCGCTCGGCGAGGAGCCGGACACGATCGAGGACGTCTACGAGCCGTACCTGCTCCAGCTCGGCTTCTTGCAGCGAACCCCGCGCGGCAGGATCGTCACCGATCGTGGACGCGCCCATGTGGGTGCAGCCCGCGACGACGGGAGCCTGTTCTGACCTCGGAGCTCTGGGTACCGGGGATGGCAGGCCCGCTCGAGGATCTCGTTGCACGGATTCACCGCCGGATCGACGCGTTCAAAGAGACGTACGGTTTCGACGAGGTAGCGGTCAGCGTCGAGCTCGTCGACGGCGCCCTCCACCGGCTCGCGACGCTGTCGGCCGAACCGGGCTACGGCTTCATCACGCTGTGCCCGCACTGCGACGAGGGCGAGCCGGAAGAGCTGATCGTGCCGCTCGGCGCAATCCGCGAGCTGAGAATCGGCAAGGCGGAGCCTGAGCAGCGTCTCGGGTTCGTCTCACCCAGCGAGTAATCGCCAGTCAGCGAGCCTTCTCAGCTAGCGGACGGTTCCTGTCCCTACCATCTGCGCCCCTTCATAGAAGAACATGCGCGTGCCCGGCTGTGGTGCGGGGTCGGTTGCAGGCCACGCCCAGCTCCTGAGGTGCACCGCCGCTGACTCTCCGGGAGCAAGTGTCGCGGGCACGTCAAACGTGATCTCGACGCCCCACGCAGGCTCGCGTTCCGCCGCTCCGAATCGAACGATCGGGCGCCAGCCGGAAACGAGTGACGTCCCCCGGCCACCGGCCTTGGCAGTCACGAGATGGAGTTGACCTTCAAACTCAACCGCCACGCTGCATTCAACGCCTGAACTGGAGGTCGTGCCAGCTTGGGACTGGCGCTAGCTCGAGGAGTGCTCGCCCGCCACGTGGTTCCGCGTAGCCGAAGTCCGCGGACGTCTCGTCCCACGAGACCTCGAGCAGACCTTCCTTGACGCGATGGTCGAGCCACGCGCTGCGGAAGACGAGCTTGCGCAGCCAGTAGACAAGCGACTCGCCGCTCTGGAGCGCGAGCCGTTCCCAGTGGCGCACGAGGTACCGGCCGAGGGCCGAGCGGGCCTCGGCGATCTGGCCATCCGCGGCGATCTCGACGAGGTCGAGCGTCTCCTCCTCATCAAGGTCGTTCGACCCGATCAGGCCGAGCCGGACAGCCGCGGCGGTGACGCGCTCCTCGAAATCGAGTGCGTTGAAGCCGAAGCGGTAGCCGAGGAACTCGACGACATAGTCCTGGCCCGACACGTAGTTGACGTCGCTCGGCACCACCGAAGGGTACCCTCGGGGCTGTGAACCGCCGCCTGATCATCCCGATGGCCGTGCTCGTCGTCGTCGTCTGGCTGGTCGGCACGTGGGTGACGAAGTACTCGCTCGAGCAGATGGCGTTCTACGCGCCGATCGCGATGGTTGTGGTCGGGGCGACCGTCGGGCTCGTGCTGCTGTGGGTGAAGATCGCGCTCGAGTCGTTTCGCGGGCGCGACCGCAGCCACAAGACGTAGCGCGCGCTGTCCGGCGTCGAACGTACCCTCGACCAGGCGATGAACGAGGGACGCTGGACGATTCGCCCGTGTGCTTACGCCGATGTGCGCGCACTCGCGGGGGAGCTCGGCGTCAGCGAGATTACTGCGAGCATCCTCGTTCGGCGCGGGCTTGGCGATGCGACTGTGGCCGCTGCGTTTCTCGCCGGCGAAGGCATCTCGCACGATCCGCTGCTGCTCGGCGATATGGCTGCGGCAGTCGAACGGATCCGTGCCGCGGTGGAGGGCGGTGAGCGGATTTGCATCCACGGCGACTACGACGTCGACGGAGTTTGCGCTACCGCGCTTGCGGTTCTGACGCTGCGCGAGCTCGGCGCCGATGTCAGCTGGCACCTGCCGAGCCGGTTCGAGGAGGGCTACGGCGTCGCGCGCGAGACCGTTGAGCGGCTGGCGGCGGACGGGGTCGGGCTGCTGATCACGGTTGACTGCGGCATCACGGCGGTTGAGGAAGTGGCTGTGGCGAAGTCGCTCGGGCTCGACGTGATCGTGACCGACCACCACCGGCCCGGCGGCATGCTGCCAGACTGCCCGATCGTCGCCACGCGTCCTTCTCAGTACCCGTTTCCCGACCTGTGCGGGACTGGCGTCGTGTTCAAGCTCGCGCAGACGTTGCTTGGTGCGGAGCATCCGGCGCTGACGCTGAATCTCGACCTTGTAGCGCTTGCGACGATCGCCGATGTCGTACCGCTTGTCGACGAGAACCGTTCGCTTGCGATCGCTGGGTTACGAGCGCTCGCGCAGACGCGCCGGCCGGGTCTTGTCGCACTCTTGAAATCGGCGCGGGTAGATGGCGCGGCGATCGACGCGACAGCGGTCGGTTTCCGGCTTGCTCCGCGGATCAATGCGGCGGGGCGACTCGGCCGGCCGGATCTCGCTTTGGAGCTGGTGCTGACCGACGACACTGATGTCGCCGCGCGCTTGGCCGACGAGCTCGAGGTGCTGAATCGCGATCGTCAGGCGGTCGAGGACAAGATCTTGCGCAGCGCGATCCGTCAGGTGGAGGAGTGGCCCGAGGAGCGGCGCGCCCATCGCGGCTACGTCCTGTGGAGCGACGAGTGGCACGAGGGCGTGATCGGTATCGTCGCCTCGCGGCTCGTCGAGCGGTTCAATCGTCCGGTTGTGCTCGTTGCTGGATCCGGCGGCGCGTGGAAAGGCTCGGGGCGGTCGGTTTCGGCCTTCGATCTGCACGGTGCGCTCGCCGCGTGCTCGGGCTTTCTCGAGCGGTTCGGCGGACACCGCGCCGCTGCCGGTCTTTCGATCATGCCGGAGCAGCTCGAAGCGTTCTCCGAGGCGTTCGGCGCGCATGCCGACACGGTTCTCGCGGATGTAGACCCGCGGCCGACGACGATCGTCGACGCGGTCGTGCCGGCGTCGACGCTCACTCTCGATCTCGCGCAGGAGCTGGATCGGCTCGCTCCGTTCGGGCTTGGGAACCCGGATGTCACGCTCCTCGTCGCGAGCTGCGAAGCGGTCGATCCGTCGACCGTTGGCGAGGGTAAGCATCTTCGTTTCCGCATCCGGCAGCATGGGCGCGACGGCGGCTCCGCGATCGCGTTCGGGATGGGCGCTCAGTTCGAGCGGATGCGTGGCGAGACCCGGTACGACCTTGCGTTTCGGCTGAAGGAGAACCGCTGGAACGGGACCGTCGCGCCGCAGCTCGTTGTCCGTCGAGTCTTCGACGCACCCGAACGCTACGACGAGCTGCGCGACTGGCTGGCCGGCCTCTGGCGCGAGGGCGAGACGGCGTGGACGCCCGAGGCGCGCTCGATCTTCGGCGAGCTCGCGCTCGGTGAGGGTGTGCGGAGGGAGCTACTCGAGTCCGAGACGTTCCGCTCGCTGCTCGACACCGATTTGCTGCCGCGCGCCGCCTAGAAGCAGAGCAGCATCGCCGACGGATCGCCGAACTCGATGTAGCCGACGCGGCTCACGTGTCCTTTGCGTCCGAAAACGTTCTTCGTCGCAAGCAAGATGTCCAAGCCTGGTTTGTACGCCTGCCATCCTCCGGGGCACTCCTCCCAACTGAACCCGTGCCACCGGTAGTCGCACGGGTTGGCCGCGCTAACGTGGCACCGACCGAGAGGGATCGTCAACCCAACGTGGATTCCGTCTGGTGTTCTGTAGCGGGGTGATGATGTTCCCAGGGCGCGCACGCGTCCGTCGACCGCGGTAACCCAAACGACGCCGCCGGGAACCGTGTAGCGGTAGCTCAGGACTCGGTGGCCGTACCAGCGCGTCCCGATCGGTGTGCGCTCGCGGAAAGTCTTCGTGGGTGCGCCGTACAGAGCCGTTGCGACCGAGCGCTCGTCGCCAAGTCGCACCCCGCCGATCTGCGTCCAGGGAACGATCCGGGGCGCGTCAACCGAGCGTGCGCCTGCAGAACCGGAAGAGGCGATAAGCGCCGCGAGCCCGAGGACGACGATCAGCCGGTGCATCTGCCCTCACCGTAGGCGCCGCGGCCGATCGCCACAAGCACCGGCCAGACTGGACATGTCTGGGGTCAGACCCTGGGCATGCCTGGCGCGGACACGTCCGCCGGCCGCCAGCAGCCGGAGACAAGCGCCTGCTAGCGCCGCGCGGCCTCGTCCAGCGAGACCAGGACGCGCGCAATTCGGCGCATTCGGAACGCGAGAACGAGGCGGCGAAACAGCACGGAAGCTCAGGTTCGCCCTGCCAGTGGCCGATCCTCTACCGAGAACCTCCTGAGTACACTGAGCCTATGGCAGTCATCGACGCTGAACGCCATCACGGAAGCCTCGTCCACGAACTAATCGCGGTCGTGGAGAGCTACAACCCCGGCGTCGATCGGGAGTTGATCCGGCGCGCGTTCGACTACGCCGAGCTCCACCATCGTGGCCAGGTGAGGCGCTCGGGCGAGGAGTTCATCCACCATCCGCTCGCTGTCGCGCAGATCTGCGCCCAGCTCCATCTCGACGAGCAGACCATCGCCGCCGCGCTCCTCCACGACGTCGTCGAGGACACTGACGCCGACCTCGACGATGTCCGCAGCGAGTTCGGGCCAGAGATCGCGCATCTCGTCGAAGGTGTCACCAAGCTGACGCGGACGACGTTCCAGAGCCGCGAGCAGTCCGAGGCTGAGAACTACCGCAAGATGATCGTGGCGATGGCGCAGGATGTGCGCGTTATCCTGATCAAGCTCGCCGACCGCCTGCACAACCTGCGCACAATCGAGTACCTCGGCAAGCAGAAGCAGGTGCAAAAAGCGAAGGAAGCGCTCGAGGTGTATGCGCCCCTCGCGCACCGGCTCGGCATCCACCACCTGAAGTGGGAGCTCGAAGACCTCTCGTTCCAGGTCCTGCACCCGCGTAAATTCGCCGAGATCAAGGCGATGGTCGCCGACCGGCGAGCCGACCGCGAAGCGCAAGTCGAGAAAGCCGCCGAGACGCTGCGCACCGAGCTCGAGAAGGCCGACATCCCTGCCGATATCGTCGGCCGCGCGAAGCACTTCTACTCGATCTACGACAAGATGGCCAAGAAGGGTCGCGAGTTCAACGAGATCTACGACTTGACTGCGATGCGCGTGATCGTCGAGCGCGCCGGCGAGGAAGGGACGCGCGACTGCTACGGCGCGCTCGGGCTGATCCACTCGCTGTGGAAGCCGATGCCGGGGCGGTTCAAGGACTTTGTCGCGATGCCGAAGCTGAACCGCTATCGCTCGCTCCACACCACGGTGATCGGGCCGTCAGGCACGCCGCTCGAGATCCAGCTGCGGACGCGCGAGATGCACGAGGAGGCCGAGTTCGGCGTCGCCGCGCACTGGCTGTACAAGCGTGGCAAGGGCGCAAAGGGCGACGACGAGTGGGTCGTCTGGGTCAAGTCGCTGATGGACTGGCAGGGCGAGGACCAGGATCCCGCCGAGTTCATGCGCACGCTGCGCACGGATCTTTTCGACGACGAGGTGTACGTCTTCACGCCGAAGGGCGCGGTGAAGACGCTGCCGTCAGGCGCGACGCCGATCGACTTTGCCTACGCCGTTCACACCGATGTCGGCCACAGAACGGTCGGTGCCAAGGTCAATGGCCGCATCGTGCCGCTCCATTACAAGCTGAAGAACGGCGACTTCGTTGAGATCTTGACATCGAAGTCGGGTCGCGGGCCGTCGCGCGACTGGCTCGGCCTCGCCGCCTCGTCACGCGCGCGCAACAAGATCCGGCAGTGGTACCAGCGCGAAACGCGCGAGGAGCTCGAGCACAAGGGACGCGAGGCGCTCGACCACGCGCTGAAGGCGCAGAACCTGCCGTATCGCAAACTCCAAGGCTCGAGCGTGCTCGCGCAGGTGATCCGCGAGACCGGCTTCAAGAAGGCGGAAGACTTCTACGTAGCGCTCGGCTCGGGGAAGCTCGGCCCCGGCCAGATCGTGAACAAGGTGCTGCAGCGCCTAAAGACGGAACAGGTCGTCGAGGAGCCCGCGATCACGCTGAAGCCGGCGAAGTCACGCTCCACCGTCGCGGGCGAGACCGTCGGCATCGTGGTTCCCGGCGTCGAAGATGTGCTCGTTCGGGTCGCGAAGTGCTGCACGCCGGTGCCGGGCGATGCGATCTCCGGCTACATCTCGCTCGGTCGCGGCATCACGATCCACCGCAACGACTGCCCCAATGTGAAGGCGCTGATGCGGAACCCGGAGCGGTTCACGCCGGTCGAATGGGACGGGGGCGCCACGACGAGCTTCCGCGTCCAAATCGCCGTCGAGGCGTGGGATCGCGCTCGGCTGCTCGAGGACGTCGCTCGCACGTTCTCCGAGCACGGCGCGAACATCGTCTCCTACGGCGGCACCGTCGAGGACGGCATGGCGCGCAACTGGTACACGGCCGAGCTCGGCGACGTGAAAGAGCTGCGCGCGCTGCTCACCGTGCTGCGCAACCTGGACGCCGTGTTCGACGCCTACCGGATGACGCCGGGCGGCTGACAGTTAGCTACGCGGTCGGGTAGCCGGGCAGCCCGCGGATCGACGCGAGGTCGTCGTCTTTTGCCGCCCACTCGACGTGGCGGGCGAGTACATCATCGACGCATTACTCGGATGGCGCTCGACGCCAGCTTGGAGATGGGTGATCGCGCCATCCCAATCCGCGGTCGGCCCGAATCGCTCGGCGTAGAAAAACCATTCCCACGGCGATGATGTGTGTGCCTCACCGGCCTTGCCACCGATCGCAAGCACTGACGTTCCGGCCTCGGCGGCGACAGCACTGCACTTCATGTCGGGGTCGCGGATGAAGACGACGGTTCCTGATGGTGCGTCGAGCGTCTCACCGTCGAGGGTGAACGTCGCGTGGCCGGCGAGGACGGCGTAGACCTCCTCGTGGAGGAGGCTCGCCTCGGTGTGGTCCTCGACAACATGACCGCCCGCGGCTACGGACGAGTACGCGTTGATGCCGAATGCCTCCACCCCGAGCGGGCGTCGCAGGGGCAACGAGCTGAGACCGGCCCCAGAGATTGCGATCGGCTCGATCTCGCTCAGCCTCACGCTCTGCTACTTCTTGCTCACCCGGCCGAGCTTACTCATTGGGGTACCTCAATCGAGGGAGGCGTCACTCGCACGAGGGATTGCCGTCCCCAAGAGGGTGATTACAACCTTGAGAGGGGAGAGGGAACCGTTGCGGCGCCCGGGCGTTCTAGGACGGCCGGGCGCGCGGCGGTCACTTCGCCGGATGGGTTCTACGGCTCCCAGGCGGTGCCGCCGGTGTCCCAGCCGAGCAAGACGTAGTCCGAGATCGCGGCCGCGACTTGCGCGAGCGATGTTGGCTTGGCGGCGCCGTCGACGACGAGTTCGCCGACGGGGTCGCCGCGGTAGGCGATCGGCGTGACGTGGCGCCTGCCTTCGTCGGGCGAACCGGCCGACGGCCCGAGCACAAGCTCGCCGGCTTCGAGAAAGGTGATCCCCACCCATTTGACCCCGGACTCCGCGGCCAGCGCCACAACGACGGCGCGCAGCACGTCGTCCGCATCGCCGCCGCCGGCGACAACCCGGTCGATCTCAGCCAGAACGCTCGCGCTCATTCGGCGAGATCGGCGCCTTCGTATGCGCGCACGTGCTCGCGCAGCTCAGCTGGGATCGCCGTCGGACGCCGCTGTGCCCGATCGACGAGAACCACCGTCTGCGTCGCGGTCACCATCAGCACCTCGTCGGGGAGCCGGTAGGCGGCGCACTCGTACGTCATGCTCGTCCGTCCGATTCGTGCGAGTCGGACGAAGACCTCGATCAGCTCGTCGAACCGTGCCGGCGCGTGGTACTCGACCGACGACGCGCGCATGACGAACTCCGCATCCGGGATCTCGACGTGGCCGAGGTGGCGGTGGTACTCGGTGCGCGCGTGGTCGAAGTAGGGGAGATAGCGGCCGTAGTACACGACGCCTTGCGCGTCGGTGTCAGAAAACCACACCCGCGTGAGCGCCGAATACTTGAAGGGCGGCCGCCGGTGGGTGACCCGGCCGAGCTCGAGCGGATCGGCCGTCACGACCGGATGAGCCCCACGACCTCGTCGCGCCGCGCTTCCATCTCGGCTTGCGACAGCGCCTCGAGGTTCAGGCGAAGCAGCGGCTCCGTATTGGACGGGCGGACGTTGAAGTGCCAGTCGTCGAACTCCACCGACAGGCCGTCAAGATGCGAGATCCGGCCACCGAGCGCCACATAACGCTCCTTGAGCTCCTGCAGCTTGACCGCAACATCGGCTACGGGAGTGTTGATCTCGCCGCTGAGAAAATAGCGCTCGTTGAAAGGCGCGAGCAGCTCCGACAGCTTCTTGCCGCTGCGCGAGAGCAGTTCGAGCATGACGAGGAATGGCACGACGCCCGTGTCGGCCTGCGTGAAATCGCGGAAGTAGTAGTGCGCCGAGACCTCGCCACCAAAGACGGCTTCCTCCTTGCGCATGCGCTGCTTGATGAACGCGTGGCCGACGCGGCTCATGAGCGGGACACCGCCGGCTGCTTCGATCGCGCGTGGCACTGCCCAGCTCGCGCGCACGTCGTACAGGATCTTGCCGTCGGGATTCTTCGCCAGGATGGCTTGGGCGAGCAGCGCGGTGACGAAATCGCCGGGAACGAAATCGCCGGTGTCGTCGACGAAGAAGCAGCGGTCGGCATCGCCGTCGTAGGCGACGCCGAGATCGGCGCCCTCGGCGCGCGTCTTCTCGATGATGAACTCGCGATTCTCGGGCAGCAGCGGGTTCGGCTCGTGGTTCGGGAACGTCCCGTCCGGCTCGAAGAAACAGCTGATCGCCACGATCGGCAGCCGTGCCAGCACCGGCGGCAGCATCGTCCCGGCCATGCCGTTTGCGGCGTCGATCACGACGCGCAGCGGGCGGATTGCCTCGACATCGATGAACGAGAGCACCTTCTCGACGAAGCCGGCCCAGACATCGAGATCCGCTATGGCGCCGCGCTTCTTCACGTCGCCGAAGCCTGCAAGCGCGCGATCGCGGATGCCCAGGAGGCCAGACTCGCCGCCGACGGGCAGCGCGCCGCGCCGCACGATCTTCATTCCGCTGTACTGCTTCGGGTTGTGCGACGCGGTGACGCAGATGCCGCCGTCGAGGCCGCCGTCGCCGACCGCGAAATACACCATCTCGGTTCCGACGAGGCCAATGTCGAAGACGTCGGCGCCGGCGTCGGCGGCACCCTCGATCACGGCTTTGGCCATAGTTGGTGACGAAACACGGGTGTCGCGTCCAACAGCGATTGAGCGCGGCTCGAACTGCTCGACGTAGGCACGGCCGATCGCGTATGCGCCTTCTTCGTCCAGCTCAGTCCCGTAGACACCGCGCACGTCGTACGCTTTGAAGACTCTCGGGTCGAGCACAGTCGGATGCTACCCGGGCCGGCCGGGGTTGAGCACGGCGAGGATCGCCTGCGTCGACTCCTCGTCGGGCGACTCCGAAATCACGGTTGCCGGACGGTCGAAGCGGGCGAGAGCGTCGCGGAGCGGCTCGGCGCGCAGCGTCCCGTCGCCGTACGGCAGATGCTTTGTCTCGTTGCGGTTCGCATATGCGATGTCCGAGAAGTGGATGTGGAACGGCGTTCCCGGCTCGAGGACGGCGTCGGCGCGCGCGAGTGCTTCAGCAAACAGGTTGGCTTCCAGGTAGGCGCCATCGCTCGTCGCGTGCATGTGCGCGAAGTCGAGCACGGGGGAGACCCACGAGACGCGCGCCGCGATCGTGAGCACGTCATCGAGTGAGCCCAGGTCGCGTACGCGGCCCATCACCTCGATGCCGAACGGGACCGCGCGGTTCTTCTCCTCGAGTCGCGCGCGCAGCGCGCCGAGCTGCTCGACGACCGAATCGAGCGCGTCCTCGCGCGTGCGCCCGAGTAGGAAGCCGGGGTGGAAGACGACCGGCGCTGCGCCGCACGCGGCCGCGATGCCCGCACTGCGATCGAGAGCTCCCACGGCTGACATCCACTTCCGGCCGGAAGTCTCGAGGTGCCCCATGAAGCCGAACAGCGGCGCGTGCACTGACAGCGCGATGTCGGCCTCGCGTGCGACCTCGCCGAGCCGCGCGGCGAAGGGGTAGTCCATCCAGAAGCCGCCCTCGAAGTCGATCTCGCAAGCGCGGTAACCCTTCGCAAGGAGGATCTCGACGGCCGCCTCCGGGCTCTCCCGCGACGGGAGACGACCAGGTCCGAGGCGCACGGTCACACGCTCATCATGCCGCTGCCACAACGGTGACGCCGACCAGAGCAACAGCGATCCCGAGGAGCTGCGCGCGAGAAATCCGCTCGTCCAGGACGAGATGTGCGAGTAAGACGGTCACGACGGGGAACAGCGAGCCGAGAACCGAGACCACCGAGAGCAGGCCGCGCTGGCTGGCGAGCGCGAACAGCGCGTTCGCGGACAGATCGGCGACGCCGACGAGGAAAATCACAGGCACGGCCCCCGGGCTCACGCGAAGAGTCGCGCGGGTTGCAACGACCCAGACGAGAAGCACCGCAATTGACGCGACCCGCGCGCCGAGGAGCGCCGACAAGACTGACCCATTCTGCGACGCGCGACCGAGAAAGAAGACGAAGATCCCGATCCCCAGCGCTGCGACGGCGGCGAGCCAGATTGCCTGTCGCCGGCCGGTCTCGCCAGCTGAGCGCTCCTCCGCCGATGCCAGCACGGCCCCGATTAGCGCTACAGCCGAGCCGCCAAGGACGAGCGCCGACGGCCGCTCTCCCGTGCCGAGCGCGAGTCCGACCGGCACGACCGCGCTGCACGCCACAAGCGGCGAGACGATGCTCATCGTTCCGCGAGCTAGCGCCGCGTAGAAGGTGGCGACACCTATGCCGCCGCCGATTCCACCGATCGCGCCGACCCAGACCGAGTGCCAGTCCAGACCGCCGCGGGCCACGCAGAAGGCGACGAGTAGAACGAGCCCGCCGATCTCCTCGAAGATCGTGACGGCCGCAAGCGGCAGCCGGCGCGCCAACATACCGCCCGAGAAGTCGGCGACGCCCCACGTGACTGATGAGGCCAGCGCGAGGAGGACGGCCGCCATCCGCCGATCCTAGAGCCACACAGGGCGTTCGGGCGCACCGCACTCGCTAGTCCGTCCGGACCCGCTCGTACTCTGTCCCCATGATCGCACCGACACGGATCGACCTTCTCGAACTCGACATCGACCTCCGCCTGACCGACCTCTGGCGCGAGGCGGCCGACGTCACCGAGTGGAACCTCGAAGTGGTGTCGGCGTTCATGCGCGCCGCCTACGGGAAGGGCTACTGCGACGCCCTCACCGAGGATTCGCCCGGCTCGCTGTGCGAAGACCACGGGTATCGGATTCCGGCGCGGCAATCTGGTGTGCGGGACGATGTACCCGAGTTCCGCGCCGCCTAACCGGACCAGCCGGCGCCGCTGCGCGTAGACTGGCGGCGTGGCCCGAAGGAGCTCACCTGCAAGGCTGGTGATCGCCCTTTCGATCGCGGCGGTTCTCGCGATCTTCCTCCTCTACACCTCGATCGCAGGTGGTGGCACGCCGTCGATTCGGCCGAGCCAACTCGCCGGGCACTCGAGTCGCGTGTCCCTGACCGGCGTCGTCGTCGGGCCTGTGACGGGCGACGCGCACGGCTCAGGTCTCCGCTTCCTGCTGCGCGACCGGGGCGTGGCGAAAGGAGCGAGCCGGGTGGCGATCGTCTACACCGGCGAGGTCTCGGAGCAGTTCAAGGTCGGTCGCGAGATCGTGCTCGACGGGACGCTGAAGAACGGCGCGTTCGTCGGTGTCCCCGGCTCGTTGCTGACGAAGTGCCCATCGCGATACACCGCGAAGCCGCAAGGCCAGTAGCTTGCCGCAGCTCGGTCGCGCCGCGCTCGTTGTCTCGCTCGCCCTTGTCGCCTACGCGCTGATCGCCGGAGCTGCGGCGGCGGTGACACGGCGCCGCCGGCTTGCCGTCTCCGCCAGGAACGCGCTGATCGCCGCGTTCGGCTCGACTGTTGTTGCCTCCACGGTGCTCGTCGTCGCCCTAATCCGCCACGACTTCGCCTTCACGTACGTCGCTTCGCACACGAGTCGCGCGCTTCCGACGCGCTACGCGGTCTCCGCTTTCTGGGGCGGGCAAGAGGGATCGCTGCTGCTCTGGCTGCTCGTGCTTACCGGCCTCGGCGCGGTCGCAGTCTGGCTGAACCGCCGCTCGCGCGATCTCGTTGTTTGGGTCGTCCCGGTGATTGCCGGCGTCGCGACGTTCTTCGCGTGGATGCTCGTTGTCGTCGCCAGCCCGTTCGCGACTCAGCGCGCGCCTTTCGATGGCGCCGGTCTCAATCCGAGCCTGCAGAACCCGTACATGGTGGCGCACCCGCCGCTGCTCTACCTCGGCTACGTCGGCTTGACGATCCCGTTCGCCTTCGCAATGGGCGCGCTGCTCTCAGGCCAGACGGATGAGCGCTGGATCGTGGCAACCCGCCGCTGGACGCTCATCGCGTGGACCGCGCTCGGAATCGGCCAGCTGCTGGGCGCGCACTGGGCATATCAGGAGGTCGGCTGGGGCGGTTACTACGCCTGGGATCCGGTCGAGAACGCGGCGCTGATGCCGTGGCTCGCAGCAACCGCGTATCTCCACTCGGTGATGATCCAGGAGAAGCGCGGGATGCTGAAGATCTGGAACGTGATTCTCGTGTCGCTCGCGTTCTGCCTCTCGCTGTTCGGGACATTTCTGACGCGCTCCGGGATCGTGAGCTCGATCCACTCGTTCACGCAGAGTTCGATTGGCGGCTGGTTCCTCGGCTTCATCGTGGTCGTGGTGGTGCTGACGATCGGGCTGATCTTCTACCGCCTGCCTCTGCTCAAGACGAAGACGCGCCTCGAGTCGCTGGTCTCGCGCGAGGCGACGTTTCTCTACAACAACCTGCTGCTCGTCGCGCTCTGCCTGACGATCCTCTGGGGCGTCACCTGGCCGATCATTACCGAGGCGGTCAGCGGCGAGGCGCGCGTTGTCGGCCGGCCGTACTACGACTTCTTCCTGCGCTCGTTCGGGCTGCCGTTGCTGCTCCTGATGGGAATCGGTCCGCTGATCGCCTGGCGGAAGGCGTCGCTGCGTGGCCTCGGGAAGACGTTTGCGTGGCCCGCCGGGATCGCTGTCTTGACAGGCGTCGTCCTGATCGTGCTGGGCGCTGGCTCGTCGACGCCGGGGCTGATCGCGTACACCTTCTCGGCGTTTGTGCTCGGCACGATCGGGCTCGAGTTCGTGCGCGGCACACGCGCCCGACACTCGCTTTCGAGTGAGGACTGGCCGCGCGCCTTCTCGTCGCTGATCGCGCGGAATCGTCGACGTTACGGCGGCTATATCGTCCACGCCGCGATCGTGCTGCTCGCGATCGGGATCGCCGGCTCGAGCGCGTATCAGCACGTGACCGACAAGAAGCTTGCTCGCGGTGAGTCGCTCAACGTCGGGCCATACACGCTCACCTACCGCGCGCTCGAACGGTCGAGCAACGCGAACGCGACAGAGGTTCGCGCGGTGCTCGACATCAGGCGCGGGACGCAGCTCGTCGGCACGGTGAGGTCCGGGAAGAACTCGTACACCGAGCCCGCCGGCACGGTCTCGAACGAGGTCGGCATCCACACGAACTACCTCACCGGCGAGGACATTTTCGTCATCGCCGAGACCGTCTACGGGAACGGGACAGTGTCGTTCCGCGTACTCGTGAAGCCGCTCGTGAACCTGATCTGGCTCGCCGGTCTCATTTTCCTGCTCGGCTCGCTGATCACGCTGTGGCCGGACGCGCGTGAGCAGCGGCGGCTCGCCACGCGCTACGCAGAACTCGGCTCCGGCGCTTCGCCCGCGCGATGATCGTCGCGCTCGTTCTCGCCGCCGCGTTGACAGTCGGAGCAGTTGTTGCCGTCGCGCTGCCGTTCCTGAAGGAGCCGACGGCTGAGTCGGACCGCTTTGCGGAGCCGGACGCTGCGAGTCGCCGTCAGCTCGAGCTCGCCGAGATGCGGGATCGAGCGCTCGCGACGCTGAAGGAGCTCGAGTTCGACCACCGCACCGGGAAGGTTTCCGACGAGGACTACCGCGCGCTCCTCGGACCACTCAGGCGCGATGCCGCGCAGGCGCTGCGCGCAATCGATCAGGCAGCGTCGGCCGCGGCGGCAGGCAGCGCGACCGCGGAGACGTAGCGGAGATCAGGCAAGGCGCGCCAGCGCTCGTCGAGCCCCAGGCCGTAGCCGGCGAACAGCTCATCTGGCACGGTGAAGCCGACGTAGCGCAGCGAGAGGTCGTCGACGAGCCGGCGGTACGGCCGGTCGAGAAGCGTCACGGCGGCGATGCTCGCGGGCGCGCGCAAGCGCAGCGTGCGCGAGAGGAAATGCAGCGTCAGCCCGGTATCGACGACGTCCTCGACAATCAGCACGTGACGCCCGGCGATCGGCCCGTCGAGATCCTTCAGCAAGCGCGCGCCGCCACCCGGGCCGCTGACCTGGGCGCCGGAGTACGAAGCGAGCTCGATCAGATCGATCGTGTGCGAGAACGAAAGCGCACGCGACAGATCGGCGAGGAACACAACGCTTGACTTGAGCGGCGCGACAAGCAGCGGCTCGAGGTTCGAGTAGTCGTCCGCGATCTGCTGCCCAAGCTCGAGAACGCGCGCACCGATCTCGTCGCGGGAGAGGAAGATCTCCCCGACCGTGCCACTGTCAGGCGGCTCTAGGAGGCGAGTCTCAGCTGGAATCGGACTGCGAGGCGCTCGAAATCGCGCCGGTAGAAGAGCTTGACGTTGACATCCGGGTACAGCTCGCGCAGCTGCCTGAGCTTCCGGTTCTTCCGGGTCACAAGCGACTGCTTCATGATCGTGACCTCGACGTACAGGTCCTGTTCCGGCAGGTAGAAGTCGGGCGTGAACGCGCTCGTGGTGCGACCGTTCTCGTCGCGTTGGAGGACGAACGAATGCGGCTCGTACTCCCAGGGCACGCCGTAAAAGTCGAGCAACTTGGCGCATTCCAGCTCGATCCGGTTGGCGAAACGCGGCGGCTCAGTGCCGCGATAGGCCTGGAATCGGGGAGCCTCCCGCACTCGGGCGAGGCTAGCAACGGCCCCGGACGGCCCAGCCCCTTTAGTCTGCCGATGTGGAAGCGAGCCCGATCATCACGCTGACCGACCTCGAAGACCTCGCAGCCGAGCGCCTCGATCCGCATTGGCGCGAGTACTTCGCCGGCGGCGCAGGCTCCGAGCGGACGCTGCGCGAGAACGTCGCTGCGTTCAGCCGCTACCGCCTCCGTCAGCGCGTTCTCTGCGGGATCGAGTCTGTCTCGACCGCGACAACGGTGCTCGGCCAGGAGCTCGCGTTCCCGCTGCTCGTCGCGCCGACCGCGTACATGCGTCGGGCGCACGAGGACGGGGAGGAGGGGATGGCACGCGCGGCTGCGACGGTTGGCGCTGGGATGTGCCTCTCCACCTTCGCGACGACCAGCGCCGCGGCGATCACGGCGGTGGCTCCGAACCTCCCTAGGTTCCTGCAGGTGTACGTCTATCGCGACCGCGGCGTGACGCGAGAGATCATCGACATGGCAATCGATGCGGGCTTCTCAGGGCTGTTCCTCACGGTCGACTTACCGGTCGTCGGATCGCGCGATCGCGAACGGCGCATCGCATGGGAGTTTCCCGAGGACGATCTTCCGATGGTCGTCTTCGCGAAAGAACGCGGCCTCGACGCCCACGGGACGGTGCCGGTCGATCCGGCGCTCGACTGGAACTACCTCGAGCAGCTCTGTGAGTCCGTCACCGTTCCGATCGTGGTGAAGGGCGTCCTGGAGGTGGAGGACGCTGTTCTCGCGGCCGAGCACGGCGCGGCCGGCGTTGTCGTCTCGAACCACGGCGGCCGTCAGCTCGATGCCGTCTCCCCGACGATTGAGGCGTTGGGCGCGATCGCGGAAGCAGTCGGCGACCGCGTCGAGGTTCTCTTCGACGGAGGCATCCGCCGCGGCACCGACATTGCCCTCGCGCTCGCGCTCGGCGCTCGCGCGGTGCTCGCAGGTCGCGCGCCGCTGTGGGGCCTCGCCGCGGGAGGGGAAGCAGGAGCGAGAACTGTGCTCGAGCTGCTCCGCGACGAGCTGGCGACGGCGCTCCATCTAATGGGCTGCGCTAGCGTCGGGGATGTCGGCCCGCAGAACGTCACGAGGATCGGCGCGGCGTGAGCGATCCACTCATCGCCCGGTTGACCCGGAATGCAGTTCACCTCTTTCCGGAGCGTGGGCTCGACGAGAAGCTGAAGCTCGGCCGCCCGCTGCGCGTGAAGCTCGGCATCGATGTCACGTCGCCCGACATCCACGTTGGTCGTGCGATCCCACTGCAACGGATGCGCGCCTTCCAGGACGAAGGCCACATCGGCGTCCTTATCGTCGGTGACTACACCACGCGAATCGGCGATCCATCGGGCCGATCCGCCGAGCGCCCGATTCTCTCCGACGAGGAAATCGACTGCAACGCGAAAACCTACGTCGAACAGGCGTTTCAGATCATCGACAGAGACCGCACCGAGGTGCGATTCAACGGCGAATGGCTCTCAACTCTGACCTTCGCCGACGTTGTGCGGCTGACGCGAACTCTGACCGTCGCGCAGCTCCTCGAGCGCGACGACTTCGCGAAGCGCGTCGCCGCAGGCCATCCGGTCTCCGTCTCCGAGCTTCTCTACCCGCTGATGCAGGCCTACGACTCGGTAGCCGTTCAAGCCGATGTCGAGCTTGGCGGGACGGATCAGCTCTACAACCTCCTCGCCGGGCGCACCGTGATGGAGTCCTACGGGTTCTCGCCGCAGGTCGTCCTCACGACGCCGCTCCTTGTCTCTTGGGACGGCGCCAAGATGAGCTCGTCCGCTGGGAACAACATCCCACTGACCGCAGCACCGGAGGAGCAGTTCGGCCGCACGATGCGGATTCCGGACGAGCAGCTCGTCGACTGGTATCGCCTCGTCGCCGAGCGCGATGCGCCGGCAGGCGAGCCGATGGCGGCAAAGCTCGAGCTCGCCCGCTTCATCGTCGCCCGCTCGCACGGTGCTGAAGCCGCCACTGCTGCTGAAGCCCACTTCACACGTGTCGTCCGTGAAGGCGGCGCACCGGACGAGATTGCCGAAAGCCCCTTGGCGCCAGGCGACCCGCTACATCTGCCCGCGGTGTTGGCGGCATCGTTCGACCTGTCGACAAGCGAGGCCCGGCGGCTGATCGCCCAGGGCGGCGTCAAGATCAACGGGAGCGTCGCAGTCGATCTGGATGTGCCGCGCGACATTCTGGCCGGCGCCGTCGTCCAGGCCGGCAAACGACGTTTCGTGCGGCTCGTTTCGGCCCCAAAAACAGCATAGTCAAGCCATCTCTTGACACTTGGTGGGCGTCTGCTACTATCCCCGGGCTGTCCGCAAGGGCGGCGTGGAGTCTGCACCTCGACACTGGAGCGCCTTCGAGCGAATCGGATACGACCTCGTACCGAATCTCACGTAGGCCTCTGGCGCGAGTCGGAGGCTTTTTGTTTGTCTAAGTGGTTGGTCGGCAGTGGCCGGCGCGGTCTTTGAAAACTCAACAGCGTACGTTTAACGACGAGACCTCTCGGGCATGCTTCGGCATGTCAGAGAGGCATTCCCGTCCCCTCGCTTCGGTGTTGGTAGCCGCAGTGAGGGAAATTTGAGCTCAAGCTCATCTCGGGAAGACAAAACGTTTGCCGATGCTTGCATCGGCGACAAGTTCTTCACGGAGAGTTTGATCCTGGCTCAGGACGAACGCTGGCGGCGCGCTTAACACATGCAAGTCGAGCGAGAACCAGGACTTCGGTCCTGGGGACAGCGGCGAACGGGTGAGTAACACGTGGGTAATCTGCCCTCGGTTCCGGGATAGCCCGGGGAAACTCGGATTAATACCGGATAGCCTCATGAACCTTCGGGGGAATGAGAAAAGGTAGCTTTGGCCTCTGACCGAGGATGAGCCCGCGGTGGATTAGCTTGTTGGCGGGGTAACGGCCCACCAAGGCGACGATCCATAGCTGGTCTGAGAGGACGATCAGCCACACTGGGACTGAGACACGGCCCAGACTCCTACGGGAGGCAGCAGTGGGGAATCTTGCGCAATGGGCGAAAGCCTGACGCAGCGACGCCGCGTGGGGGAAGAAGGCCTTAGGGTTGTAAACCTCTTTCAGGTGGGACGAAGCCACTCGGGTTAATAGCCCAGAGGGTGACGGTACCGCCAGAAGAAGCCCCGGCTAACTACGTGCCAGCAGCCGCGGTAATACGTAGGGGGCAAGCGTTGTCCGGATTTATTGGGCGTAAAGAGCGTGTAGGCGGCCAGGTAGGTCGGTTGTGAAAACTGGAGGCTCAACCTTCAGACGTCGACCGAAACCATCTGGCTAGAGTCCGGAAGAGGAGAGTGGAATTCCTGGTGTAGCGGTGGAATGCGCAGATATCAGGAAGAACACCCGTGGCGAAGGCGGCTCTCTGGGACGGTACTGACGCTGAGACGCGAAAGCGTGGGGAGCGAACAGGATTAGATACCCTGGTAGTCCACGCCGTAAACGATGGGTGCTAGGTGTGGGGGGTGTCGACTCCCCCCGTGCCGAAGCTAACGCATTAAGCACCCCGCCTGGGGAGTACGGCCGCAAGGCTAAAACTCAAAGGAATTGACGGGGGCCCGCACAAGCAGCGGAGCATGTGGTTTAATTCGACGCAACGCGAAGAACCTTACCAAGGCTTGAAATGCTCGAGAAAACCGGAGAAATTCGGTCCCCCGCAAGGGCTCGAGTACAGGTGGTGCATGGCTGTCGTCAGCTCGTGTCGTGAGATGTTGGGTTAAGTCCCGCAACGAGCGCAACCCCTGTCCTATGTTGCCAGCGAGTTATGTCGGGGACTCATAGGAGACTGCCGGTGACAAATCGGAGGAAGGTGGGGATGACGTCAAGTCATCATGCCCCTTATGTCTTGGGCTACACACGTGCTACATTGGCCGATACAAAGGGCTGCAAACTCGCGAGAGTGAGCGAATCCCAAAAAGTCGGTCCCGGTTCGGATTGGAGGCTGAAACTCGCCTCCATGAAGGCGGAGTTGCTAGTAATCGCGAATCAGCAACGTCGCGGTGAATACGTTCCCGGGCCTTGTACACACCGCCCGTCACACCACGAAAGTTGGCAATACCCGAAGCCGGTGGGCTAACCCGCAAGGGAGGCAGCCGTCGAAGGTAGGGTCGATGATTGGGGTGAAGTCGTAACAAGGTAGCCGTACCGGAAGGTGCGGCTGGATCACCTCCTTTCTAGGGATACCGGAGGTTCACCTTCGGTAGGCGTCGAGCTCGTGATGGCTTCGGCCGTCCGATGACTCGATTCGCCTAGAAGAATGTCGACCTCGTCGCTATGCATTCCGTACGCTGTTGAGTTTTGAGAGACCGCCCGCCAGGGTGGTTTTCTCGGGTCGGCGGACAGTCGTTCGTGTGCACCTTGAAAACTCCATAGCGACATCAATACGTGTTCTTTCTGATCAAGAGAATAAGAGCACACGGTGGATGCCTAGGCGCCAAGAGCCGATGAAGGACGTGGGCGGCTGCGATAAGCCTCGGGGAGGTGCTGACCAACCTTTGATCCGGGGATTTCCGAATGAGGAAACTCACGCGTGGTAATGCGCGCGTACCCCTGCCTGAATACATAGGGCAGGTGGAGGCAAGCTGGGGAACTGAAACATCTAAGTACCCAGAGGAAAGGAAAGAAACCTCGATTCCCTGAGTAGTGGCGAGCGAAAAGGGAAGAGCCCAAACCCGGGCGATGTGATAGACGGCAGTCGTTGTCGTTCGGGGGTTGTAGGGCTTGTCATGATCCGTCTGCCGGCGGGTCGGGAAGTTACAAAGTTGCGTGGTAGTCGAAGTGACTGGAACGTCACGCCGCAGCGGGTAAGAGCCCCGTAGGCGAAACTGCGCAGCCTTCCTCGACGAGTACCTGAGTACGGCCGGGCACGGGAAACCCGGTCGGAACCCGCGGGGACCACCCCGCAAGGCTAAGTACTCCTTGGCGACCGATAGTGAACTAGTACCGTGAGGGAAAGGTGAAAAGTACCCCGAGAGGGGAGTGAAATAGCACCTGAAACCGTGTGCTTACAAGCGGTCGGAGCAGGCTTTGTCCTGTGACGGCGTGCCTTTTGCATAATGAGCCTGCGAGTTACGGTGCATGGCAAGGTTAATCTGCGAAGCAGAGGAGCCGTAGCGAAAGCGAGTCCGAATAGGGCGATTAGTCATGCGCTGTAGACCCGAAACTGAGTGATCTACCCACAGGTCATCACCGACGTTTTCAACCGACGTGTGTTCGGTCCTCCACGGGGTCTTACCCCCGCTTCAACCTGCCCATGGTAAGATCACTCAGTTTCGGGTCTAGCGCCTGCGACTATACGCCCTATTCGGACTCGCTTTCGCTACGGCTCCGGTTTCTTAACCTCGCCACAGACGACTAACTCGCCGGCCCATTATGCAAAAAGTACGCCGTCACGGCTCATGGCCGCTCCGACCGCTTGTAGGCACACGGTTTCAGGTACTATTTCACT
>JANYJX010000041.1 GCA_025358355.1 Actinomycetes bacterium | reverse complement strand
CTGCGCGAGTGTGCGGGAATGACGCTTGAGCGGAGCGGTCAGTCGTCCAGACGTACCGTGTAGCCGTTCGCGCGCGCAATCATGAGTACGTCGATCCGGCTGATCCATTCGCCGTCATTGATTGGTTCGCTCGTGAGGGTTCCTCGAGCGTCCTGAGTCTGAAGCCATGCTGGGCCAACGTCATCCAGTGATCCGTCGGATCCGGCGTCAGCAGGACCGTCCTCCTGCTTCCAGTAGAGGACTGGTTGCTGAGCGCGCGTCGTTCCGCTGCCGGACCTTTTCAGATGCCACCGGAACTCGACGGTCACCTCTTGATGGCCGACTTCGTCTAACCACGCGCCCACGGCGTCGAGAATGCCCGTCACCTGCTCGGACCGCCGCGGGAACTCATCAAGGACGACCTCGTATAAGCCCTCTCCAAGACTGCCCACACCTCTTTGCCCGGTCCCTGGGATCTGATTCAGACGGGCAGACAGCGACATCGCAAGCGCCATGCTGTCCAAGCGAATCACGGTCCGTCGCGCCACGATTCCAGCCTAGTCGGCGAGCGAGGGCGATATTTGGATGCGCGACGAGTCTCTAGCTTGATGGAGGTTGTTCGCCGTCGTAGTAGTCGACTTCGTCTTCGAGCCTGAAGAGCTTGCGGAAGCCACCCCCGGTTGGGGTTCGCTCGGCTGCGGCGACTTTGCCTGAGTCGGGGTACAGGACGATGTCCGGCTCGCCGTTCGTGCTGATCGCCAGGAAGCGGACGGTCTCGGCGGTGCGGTTCACGAGTTGGTGTGCGCCCGCTTCGCGGCGCGGGAAGCTGACGATCTCGCCCTCGTCGAGCTCGCGCCAGCCTTCTGCCGTGCGCAGGCTCGGGCGGCCCGCGACGACGATGACGAGCTCTTCTTCGCCCAGATGGAAGTGGTACGGGTACGCGGCTTCGCCCGCCGGAACCTCCCAGAGACTCGCGCCGAGGCGCTCCGCCCCGATCTGCTGGCCGATGCGCGCGCGACGTGCGCGGAAGCCGGGGTGGTCACGCGTCTCGTTGAACTCGGGTCGGTGGAGATTCGCCACGCGCTACTCCGCCTTCGGCGAGACCCACGGCTGGGCGAGCCGATCGAGCAGCGCTTCGCGCGCGCCCGCGAGCGGGATGCGCTCCTGCGCGAGCGAGTCGCGATCGCGGATCGTCACCGTATCGTCCTCCGCCGTCTGCTCGTCGATCGTGAGCGCGTACGGCGTGCCGATCTCGTCCTGGCGCCGGTAGCGGCGGCCGATCTGGCCCGAATCGTCGTACTCGACCGAGACGACGCGGCGCAGCTGCTCATACAGTGCGCGCGCCTTCTCGGCCATCATTGCGTCCTTCCCGATCAGCGGCAGAATCGCCGCCTTGACCGGCGCGATCTGCGGGTGCAGGCGCAGCACGGTTCGCTCGCGCTCGGCGACGATCTCCTTGTCGTAGGCATCGCAGAGGAACGCGAGCATCGCGCGATTGACGCCCGCCGCCGGCTCGATCACGTGCGGCGTGTAGCGCGAGCCGTCCTGCTCGACCCATTCGAGTTTCGTGCCAGAAGCCTGGCTGTGCGCGGTGAGGTCGAAATCGCCCCGATTCGCGATCCCCTCGAGCTCCGACCAACCAATCGGGAAGAGGTACTCGATGTCGCTGGTGCCGGACGAGTAGTGCGAAAGCTCGTCGGCGTCGTGCGCGCGGATGCGGAGGTGGCTCTCGCGGACGCCAAGGTCGAGATACCAGCGGCGGCGCTCGTCGATCCAGTAGCGGTACCACTCGTCGGCTTGGTCGGGTGGGACGAAGAACTCCATCTCCATCTGCTCGAACTCGAGCGTACGGAAGATGAAATTGCCTGGCGTGATCTCGTTTCGGAAGGACTTGCCGATCTGCGCGATGCCGAACGGCGGCTTGCGGCGCGCGAGCTGGGCGACGTTCTTGAAGTTGATGAAGATGCCCTGCGCGGTTTCGGGGCGGAGGAAGACTTTGACACCCGTCTCCTCGACAGGCCCGATGCGCGTCTCGAACATCAGGTTGAACTGGCGCGCCTCGGTGAGATCGCAGTCGGACGCCTCGCCCGGGTGCCTGCTCGGCTTCTGGCCGCATTGCGACTCGCCGATGTGGTCGGCGCGATAGCGCTTCTTGCAGAACTTGCAGTCGACGAGCGGATCGGTGAAGCCGCCGACGTGGCCGGATGTCTCCCACACCTGCGGGTGGAGGATGATCGACGAGTCCAGAGCGACGATGTCGTCGCGCTCGCGCACCATCGCTTCGAGCCAGCGCGCCTTGACGTTCTCCTTGAGCAGCACGCCGTAGTGGCCGTAGTCGTACGAGGAGCCGAGGCCGCCGTAGATCTCGGACGAGCCGAAGACGAAGCCGCGCCGCTTGCAGAGGGAGACGATCGCGTCCATGGTCAGGGCGTCGGGCATCGCCAGACACTAGCGATGCCTGTCGGCCGCGGGTCCCGCTAGCGTGGCGGGATGGCGTCGCTTGATGTGCGCGGCGAGCTTGTCTCGCCCGAGTTGGAGGCGCGCGCGATTGCCTGGCGCCGGCACCTGCACGCGCACCCGGAGCTGTCGTTCGAGGAACACGAGACCTCGGCGTTCGTCGCGGAGACGTTGGGCTCGTTTGGTGGTGGGCTCGAGATCGAGCGGCCGACACCGACGAGTGTCGTCGCGCGGTTGCGTGGCTCGCGGCCAGGGCGCGTCGTGGCGCTACGGGCCGATCTGGACGCGTTGCCGATCCAGGAGGAGAACTCGGTGTCGTACGCGTCGACGCGAGCTGGCGTGATGCACGCGTGCGGACACGATGGGCACACGGCGATGCTGCTCGCGGCCGCTGCTTCGCTCGTGGAGCGGCGCGACTCGTTGGCGGGCGAGGTGCGGTTTGTGTTCCAGCATGCGGAGGAACTGCCGCCGGGCGGGGCAAAGGCGCTGGTTGCGGCTGGCGTCGTTGACGGCGCCGATCTGGTGGCCGGCATTCATCTGCACTCAGGTCTCGATACGGGCTTGCTTTCGGTGATGCCTGGCGCTGTGACGGCTGCGGCCGACCTGTTCACGCTCGAGATCGTGGGTCGAGGCGGACACGGCGCGTACCCCCACGAGACCGTCGATCCGGTCGCGGTCGCGGCTCAGGTGATCGCGAACCTGCAGCACGTCGTGGCGCGCGAGACCGATCCGTTCGACAGCGCGGTTGTTTCAGTGACGACGCTTCGTGGCGGCGTGGCTAAGAACGTGATTCCCGGCTCGGTCACGCTGGGCGGAACCGTGCGGACGGTGAGTGCGGCGCGGCGCGACGAGGTTCGCGACGCGATCGAACGCGTGGTTCGCGGTGTCACCGAGGCGCATCGCGCGACCTACGTCTTCGACTACGAGATCGGCTACGACCCTGTTGTGAACGACCCACGTGCAGCAGCGGCGGTGCGCGATGCAATCGTTGGCGCGTTGGGCGAGAGCGCGTTCGTCGAGCATCCACCGGTGATGGGCGGCGAGGATTTCTCGGCGTACGGTGTCGCGGCGCCAGCTGCGTTCTTCTGGGTCGGTTCCGCGAACGAGTCGCTCGAGACGACGTTCCCGCACCATCATCCGCGGTTCGACATCGACGAAGCCGCGCTGCGGGGTGGCGCCGCCGTCTTCGTGCGGACGGCGCTCGACGCGCTCGGCTAGTCGTGGCTGCGAAGACGCCCGCGCTGGTTTCGCTGGAGCGAGCCAGCGTTGCCTATCGCGTCCACGAGTACGTGCACGATCCGGCCGCTTCGTCCTACGGGTTGGAGGCGGCCGAGAAGCTCGGCGTCGAGGCGCCGCGCGTGTTCAAGACGCTGGTCGTGGACGTGGACGGGCGACCCCACGTTGCGATTGTCCCGGTGACGCGCGATCTCGATCTGCGTTCGTTGGGCAAGCGCGCGGCGATGGCCAAGGTCGCGGAGGCGGAGCGGATCACGGGCTACGTAACGGGTGGGATCAGCCCATTGGGGCAGCGGCGGCGGCTGCCGACTCTCGTGGACGAATCGGCGCTCGCGTTCGAGACGATCTTCGTCAGCGGCGGTCGGCGCGGTCTGGAGATCGAGCTGGCGCCCGAGGATCTCGTTGCCCTGACGGGCGCACAGGTGAAGGCGATCGCTGGCCCGGCGAGCTAGCCAGGGCGGGCAGCCAACACCGACGCGAGCAGCGTCGGGTCGACGTTCCCGCCCGACGCGATCAGCGCTGTCGGCCCCTTCGGCGCGATCGCGCCCGAGAGAATCGCTGCGAGGGTGAGTGCACCAGTCGGTTCGACCATGAGTTTCGCCTCGAGCATCGCGTAGCGCATCGCCTCGAGCACCTCCTGGTCGCTGACCGTGACGATCTCGTCGACCAGCTCGGAGATTGTCGCGAACGTCAGCTCGCCGAGTGCCTGCGTCCGCACGCCGTCGCACACCGTTCGCGACACATCCCCCGCGTCCCACTTCACGATCCGGCCCTCGCGCAGCGACTCCTGCGCATCCGCTGCCCATTCGGGCTCGACACCGACGACGCGCACATCGGGTCGCAGCGCCTTCACTGCTGTCGCAACGCCGGAGATCAACCCGCCGCCGCCGACGCACACGACGACGGTCTCGACCGCTGGGAGATCGGCGACCAGCTCGAGCCCGACCGTCCCTTGACCGGCGATGATTCGCACGTCGTCGAACGGCGGCACGTACTCGAGCCCGCGCTCCGCGCAGATCTGGGCTGCAACGGCCTGCCGCTCGTCGGTGGAGTTGCCGCAGCGCACGATTTCGGCGCCCCACGCAGCTGTCCGCTCGACCTTCACCGGAGCCGCGTTCTCGGGCATCACGATCGTGGCCGAGACACCTAGCAGCGCCGCCGCGGCAGCGACGCCCTGCGCATGGTTCCCGCTCGAATCGGCCACAACGCCGGCTGCGATCCGCTCTCGCGGGACAGACGCGAGCGCGTTGTACGCGCCACGAAACTTGAACGACCCGGTCCGCTGCAGGCTCTCCGGCTTGATGTAGATGTCGGCGTCGAGCGGCAGCCGAAGCAGCGGCGTCCGCACGGCGACACCCGCGATCCGCTCCGCGGCGGCTTCGACGTCGGCGAGCGAGACCGGCAGCACCCGCTCGATACTACGGCGAGGCGACCCTGTAGCCTCCGCGCGTGAGCGACGCACGCCAGCCGGTCGAGCTCCACGTCGTGTCGGACTCCACCGGCGAGACAGCAACACGGCTCGTGCTCGCACTCGAAGCGCAGTTCCCGGGCCAGGAGTTCCAGCTCGTGCGCCACCCACGTTGCGAGACCGTCGACGATCTCCAGCTGGCCTGTGCAGAAGCGCGCGGGAGGCCCGCCGTGATGGTTTACACGCTTGTCGAGCCGGGGCTGCGAGCGACGATGCGCCAGCTCTGCCGTCGGGCGCGCATCCACTACTGCGACCTACTCGGCCACCCGATCGACTCGATCTCGCGCGTCGCCGGCGTCGCGGCCACGATGGAGCCGGGCGCCCGCGCACCGCTCGACGACACCTACTTCCGGCGGATCGAGGCGATCGAGTTCGCGGTCAAGTACGACGACGGCGTGGGCGGGCTCGATGAGGCGGATGTTGTGCTCGTGGGCGTCTCGCGCACCTCGAAGACACCGCTCTCGATCTACCTCGGCTATCTCGGTCACAAGGTTTCGAACGTGCCGATCGTGATGGGTGTGGAGCCGCCGCCAGAGCTGTTCGAGATCGACCCGGCGAAGATCGTCGGACTCACGATCGACCCGGCGCGGCTCGCCGATATCCGCGTCGAGCGCGTGCGCAGCATGGGCGCGCCGAACCGCCTGTACTCGGATCTCGAGCGGATCTACGAGGAGCTCGAGCAGGCCACGGGAATCCATCGCCGGCTCGGCTGCCCGGTGCTCGACGTCTCGGAGCTCTCGGTCGAGGAGACAGCGATGCGGATCATCCGTCTGGTCGCCGAGCGCCGCCGCGGACTGGTCAGTACATGAAGCGCGATCTCGCCGAGAAGGGCTCGGTGCCGCTCCGCTACTGGGCGCTCTGGTGGTCGCTGATGGTGGTAGCTGATGTCCTCTTCTACGTGATCCTGACGCCGTTCTGGATGGGGCTGCGCGCCGCCGCGTGGCTCGCCGAGCAGCGGTCGCGCGCGCGAGGGTGATGCCGCTGCCGGAGGCGTTCGGCGCTCTGCGGGAGCGACGCTTTCGACTGTTGTTCGGCTCGCGGACGGTGTCGGTGTTCGGCGGTTCGATGGCCGACATCGCGCTCGCCTTTGCCGTGCTCCACATCGGGAGCCGGGCCGATCTCGGCTACGTGATCGGGGCTCGCGAGGTGCCGATGGTCGTGCTGGTCCTGCTCGGCGGCGTCTGGGCTGACCGCCTGCCGCGCGCACTCGTCCTCGTTGGGTCCGACACGGTTCGGTGTTTCGCGCAAGCAGTCACCGCCGCGCTGCTCCTCAGCGGGCACGCGAGTGTCGTCGCCGTCGCAGTTGTCCAGATCGTGTACGGCGGCGCGAACGCGTTCGGCCGACCCGCGTATCAGGGGCTTGTCCCTCAGATCGTCAGCGCAGGTCGTCTCCAGCAGGCAAATGCGCTCCTGGGTCTGTCGAACAGCGCAATCGGCATCGCCGGCGCCGCGGTCGGAGGCGTGCTTGTCGCCGCCATCAATCCGGGCTGGGCGCTGATGGTCGACGCGGCGACGTTTGGCGTCAGCGCAATGTTCCTTCTCGGCATCCGGATCCCGCCGGCCGCGCGAGCCGCGGGCGCGTCGGTGCTCGCCGATTTCCGCGAGGGCTGGAGAGAGTTCGTCAGCCGGCGCTGGGTCGTCGCCATGGTCGCCTCGTTCGGGATCTTCCAGCTAGCGACGTTCCCGGCGCTGCTCGTCCTCGGCCCGTACGTCGCGAAGAAGCACCTTGGCGGCTCGGTCGCGTGGGGCGCGATCCTCGCGGTTGAGACGGCGGGCGCGTTCGTCGGCGGCGCGCTCGCGTTGCGCATCCGGTTCCGTCGGCCGCTCGTCGCGTGCCTCGTTCTGGCGTTGCCGATGGCGGTACTCCTGCTGATGCTCGGGCTCGCGGCGCCGGTGTGGGCGATCTCGTGTGTCGCCTTTGCGAACGGCGTTTGCCTGTCGCTGGGGGGCGCGGTGTGGTTCTCGACGCTGCAGGAGCAGATCCCCGAGCACTTGATCTCGCGGATCAGCTCGTTCGACTGGTTTGGCTCGGTGATCTTCAATCCGCTCGGCTACGTGCTCATCGGTCCGCTATCACAGCTCGTCGGCGTCGCCGGCGCGCTCTATCTCTCCGCTGCCGTGAACGCGGGCGTGACGCTCGTGGTGCTCACGATGCCGAGCGTCCGCGGGCTTCGAGCTGCTAGCGCCGCGTCCCGAGGATGAGCAGGTATTGGCGCCGGTGGACGATCTCGTTGCCTTCGCGCATGGTCTCCGCGAAGTCGAGCCACGCCTGCGACAGCTCTGCGCGGCGGCTGTCGTCGAGTGATTCGGCAAGCGTCTTCAGTGGCCCGAAGCCGGAGACCATGTAATCCCAGTACGCCTCGCCGGAGGGCTCGCGATGGGTGCTTGTTTGCTCTTCGACCTCGAGCTCGAACGCGTCGCCCAGCAGCTCGCGCACATGCGCCTCGTTGCCCCACGCGACGGGGTTACCGGCGCCTTCCGGGGGCGGTGGCTGGAACTGGACGAGTACCTTGAACATCTGGCCGGCGCCACCATCCGGCGTCCAGCAGGCGAGGCCGAGCCGCCCACCGGGCCGAACGACCCGCGCGAGCTCGCCGGCCGCAGCAGCGTGGTTCGGCGCGAACATGACACCGAATGTCGACGAGACGATGTCGAACTGATCGTCGCCGTACGGCATCGCCTCGACATCCCCGACATCGAAGTGGATGTGCAGTCCGCGCTCCGCGGCCTGCCGGCGCGCGGTCGCGACGAGCGTGTCCGCGAAGTCCATCCCGGTGACATGCGCGCCGGCAGCCGCGGCGAGGAACGACAGCTCCCCGGTGCCGCACGCCGCGTCGAGCCACTCGTCGCCGGGCGCGGGGTGGAGGCCATCCACGACGGCCTGGTGGACATCTCCGATCGACGCCGCGACCTTCTCGAACGCGCCACTGCTCCACACGGTGCTCTGACGTTGCTTGAGCTCTTCGAACGCCACCGGGCTCCTCCTCGTAGACCGTCTCGACTCTACTCCTGCGTCGGAATCTGGGCGAGCGAGCGTTCGACTTCGCGGCTGGAGCGCAGGCGGACGACGGGGAAGGCAGCCAGCTCGGCCGGGTAGCGGCGTCGGCGACGCGGGAAGTTCCGCAGCGCGAACGGGATCAGCGCGTCGCGGCCCCAGATCGCGTCGCGCAGCGTCTCGCGATTGCCGTTCCACAGCTCCTCGCGTCGGACGACGCGTCGTGTCGTTCGACGCACGAGTCGCGGCAGCCACGTGCGAAGAGGCAGGTCGAGCCACACGACGGTGTCTGCGGCGGCGAAGACGAGATCGCCGAGCTTGCCGCGTTACGCGCCGTCGAGGACCCAGCGCTCCGTGGCGATGAGCGGCTCGACGGCGGCCCGTAGCTCGTCGGGAGTCGCCTCGGTCCACGCAGGGCCGTGGTTGAGCGCGTCGAGCTCGTGGCAGGGAGCGTTCAGCCGGCGCGCGAGCGCCAACGCCAGCGTCGTCTTGCCGGCACCGCTCGCCGACGAGATGACGACGACGCGCTTCATGCGCTAGAGCAAACGGGCGAGGAGTGGCTCCTCACCGTCCGCTGTGACGCGATACCCGCCCGCGCTGGCGCGCAGTGTCACGATCTCGGTCAGCTCTGTCCCGTCGTACAGCGCCGCCGCAAAGTCGTCGCACGCGATTCCCGGCGGCAGCGAACCGTCCGCCACGAGCTGTCGGTAGGTCGGACGGCGCAGTTTCTCCGAGTCGTAGTGAGGGCAGAAGCTGCCGCCGAGCATCCCGAGCCCATCGGCGAGTGCGGCGAGTTGCGGGCCGAACGAATCGGTGACGTTGCCCTGGAACCAGCAGTTGCCGCCGGCGCTCGCACCCGCGAGCACAGCGCCGCGTTCCCACGCCGCACGCAGCGCGAGGTCGATCCCGTGCAGCCGCCAGATTGCGAGCATGTTCGCCGTGTTGCCGCCGCCGACCCACACGATGTCGGCCGCGGCGACGCGCTCGGCCGGCTGCTGCGGCGTCCCGAACAGCTCGACGTGGAACGGATCGCAGTCGTGCGCCAGCACGCGTTGATAGAAGCCGACGATGTGTGCCGGGTCATCCGCGCTCGCGGTGGGTAGGCAACAGAAGCGTGGTCGGGTTCGACCGCTCAGCTCCAGCAGGAACGCCGTGAAGTCGCCAGCGCCACCACACGCGAGGATTCGTCCTGCCACCTGGCAAGTCTCGCACTCAGAACGGATGAACGGCGTACAGCAGCGCAAGCACGCAGAGCGCAACAGCCAGGTCGTCGCAGAACCGCGCGACACGGAGCGTCGAACCGGCCTCTGGGTGCCCCGCAAACGCGAGCGTGTCGGCCGCGTCGTGGAAGCGAACCGAGCCGTATCCCGCGACGCTGGCGAGGATCATCGACACAGCCATGCCGCCAGGCACGCCGGGCACAAACGCGCTCAGCACGCTCAGGCCTAGCAACAACCCAACCCTGATCATTTCCCCCGAACCTCCCCCGTGAACTTCCCCGGCTCATCATGAGCGACCGGCGGCGTTTCGTCACTACCTCACGCCGTGTGCTTTGATCCGCGGCTTGGCGGGCGTGCGTTTCGTCTATGACTTCGACGAGGACTCGGGGGGAGGCAGGGAGCTCCTCGGGGGGAAAGGCGTCGGCCTGACGGAGATGACCGCACTCGGCGTGCCCGTTCCGGCCGGCTTCACGATCACGACTGACGCCTGCCGCGCATACCTCAGCGCCGGAGGCACGGTGCCTGACGGCCTCGACGCCGAGGTTGCGGCGCACATCACGGCGCTCGAGCAGCGCTCCGGCAAGCGCTTCGGCGACCCGGTCGATCCACTGCTCGTCTCCGTGCGCTCTGGCGCCGCCGTCTCGATGCCCGGGATGATGGACACGATCCTCAACCTCGGGCTCAGCGACACCGCGGTCGAGGGGCTCGCGGCATCGACGGGCAACCCGCGCTTCGCCTACGACTCGTACCGCCGGCTGATCCAGATGTACGGCGAGGTCGTCGACGGTGTTCCCGGCCATCGCTTCGAGCAGACGCTCGTCGATCTCAAGACGCGAGCCGGCGCACGGCAGGATGTCGATCTCGGCCCTGACGAGTTACGCGAGCTGATTGTGAGCTTCGGCCGGATCTACGAGGAGGAGACCGGCTCGACCTTCCCACAGGACGCGGCCGAGCAGCTGCGCCGCGCCACGCGGGCTGTCTTCGACTCGTGGCACTCGCCCCGCGCGCAGGTCTACCGGCGCACGTACGAGATCCCGGACGACATCGGCACCGCCGTGAACATTGTCCAGATGGTCTTTGGCAACAAGGGAGCTGGGTCGGGCACGGGCGTCTGCTTCACGCGCGATCCGTCGACCGGCGAGGCGCGGCTCTACGGCGAGTTCCTCGCGAACGCGCAGGGCGAGGATGTCGTCGCGGGGATCCGTACACCGCAGCCGATCGAGCAGATGCGGGAGGAGCTGCCTGTTGCGTACGAGCAGCTGCTCGACACGTTGCGCCGCCTCGAGCAGCACTACCGCGACGCGCAGGATGTCGAGTTCACGGTCGAGGACGGCCGGCTCTATCTCCTGCAGACGCGGACGGCGAAGCGCACCGCCGCTGCGGCGCTCAAGATCGCCGTCGACATGGTCGACGAGGGCGTGATCTCGTCCGAGGAGGCGGTCGCGCGCATCGATCCAAGCCAGCTCGACCAGCTGCTGCATCCGATGATCGATCCGGACGCGCCCGTCGAGGTGATTGCGAAGGGCTTGAACGCGTCGCCGGGCGCTGCGTCGGGGGCGATCGTCCTCGACGCCGACACCGCCGAGGCGCGAGGCAAAGCCGGCGAGGCGGTGGTGCTCGTGCGCTGGGAGACGACACCGGACGACTTCCACGGCATGCTCCACGCGCGAGGAATTCTCACCGCGCACGGCGGCCTCACCTCGCATGCCGCGGTCGTCGCGCGCGGTATGGGAAAGCCGTGCGTCACTGGCTGCGAGGCGCTCACCGTCGATACGAATGCGCGCACGGTCGAGATCGCCGGCCATTCGCTGCGTGAAGGCGACCTGATCACGATCAATGGCGCGACGGGCGAGGTGATGCTTGGCGCCGTGCCGGTCGTGCCGCCGCGCCTGAACGACGATTTCACGCGCATCCTCGGCTTCGCCGACGAGATCCGGCGGCTGCGCGTGCGCACGAACGCCGATTCGCCGGCCGATGCGGCCAAGGCGCGCGAGTTCGGCGCCGAAGGCATCGGCCTGTGCCGCACCGAGCACATGTTCCAGGACGAAGGCCGGCTCGAGCTGATGCGCGAGATGATCCTGGCGTGCGACGAGGCCGGCCGCCGCGCCGCCCTCGACCGACTGCTGCCGATCCAGCAGGGCGATTTCGAAGGGATCTTCGAAGCGATGCGCGGCTTCCCGGTGACGATTCGCCTACTCGACTGGCCGCTGCACGAGTTTCTCCCGTCGCTCGACGAAGTCGAGGACGAACCGACCCGAGAGCGCGTGCACTCGCTGCAGGAGGCGAACCCGATGCTCGGCTTCCGGGCCGCACGACTCGGCCTGTTCTACCCGGAGATCTACGAGATGCAGGTGCGCGCGATCGCGCGGGCGGCGGTGGCGGTGCGGGCGCGGAGTGGCGAGGTGCCGCTGGTCGAGATCATGCATCCGCTCGTCGCCTTCGAGGAAGAGCTGCGCCGGCTGCGGGAGCTCACCGAGCGGGTTGTGCTGGAGGAGGCGCCGGACATCGCGTTCTCGATCGGCACGATGATCGAGCTGCCGCGGGCGTGCGTGCGCGCGGACGAGATCGCGCGTCAAGCCGACTTCTTCTCCTTCGGCACGAACGACCTCACGCAGACGGCGCTCGGCCTGTCGCGTGACGACGCCGGCCGGTTCCTGGCGCACTACCTGGAGAGCGGCGTGCTCGAGCACGATCCGTTCGAGACGATCGACCAGTCCGGTGTCGGCGATCTGATGCGCATCGCGATCGAGCGCGGCCGCGGCGAGAAGCCGGGCCTGAAAATGGGGATCTGTGGCGAGCACGGCGGCGAGCCGAAGTCGGTCGCGTTCTGCCACGGCCTCGGTCTCGACTACGTGAGCTGCTCGCCGTACCGCGTGCCGCTCGCCCGCCTGGCGGCAGCGCAAGCCGCGCTGGCCGAACGAGGCGTCAAAGCAGCAGTCGCCGGCGGCTAAACGCCCACTGCGCAGCCCGCCCCGTGTGGACTACAGTCGCAGGCGTCGTCGAGACTTAGGAGCCTTGCATGTCCGGCAACATTGCCGCACTGATCATCGCTGGCGTTCTGCTGCTGTTCGTTCTGGTCGTGCTCGTGCAGGCGGTTCGGATCGTGCCGCAGGCGCGCGCCGGTGTCGTCGAGCGCCTCGGCCGCTACAGCCGCACGCTCGAGCCGGGCCTGCACTTCCTGTTCCCGTTCGTCGATCGCCTACGCCGCCCGTACGTCGACCTGCGCGAGCAAGTCGTGACGTTCCCGCCGCAACCAGTGATCACGCGGGACAACGTCACCATCTCGATCGACACCGTCTTCTACTTCACGATCACGGACGCGTTCCGCGCGACGTACGAGGTGGCGAATCTCCTGCTTGCGGTCGAGCAGCTCACCGTGACGACGCTGCGCAACGTCATCGGTTCGCTCTCGCTCGAAGAGGCGCTGACGTCGCGCGACAAGATCAACGCCGACCTGCGGATCGTGCTCGACGAGGCAACCGAGCGCTGGGGAATCCGCGTCAACCGGATCGAACTGAAATCGATCGATCCGCCCGGTTCGATTCAGGAGGCGATGGAGAAGCAGATGCGCGCCGAGCGCGACAAGCGCGCGACGATCCTCACCGCCGAGGGCGTCAAGCAGGCGCAGATCCTCGAGGCCGAAGGGCAGAAGCAGGCGACGATCCTCACCGCCGAGGGCGAGCGGCAGTCGAAGATCCTCCGCGCCCAGGGTGAGGGTGAAGCGACGATCACTGTCTTCAACGCGATCCACGAGGGCAACCCCACGCGCGACCTGCTCACGTACCAGTACATCCAGGCGCTGCCGAAGCTCGCTGACGGCGAGGGCGTCACGCTGATGATCGTGCCGTCGGATGCGACAGCCGCGATGGGCGCGATCTCGGCGCTCGGCGCCGGTTTCCAGGCCGGGCGCGACGCGGCCGGCACCGAAGGCTCCGGCGAGAAGAAGAACTGATGTCGTCGCACGGCGCCGAGATCACCGTCTGGCTCGTCGGTGCGCTCGTCCTGCTCGGGATCGAGACGTTCACGCTCGCGTTCGTCGCGGTCTACGTCGCACTCGGCGCCGTGTGCGCGGCGATCGCGGCGGCGTTCGGAGCCGGGTTCGGCATCCAGGTGATCGTGTTCATCGGCGTCGCGGTGCTCAGCCTGCTACTCACGCGCCGGCCGCTGCGGGCGGCGCTCGGCCGGACGCCACTCATCCAGTCGGGCGCGCAGAACATCGTCGGCCGGCACGCGATCGTCACCGTTGCGATTCCGCCGAGTCCCGGTGGACGCGGTCAGGTCAAGATCGGGACGGAGTTCTGGACGGCGAGCGGCGAGAGCGATTCCACCCTCAGCATCGAAGTGGGCACGACCGTCGAAGTGCTCGCGCTCGAGGGCGTGAGCGCAATCGTCAAGCCGGTCGAGAGCTAGATCGTTCCCTTGGCACGGGCGATCGCGAGAGCGACGCTCACCACGCCGACACCGACGACGATCGCGGGCCCGATCCAGCGCGGGCGGATGTTGCGCGTCTTCGCGAGCGCGAACGTCCCCACGATCCCGCCCACGAGCCCCCCGAGGTGTCCGCCGATCGAGATGCCGGGGATGGCTACGGTCAACGCGAGATTGATCACGATCATCGTCATCGCCTGCCCTGCGAGGGATCCGGTCTGCATGAACTCGAGGATGAGCAGCGCGCCCAGGATCCCGAAGATCGCACCGGAGGCGCCAACGGTCGGGACGTTCGGGTTGGTGAGGAGCAGCGCACCCGCCGAGCCGGCGAGCCCGGATGTGAGATACACGAGCAGGAAGCGGACCGGCCCGATCAGCTGCTCCACGATCGACCCGAGCCACCAGAGCGCGAACATGTTGAACCCGATGTGCACAACGCCGGCGTGGAGGAACATCACGGTGAACAACCGCCAGTAGTCGCCCTGAGCGACACCGTTGCCGTAGAGCAACCCTTGGATGTAGACATTCCCGCCGGGCTGATTCAGTCCACCGCCCTGTGCCACTGTGACCAGGAAGACGAGCACGTTGATCCCGACGAGGGTCGCGGTCACCGGGGCCGCGTGACGCGTGATGTTCCCCTTCACCTGGCGCACGGTTCGTGCTGCGCTCGGCTTGACTGTGCCGACGTTCGCGTGCTCGGGGCAGCGGATCCCGACCGGCGCGTGGTGCATGCACTCGGTGCAGATCGGGCGGCCGCACTCGGAGCACGCGAGGCGCGTCTCCCGGTTCGGATGCCGATAGCAGTGAAGCGGCTCGTCCACGGCGGCTAGCGTACCGGCGTGCACGTCCACGTCGCGTTCACTCCGGACGAGTCCGCTTCGGCCCCCACCGGCATCGTCGTCGACGTGATCAGGGCGACGTCGACGATCTGTCAGGCGCTCGCGTCGGGATACGAGCGGGTGCTGTGCGCCGCCGAGGTCGAGGAAGCACGTGCCTTGCGGGACGAGATCGCGGGCGTGACGCTAGGTGGTGAGCGACTCGGCCTGCGGATCGAGGGGTTCGATCTCGGTAACTCGCCGCGTGAGTACCTCGATCCGCGGTCGGCTGTTCTGGCGATGTCCACGACGAACGGGACGCGCGCGATCGTCACTGCGGCGGAGCGTTGCGAGCGGGTGCTGATCGCGTCGCTCCTGAACCTCGCGGCCGTAACCGAGGCGGCGCGCGCGTATGGGGAGGACGTCGCGATCTTCTGCGCCGGCGTGAAGGGATCGTTCGCGCTCGACGACGCCTACGTCGCCGGGCGGATTGCGAAGGGTCTTGCGTGCGATCGAAGTGACGCGGCGGAAGCAGCGGTGCGGCTCGCAGGCTCGTACGCGACGGCGGAGGAAGCGCTCCGCCAGTCGCGCAGCGGCCAGAACCTGATCAACAACGGCTCGGAGCTCGAAGCCGACATCGCGTACTGCGCTCGGGAGAGCGTGCTCGACATCGTCCCGCGCTTCCGGAAGATGCACGGCGCCGCAGCCGAGATCTCGCGCTGACCGACCGGCTGCGAGTCGGGGTCGTCGGCGCCGGCGTTGCAGGGACGACCGCGGCGGGGTTGCTCTCGCAGCAGGGTCATGAGGTCACGCTTTTCGAGCGCGCTGGCGAGATCCGGCCGGTTGGAGCGGGGCTTCTGCTGCAGCCTTCAGGACAGCTCGTACTCGAACGGCTCGGCCGCCTCGACGAGATCGTGACAGACGCAGAGCCGATCGAGCGGCTCGTTGCGCGGACACGCAGCGAGCGCGTGGTGCTCGATCTGCCGTATGCGGCTGCGGGGTCGGGGCTGCACGCGCTCGGCGTCCACCGCTCGACGCTCCACGCCGCCCTCGTCCGGTTCGCCGCCGCTGCGGGCGTCGCCGTCGAGCCTGGCTGCGACGTCACGGAGATCGCCGGCGATTCGCTTGTTTTCGCCGACCGCGAGCGCCGAGGACCGTTCGACCTGATCGTTGTGGCTAACGGTTCGGCGTCGGCGCTGCGGCCGGAGCTCGTCCGCTTCAGGCACGACTACGCCTATGGCGCTCTCTGGACGATCGGGCGGACGACGAGCGTCGCTGGGAGGTTGGAGCAGGCCGTCCACGGCAGCCGCGAGCTGATCGGGCTCCTGCCACTCGGTGCTGGCCGCTGCAACTTCTTTGCGAGCGTGCGCCTAGCGGAGCTCGACGCGATCCGCGCGGCCGGGTTCGACCGCTGGCGCGCCCGCGTCGTCGATCTGCTCCCCGACGCAGCCGAGGTGATCGAGCACGTCCGCGGCTTCGACGACCTCAGCGTCACGAGCTACCGGCACGTGCAGCTGCGCCGACCGTTCACGGGTCGGGTCGTCCTGATCGGCGACGCTGCGCACGCGATGAGCCCCCACCTCGGGCAAGGCGTGAATCTGGCTCTGATCGACGCCTGGGAGCTCGCCGCCGCGCTCGCCGCGGCGCCGACGGTGGCGCAGGCGCTCCCCGCGTATGCCGAGCGCCGCCGCGCCCAGCTCCGCTACTACGCCCTGGTGACGTTCGCGCTCAGCCCGTTCTTCCAGTCGCGCGGCGCCGCGTTCGGACTGCTGCGGGATGTCGCGTTGCCGACGCTCACGCGCATTCCGCCGCTGCGCCGTCACATGGCCGCAACCGCCGCCGGCCTGGTCGCAGGGTTCGTCCCGCGACGGATTCAGCTCTCTGTGATCTCCTCGACGAGCTCGTAGAGCCGCCCGTCCGGGGCGCGGAAGTGCGTGTAGCGGTAGCGATCGTTCTCCATGATTCCGTCCGTCTCGATCCCGGCGGTGTGCAGCTCGTCGACCGCCGTGGCGAGATCGTCGATGAGGAAGCCAACCGTGCGCTCGGCCACACTGTCTCCTTCGTGGAGCGACGCGACCGCGAAGACATCGCCGTTCGGCAGCGAGAACATGTCCGCGGTCGACCCGTCGACAGGAACAGGCGCAAGCCCGAGCACGTTTCGGGCGAACGCGCTCATAGCCGGGCGCTCAGGCGTATGCGTGCCGACAAATCCAATCCCGCGTACCTGCAACGTGTCTCCCTGTCAGCCGTCGGTCAGAGAGGCAGCGCGACCACGCTCAGTGCACGTCGTAGGCGTGTTCCCGCATCGAGGAACCAGTCGATGTACTCGTCGTAGCTTGCCTCGTCAGCGATATTGCAGTCGTCCTTGTAGTCGGAGATTCGGCAGGCACGACGATTGGGGAGTTCTTCCCACGCAAGTGGGCGCCCGTACGCGGCCTCAATCTGATCCTGCCGATCGCGGAGATATGAGAACAGCTCCATGTTTCGATCAGAGTCACCTGTGTCGATGTACAGCTCGTGACGAAGACGGTGACGCTGCGCGAACACTAGGCCGATCTTGCACCCTTTGACTGGAGCCTTCATGGCGATCCAGCTGTGGGGTACGGCACGCTGTGAACGTGTCCAGTCCGGATGCTCGGCGTCTACTCGTTCCAGCAGTCTGCTCCAGAACTGGACATACAGCGTCCCTTTGCCACCCATA
>JANYJX010000019.1 GCA_025358355.1 Actinomycetes bacterium | reverse complement strand
CTCCGGGTCGAGTCGTTCCCCGAGTGCCGTCGAGCCGCTCACGTCGCAGAAGACGACGGTGACGACCTTCCGCACCTCCCGCGCCGCGGCCACCGGCCCGAACGCCGCGCCGCACGCGCCGCAGAAACGGAACCCGTCCGGGCTCTCCTCGCCGCAGGCCTGACAGAGGGGCACGCGTCGAGCGTAACGCAGCGGCCTCACCGTTGGACACCCGCTCACCAGCAGTCCATCATGCCAGTGGTGCCGACCACGCTCCCCACGGGACTCGTGACGCTGCTCTTCACAGACGTGGAGGGCTCCACGAGGCTCCTGCACGAGCTCGGTAACGCGTATGCAGACGCGCTCCACGAGCACCGTCGGCTACTGCGCGCGAGCTTCCAGGGTCACGACGGCGTCGAGGTCGACACACAGGGAGACGCGTTCTTCGTCGCGTTCGCCCGTCCCTCGGACGCGGTCGCAGCCAGCATCGACGCTCAGCGTGCGCTCGCCGGCGGGCCGATCCAGGTGCGAATGGGCCTCCACACAGGCGAGCCGCGGCTGACCGAGGAGGGATACGTCGGCCTCGACGTGCACAAGGGCGCACGGATAGCCGCCGTCGGCCACGGCGGCCAGGTGCTCCTGTCGCAGACGACCCGTGCGCTCGTGGACGCTGACGTCCGCGACCTGGGAGTGCACCGACTCAAGGATCTCAGCGCGCCGGAGCGCATCTACCAGCTCGAGGTCGACGGGCTCCCGTGCGACTTCCCGCTGCTGAAGACGATCGAGGCAGGGATGAAGAACCTGCCGGCCCCACGCACGTCGTTCGTTGGCCGAGCATCGGAGCTCGACGAGATCGACCGGCTGCTCGAGGATCCCGACTGCCGCCTGCTCACGCTCGTCGGGCCGGGCGGCGCAGGCAAGACGCGACTTGCGCTCGAGGCCGCTGCACGCCGGATCGAGCGCTACCCGCACGGCGTGCATTTCGTGCCGCTCGTCTCGGTGGCGTCGGCGGAGTTCTTGGCGCCGGCGGTTGCCGAGTCGATCCAGTTCGCGCTCGACGGCGCGCACAGTGGCTTCTCGGCGCAGGACCAGCTCCTCGACTATCTGAGAGAACGGTCGACGCTGCTCGTGCTCGACAACTTCGAGCATCTCGTCGGCGGCGCCGACCTGCTTGGGGAAATCATCGAGCGTGCGCCCGGGGTCGAGCTGCTGACGACGTCGCGTGAGCGTCTGAACGTGCAGAGCGAATGGGTGCTCGACGTCCACGGCCTCGGCCTTTCGGAGAGCGGGAACGGCGGCTCAGGTGCGCTGCGCCTCTTCGTCGAACGCGCGCGGCAGGTCGAGCCGAGCTTCTCGCTCGACGACGACGGCGACCAGCGCGATCAGGCTTGCCGCATCTGCCGGTTGGTCGAGGGCTTGCCGCTCGGTGTCGAGCTCGCTGCCTCGTGGGTCTCCATGCTCTCGTGCGCGGAGATCGCAGATGAGATCGAGCAAAACATCGACTTCCTCGCCACCTCGATGCGAGACGTTCCGGAACGTCATCGCAGCCTCCGCGCCGCGTTCGATCAGTCGTGGAGGCTCCTCTCCGGCGAGCAGCAGGAAGCTCTCGCGCGGCTCTCGGTACTGCGCGGCGATTTTGGACGGGACGCGGTCGCCGCGATCGCAGGAGCCGATCTACGCGTGCTCGCCGACCTCGTGTCGAAATCGCTCGTCCGACGCTCGGACTACGGGCGCTACGAAGTTCACGAGCTGCTGCGCCAATACGCGGCCGAGAAGCTTGTCGCTGAGTCGCAGGACGCGCTCTCAGCAACCCGCGAGCGCCATGCCCGCCACTACCTCGGAGCGCTCGACCAGCGAAGGAGCGCACTCCTCAGCAAGGGCGTGGCACAGGCGCGCGACGAGCTACGGCGCGAGCTCGACAACCTGCGAGTCGCGGCCGAGTGGGCCGTCCTCACGTGGACGGAGGACGAGGCGAGGGGCGTGCTGGCGGGCATGAACGAGTTCTTCTTCGCACACAGCTGGTTCGACGGCGCCGAGACGTTCGAGCGCCTCGTCTCCGTGACCGGCGACACGAGCGGGCAGGCGGGCGGCGTCGATCTGGCCTCCCCGGTATCGCTCGCTGCCGTCGCGTATCGCACCTATCTCGGGAGCGCGCTCGGCTACGACGAGGAGCTCGACCGGATCGCCCTCGAGTGCCTCCCCCGTCTCCGCGAGCTCGGCATGACGAGGGAGCTCGGGTCGTGCCTCCTCGCCCTCGGGACGAATGCGTGCTATCGGGACGTCTATCCGGAGGCGGCGGACTACCTCGAGGAAGCCGTCACGACGGCGCGCTCCGCCGGCGACGGGCTGGTGGAGTTGGCGGCGTTCTCGTGGCTCGGCTTCGTGCAGCTACTGCTCGACGATCTCGAGGGCGCAAGGTCGTCCTTCGAGGCGTTCCGAGCGGGGGCGGAGACTCTCGGTAGTCCGCAGTTGGTCGCCTACGCCCTCAGCAAGCTCGGCCTCCTCGCCGACTCCGAGGAGCGCTACGCGGACGCGATGCGCCTGCACATAGAGGCGAACGAGCTGTTCGCCGGTGTCGGGGACGTCGGCGGCGCTGGTTACGCGTTGAGCCGCGCGAGCCTCAGCGCCTACGGCATGGGGGAGTACGAGGAGGCCTTGCGGCTCGGTCGGGCCGGCCACGACGCGTTCAGCGAGGTCAACCACCGTTGGGGCACAATCGCGTCCCTCTGCCGGATCGGCTTTGCCGCACTCGCACTCGGCGACGTCGACGAGGCGAACTCGAGCTTCCACATGGCGCTCGCGCGGGCACACGCCTCGGCGGCGATCTCGCTCGAACTGCTCGCGCTCAGCGGCGTCGGCGCGCTGCTCCGCGCCACGGGCGAGCCCGAGCAGGCGGCGACGGTGCTCACCTTCGCACTCGGCCACGAGCAGCTCCCACCCTCGTACGGCATCGCGGCACGCCCGGCGCTCGAGGCCCTCGAGGCCGAGCTTCCAACCGAGCAGCTCGTTAGCGCCCAACTCGCAGCGGCCACGGCAAGCCTCGAAGACCTCGTCGCCAAGGCCCTCGAGCCGGTCGCCTAGCGTGCGTGTTCTGCACTGGCGATCGAGGGAATGGCGAGAGCCGGACTTGAACCGGCGACACCACGGTTTTCAGCCGTGTGCTCTACCAACTGAGCTACCTCGCCGCGGAGTCGCAGTCTAGCCAGTAGCGTTCGGCCCGTGACCGGGTCGAAGACTGTCGCGATCATTGGCGCCGCCCTCGACCTCGGCCAGGGCCGTCGCGGCGTCGATATGGGGCCGTCGGCGATTCGCTACGCGGGTCTTGAAGAGCGGCTTCAGCAACTCGGCTTCACGGTGAGCGATCACGGGAACGTGGCGACGACGCTGCCGGAAGGCGCGGCGGTTGTGGACGAGCGGATGCGCTACCTGCGGGAGATCCTCGAGTCCTGCGCGCTCGTCGCGGATCACGTGCGCCAGGCGGTCTCTTCCGGAGCCAGGCCGCTCGTGCTTGGCGGCGACCACTCGGTTGCGCTCGGCACGCTCGGCGGTCTCGCCGCTGCACATGGCGCAACAGGCGGCGTGATTTGGATCGATGCTCACGGTGACCTGAACCGGCCCGAGACGAGCCCGAGCGGCAACGTCCACGGAATGCCGCTCGCGGCCGCCGCGGGACTTGCCGGCGACTGGTTTGCGCATCCGCGGCTGGCGTTCCCCGCGCTCGACCCGGGCCGGATCGCGATCGTCGGTGCGCGTTCGCTGGATCCAGCCGAGCGCGCGCTCGTCCGCGAGGCAGACATCCGCGTGTTCACGATGAGCGAGATCGACCGGATCGGGATCGAGCGGACGATGCACGAAGCGCTCGATCGCGTCGCCGGCCCAGGCTTCGTCCACGTATCGCTCGACCTCGACGTGCTCGACCCTGAAGTGGCGCCCGGAGTCGGGACGCCCGTTCGTGGCGGTCTCACCTACCGCGAGGCGCACCTCGCGCTCGAGCTTGTCGCCGAGTCGGGCCTCGCCGCGTCGCTCGAGGTCGTCGAGGTGAACCCGATCCTCGATCGCGAGAACACGACCGCCGCGCTCGCCGTCGAGCTCGTGGCGAGCGCCCTCGGCAAGACGATTCTGTAGGGGCGAGGCCCGCCTCGCCCCTACGATTTGTGTGTCAGCACGTTCCGCGTGAGCCCGGGAATCTCGAGCCCGGCTGCGGTGACATACGGCGCCAGCATCGTCTCCACGCGCTCCTGCGCTTGCGCGAACTCCTGCGCCGTCAGTTGCTGCAGCAGAGCGTTGAGTGAAGAGGAGAGATCCCTGCTCACCGCCCAGTACTCGGTGAAATCCGCGTAGCGCCACGCCACCGGAACATCCGTGACCTCGGCCGGCTCGAATCCGGCACCGGCCACGAGCGCGTGAACACGATCCACGTCTCCGAGCCTGAACGGCCCCGGCGCATCGGGCTCCGGCGGGCCAATGAAGCCGAGCTCGATCGCCGCCCGCCAGATCGCCGAGCCCCACGGGTTCGCGCGCGCCTCGGCCCAGATCGAGAACGCGAGCCGGCCACCCGGGCGAAGCACGCGCCACGTCTCGCCGAGCGCGCGAGCCGGATCTGGCATCAGCATGTAGCCCCACCGGCAGACAACTCTGTCGACACTCGAGTCCGGCAGGCCGATCGCCTGCGCGTCCACGATCCGATGCTCGACGTTACCGAGCCCGAGCTCCAGAGCGCGTCGCTCCGCCGCCCCCACCATCTCGGCCGAGAAGTCCGTCGAGATCAACCGCCCAGCCGGGCCGAGCCGAGCTGCGGCCATGAACCCGGTGTCGCCCGGCCCGCACGCGAGCTCGAGGATCGTCTCACCCGGCTGCGGGTCGAGCGCGTCGACGAGCCGCTCGCCGACCTCGTGCGAGACGCCCCAGACGAACGCGCGCCGCCGCTCCCAGCCGCTGGCGACGCTTTCCCACAGCCCGAGCTGGTCGCTCACGCGGCGAAGCCCGGAATGATTTGGTCGCCGTACGCCTGCAAGACCTCTTCCTGGCCCTCGGTCATCAGGTAGATGTTGAACTGGTCGACGCCGACCGCCTCCAGCTCGCGCAGTTTCGCTGTCGCTTGCTCGGGGGTGCCGAGGACGCAGAAGCGGTCGCAGATCTCGTCGGTCACGAAGTCGCCGTGCTTCGCGCCGACCCGCGAATGGTCGTTGTAGTCGTAGAATTTCCGCGCTTTAACGTAGTCCGTCAGTGCCTGCGGGATCTCGGAATCGAAGCCGTAGCGCTCGACGAGATCCATCACGTGGTTCGAGACCATCGCCGGAAACCAACGCACCTGGTCGCGCGCGGCGGCGATGTCGTCCGAGATGTGGCTCGGCGCCGAGACGATGCACTTCAGCGCGGCTGGATCGCGACCCGCCTCCTCGGCCGCTTTGCGGGCCGTGTCCATGATCCAGCTCACGATTTGCGGATCGGCGAGCTGGATGATCACGCCATCGCCCACCCGACCAGCAACAGCCAGCGCCTTCGGCCCGTAGCCCGCGACCCAGATCGGGATCTCGGGCAGCTCGGGTCGCACCCACTTCAGCTGGAGATTCTTCTCGTTCCAGTTGACCTCGCGGCCGTTGGCGAACTCGCGGATCATTGCCAGGGCATGTTCGAACTCGGCGACCTTCACGGGCTGCTGGCCGATGTAGCGCCGCGCCGAATCGCCGCGGCCGATGCCCATCACCATCCGGCCGTTCGAGATGTCGTGCAGCGTCGCGTAGGCGGACGCGAGGACGGTCGGCTCGCGCGTGCCGGGGTTCGTCACGCAGTGGCCGAGCTTCATCGTCGTTGTCGCCTGCGCCGCGAGCGTCAGCAGCGGGAACGACTCCTGCCAAAGCACGTGCGAGTCGTACGTCCAGCCATACTCGAAGCCGTGCGACTCGGCGAGGACGAGCAACTCGATGAGCCGCTGGTACGGCGGATCCGGCAGGACGGTGACGCCAAAGCTCATCGGCATGTCGATCTCCTTGCTCGCGGGTCGCGTCGTTGGAAACGTACTTCAGAGCGGTGCTGAGCGAAGCGCGAGCAGGCCGGTGGCCCACAGAGCTGCGATCGCGGCGAAGCCGATTCTCCCGTCGCCCGGCAGCGAGAACGAGAGGCCGGCGAGAGGGATCCCGACCACGATTGTCAGCACCGCGCCCGCGTTCACAACCGCGACGGCGACTGCGGGGGCTTCGGGGAGCACGTTCTGCGCCCTCGAGAAGAGGGTGGCGAGCGGTAAGCCGGCGGCCAGGCCGGCGACCAGCGCGGCCATTCCCAGTACGACGAGTGGTAGTGGCAGCGCGAGGAGCAGCGTCGCGAGCGAGCCGGCGATGACGGCAACCGCGACGATCGCTCGGCCACGCTCGGGTTGGCGAAGCACGAGATAGCCCCCGAGCGGTCGCGTGACGATTCCGGCGAGGAGGAAGAGCGCGGCGATCAGCGCCGAGATCCGGTGGCTGTGGCCGTGATGAGTCAGCAGCTCGTACGCCCAGTCGGCCGCGACGACGCTCAGCCCGAACGTCGCGGCGTGGATCGCCGCTAGCCGCAGCAGACGCCGGTCGACCGCGACCTTCTGGCGCTCGACCGCCGCGCGTCCCGTGTCCGCGGGCGCCGCCAGGAGCGCAACCGCGACCGCCGCCGCGATTGCGAGCGCAGTCCAATACGCGGCGCGCCAGCCGAGCCACGGCTCGAGTTGCGGCACGATCGCAATCGCGAGACCGCCGCCGGCCATCGTCGCGCCACCGTAGATGCCCTGGAGGAATGGCGACGGGTTCGCGCTGCGCATGTAGTCGGCGCCCGCGACGAACCCGCCGCCGGAGCCGATTCCGACCAGCGCGCGGCCGACGATCGCCACCGCGGGATTCGGTGCGCTCAGGCAGACGAGGTTCCCAACGACGACGAAGCCGGCGGCAGCGAGGCCGATCCGCCGCGAACCGAAGCGGTCGGCGGCCCGCCCGCTTGGCAGCTGCACGAGGAAGTGAGTGATAAAGAGCGCCGTCGTGAACAGGCCGACAGATGCGAGCGACACGCCGTAGCGAGGGCCGAGCGAGTCCGCCACCGGATTGACGTTGGAGATGTTCCAGGTGACGCCCGCACCCAAGGCGAGCGCTGCGAGCGTCGAGCGGTTCAGCGTCCGCCGCCGCCCGCGACCCACTCGATCGTGCGCGACGCGAGCCGATCGAACGCCTGCACGGCAAGCTCGAGATCCGCGTCGTGCGTGTCTTCGAGCTTGGTGTGGGACAGCCCGCGGAGGCTCTGGACGAACATCATCACGGTCGGGACGCCGGCCCGGCTGACCTCGGCCGCGTCGTGTAGCGGGCCGCTCGGGAGCCGGTGCGACCGACCGGCGACCTCGGCGATTGCGTTGTCGCAGAAGCCGATCAGCGTCTCGTCGAACAGGATCGGCTCGATCGACCAGATCCGCTCCCACTCGACCTCGAGGTTCTCTTCGGCGGCGAATCGTGTGGCGGCGCTTCTCGCCAGCTCCAGCAGCCGCGCGAGCGACGCAGCGCCGAGGTGGCGCTGATCAAGCAGCTGCTCGGCCGTCTCGACGACGGACGTGACGATGCCCGGCTTCGTGACAACACCGCCCGAGGTGCAGACGGCGCCGCCACCGACTTCGGCTGCGATCTCGCGGATGTGCAGAGCGAGCTTGGCGGCGCCGGCGAGCGCGTCACGGCGCTTGTCCATCGGCGTCGAGCCGGCGTGCGCCGCCTGGCCGCGCCAGGTGAAGCGCGAGCGCTCGACGCCGAATGTGCCCAGCACGACGCCGAGCGGGATGTCCATCGACTCGAGCACCGGCCCCTGTTCGATGTGCAGCTCGAGATAGGCGGCCGCGTTCGCGAGCTGAGCCTGCGCGTCCGACGCATGCGCGAGATCGATTCCGCTCGCGGCGAGCGCCTCGGGCAACCCGACGCCGTCGCGATCGACGAGCCGGCCGAGCTCGTCTTGATCGCGCATCGAGCCGCCCGCCGCCGACGAACCGAACAGCGAGCGTCCGAAGCGAGCACCTTCCTCGTCGGCCCAGTTGACGAGCCGCATTGTCACGGGCGGTTTCCCCGCGGCGGCGATGCGGCGCAACACCTCGGCGCCCGCGACGACATTGAGGCAGCCGTCGAGCCAGCCGCCGCTCGGAACCGAGTCGATGTGGCCGCCGATCAACACGGCGCGTTCGGAGTCGCCCCGCAACGTCCACCAGTCGTTGCCCGCCTCGTCGCGCTCACGCTCCAAAGGCAATCCAGCGAGCAACCCGTCGAGCCAGTCGCGAGCGCGATCCCAGGTCTCCGTCCACGCGACACGCTGAGCGCCGTTCTCGTCGCCCGTCAGCTGCTGCAACTCGCGCAGCTGGGCGACGACGCGTGGCGGCTCGAGTCCCACAAGTCGAATCTATCCCGTCGCGGCCAGTGGTATGGCCAGTGTGGTAAGCAACACCCGTGTCGACGATCGCAGCCACGATTGCGGGCAGGGCGAAAGCGGCGGCCGCCACCCGCTCGGCCCTCTCCCGCGGCGGCGTTCTCGCTCTTGTCCTCGCGGCGCTGTGGGGACTGTGGGAAGGCTATCGCTGGCTCTGGATAGCGACCGGCTGGGGCTGGCCGTTTGCCGTCGACGACATCACGATGCCGCATCTCCATGCGATCGTCGCGCAGCTGTTCGAGCCGTCGCGCACCGGCGGGCCGCTGCTGATCAGCGTGCTCTTCCACTCCGCCGTCTTCACTGCGAAGGAGGCTGTCGTCGGGTTCGCGGTCGGCGCGTCGGTCGGCTTCCTACTCGGTGTTGCGATCTCACAGTTCCGCGTGCTCCAGCGCGGGCTGATGCCGTACGTCGTCGCGTCGCAGACAATCCCGATCCTCGCGATCGCGCCGATGGTCGTGGTCGGGCTCGGCAACATGCAGGTCGCCGGCTGGACGCCCGCACCATGGCTGCGGGTCGCCGTGATCGCCGCGTACCTGACCTTCTTCCCGGTCACCGTCAACACGATTCGCGGGCTCCAGTCGGCCGACCCGCGCGCGCTCGAGCTGATGCATTCGTATGCTGCAGGCCGTTGGGCCGTGCTCTGGAAGCTGCGCGTGCCTTCGGCGATGCCGTATTTGTTCTCGGCGTTCAAGGTGTCCGCAACGGCGAGTGTCGTGGGCGCGATCATTGGTGAGGCGCCGTCGTCCATTCCCGACGGTCTCGGCGGCGCGATCATCAACTTCAACCAGTACTACGCGCTTGCGCCCGAGAGCCTGTGGGCGACGAACCTCGTAGCGGCCGCGCTCGGGATTACGTTCTTTCTTGTGGCCCTCGGAGTCGAGCGAGTCGCCGTCAGGCGCGCGCCGGAGCACCTCGCGTGAGCGACTCGGTTGTCTCCATCTCGGGCCTGAGCAAGACGTTCGCGAAGGCGGACATCACAGCGCTCGACGACATCTCGCTCGAGATCGGTCAGCGCGAGTTCGTCTCGCTGATCGGCCCATCGGGCTGCGGCAAGTCGACGCTCCTTCGCGCCGTCGGCGACATCGTCGAGCCAACCGCCGGCTCGGTCGAGGTGAACGGGAAGCCGGCCCGGCGCGCGCGCCTCGACGGCGACTACGGCATCGTCTTTCAGGCGCCGGTGCTCTACGACTGGCGAACCGTGGCGAAGAACATCGCGCTGCCGCTGGAGATGCTCGGTTGGGATCGCGCTCGTCGGGTGGCACGTGTTAAGGAGATGGTCGAGCTCGTCGATCTCGCCGGCTTCGAGGATCACCACCCGTGGCAGCTCTCGGGCGGCATGCAGCAGCGCGTGTCGATCGCGCGCGCCTTCTCGTTCTCGCCGGCGCTGCTGCTGATGGACGAGCCGTTCGGCGCCCTCGACGAGATGACCCGCGAGCGCCTGAACCTCGAGCTGCTGCGGCTGTGGCTCGAGACCGAGTCGACGGTGATCTTCGTCACGCACTCGATTTCCGAGGCGGTGTTTCTCTCGACGCGCGTTGTCGTGATGTCGGCGCGGCCGGGGCGGGTGAGCGCCATCGTGCCGATTGATCTGCCGCAACCGCGCATGGCCGCGACCCGCGAGGAGGCCAGATTCTTCGAGCTCGTGACCGAGGTGCGCGAGGCGCTGCACGCTGGCGGAGCCGACCTCGCATGACGGCCACGGCGCTTTCCCGCCGCGCGCAGGATTGGCTCCCGGCCGCCCTCGTCTTTGCCTTTGGCCTCGTCGCGTGGCAGTGGCTTCTCCCCGATGTCGTGCACGTTCAGCGCTTTCTACTCCCGCGCTTCTCGGCGGTGATGAGCACGTTCTGGATCGAGCGCAGCTCGCTCTTTGCAGCAGGCTGGTTCACGTTCAAGGAAGCGCTCGGCGGCTTCGTCCTGGGCTGCTCGACGGCGTTCATCGGCGCGCTCGTCCTAGCGCGCTGGAAACCGCTCGGCCGCGCTGTCCTACCGTACGCGATCGCCGCCAACGCGATCCCGATCATTGCCTTCGCGCCCATCACGAACGCGTGGTTCGGCCTCCTCAGCCCGTGGTCGAAGATCGTGATCTCCGCGGTTCTCTGCTTCTTCCCGGTGCTGGTCAATACCTTGCGGGGCTTGACGTCGGTGCGACCGGAGTCGCTGGAGCTAATGCGCTCCTACGCGGCCAGCGAGGCCCAGATCTTCCGCCGCGTGCGGATCCCAACCTCCCTGCCGTTTGTCTTCACGGCGCTGAAAGTCGCGTGCGTGCTGTCGATGATCGGCGCGGTCGTGGGTGACTACTTCGGCGGTTCGACGACCGCGCTCGGAGTGCAGATCCAGTCGTCGGTGGCGCTGTCGCGCTACGAGACGGCGTGGGCGGCGATTCTTGTCGCGAGCATCCTCGGGATCGCCCTCTACGGCTCGGTCGCGCTCGCCGAGCGGCTTGTCGTCGGATGGCACCCCTCGACGCGGGAGCACAGAGAGTGAGACGATGGCGCGACAAAACTCGGAGGGAGGAACCTGCATGAAGAATCGGCGTGTGATCGGCTTTGCGATCAGCGCGGTGGTCATTGCGGCCCTGGTCTTTGTGTCGCTCGGCGTAGCCGGGACGCACTCGAAGAAGGCCAGCATGACCAAGGTGACCCTGCAGCTGAAGTGGGTCACGCAGTCCCAGTTCGCCGGCTACTACGCGGCGAAGGCGAAGGGCTACTACGAGGCCGCGGGCCTCGACGTAAATCTGAAGGTCGGCGGCCCGGATGTCGTCCCGGAGACAGTCGTGCTCGGCGGGCAGGCCGAGTTCGGCATCGACTGGCTACCGAGCTTGCTGGCGAACCGCGACACGGGCAACGACCTCGTCAACATCGGCCAGGTCTACACCCGCAGCGGCACGACCGAGGTGACGTTCAAGGACAAGGGGTACAAGTCGATCTGCGATCTGAAGGGGCACAAGTACGGCGTCTGGATCTTCGGCAACGAGTTCGAGCAGGAAGCCGCGCTGACGAAGTGCGGGCTCGACTTGAAGAAAGACGTGACGCTCGTCAAGCAGAACTTCGACATGGTCGCGTTCCTCAAACGCCAGATCGACGCTGCATCGGCGATGACCTACAACGAGCTCGCGCAGGTGCTGGAGTCGAAGAATCCGAAGACCGGCAAGCTCTACCAGCCGAGCGACCTGAAGGTCTTCAAGATGTCCGATCAGGGCACCGGGATGTTGCAGGACGCCGTCTTCGTCAAGGGCTCGTGGATCAAGACCGCCGCGAACCAGGCAACGGCGGTGAAGTTCCTGCAGGCATCGTTCAAGGGCTGGGCGTACTGCCGTGACCACCTTGCGGAGTGCACGAACATCGTCGTCTCGCAGGGCACGGCGTTGCCACACGGGCATCAGCTGTGGCAGATGAACGAGGTCAACGCGCTGATCTGGCCGAACAAGCTCGGCATCGGCGTGATGGATCCCGCGTCGTTCAAGAATACGGCGACAATCGCCAACAAGTTCGGCGTGATCAAGAAGCCGGCGACGATGGCCGCGTATCGGTCGGACCTCGCCAAGAAGGCCGTGGCGGCGCTGAAGGCCCAAGGCGTCGATGTCTACGGCAAGGGCTTCAAGAAGTCGGTCGTCAAGCTGACCGCCGGCGGCAAGTAGCCGAATCGCTCTGGCTCCGGGGCGCGCGCCGTGCGTGCCCCGGAGCCTTCTCCGCGTCGAGAGGAGGCGTCCGTGTCGGTTCTGATCAAGGGCGGCAGGATCGTGACCGCCGCTGACGATGTGGTCGGCGACGTGTTTGTCGAGGACGAGCAGATCACGCTGATCGGGTCGTCTCTCGACGTGTTCGCGGACCGCGTGATCGACGCGAGAGGGAAGTACGTCCTTCCCGGATGCATCGACCCACACACGCATCTGGACATGCCCTTCGGCGGCACGGTGACGGTTGATGACGTGACCTCGGGCCACACGGCGGCAGCGTTCGGTGGCACGACGTGCCACGTCGATTTCTGCATCCAGTCGCCGGGCCAGTCGTTTGGCGATGCGCTGGCCGCGTGGCACGCGAAGCGCGACGGCAAGGCGATCATCGACAACGGCTACCACATCGCGGTCACGGATCTCGTCGACGGCGGCACACTCGAGGAGCTCGCGTCGCTGCCGGAGCAGGGCGTCACGTCGTACAAGCTGTTCATGGCCTACAAGGGCGCGCTGATGGTCGACGACGAGACGCTCTTCAAGACGATGGAGGTCGCGGCCAAGACCGGTGCGCTTGTGATGGTGCATGCCGAGAACGGTGATGCGATCGATGTTCTCGTGAAGCAGGCTCTGGCCGCGGGAAACACGGCGCCGCATTTCCACGCGCTGACGCGTCCGCCCGAGCTCGAGGGCGAGGCGACGAACCGTGCGATCCAGCTCGCGCACGTCGCGGGCTGCCCGCTCTATGTCGTCCATGTCTCGTGCGAGGACGCGGTGCACCCGATCGCGCGCGCCCGAGAGAAAGGCTGGGATGTGTGGGGCGAGACGTGCACGCAGTACTTCTTCGTCGACTTCACGTTCCTGGAGCGGCCCGATTTCGAGGGCGCGAAGTACGTCTACACGCCGCCGCCGCGGGCGAAGGCGAACCAGGACATCTTGTGGAACGCGGTGCGTACGGACGTGCTGTCGGCGATCTCGACTGACCACTGTGCGTTCCTCTGGGACGGCCAGAAGTCGATGGGTCGCGAGGATTTCTCAAAGATCCCGAACGGCGGCCCCGGCCTCGAGGACAGGCTGCGGATGATCCATCATTTCGGCGTCGGCGCGGGGCGAATCTCCTTGAATCGGATGGTCGAGCTGCTGGCGACGAACCCGGCGAAGCTCTTCGGGCTCTACCCGAGGAAGGGCACGATCGCGGTCGGCGCCGATGCGGACATCGTGATCTTCGACCCCGCGAAGCGGACAACGATCACGGCGGCAAGTCAGCACTCGAAGTCGGACTACAACCTCTACGAAGGCACGGAAGTTGTCGGCGACGTAGAGGCGACGCTAGTCCGCGGGACTGTGGTGGCCGAGGACGGCAAGCTGAGAGTCGAGCCAGGCTTCGGCCAGTACGTCGCGAGAGCGAAGTTCGGCGAGCAGCTTCGCCCGGTAGCGACGGCGTAGCTTGCGGGGCCGCGACTTGGCTGCCGCTGGGTCGTCGGAAACATGCTGAGCTTCGGCCCGAGGTTCGGAGTCGGTGACCCGCTCTGCGCCTGATCCACCTCGCGTATCGTCTGTTCGACGACGGCAGGGTCATCGCCGCGATGGCCGTGGGACTACTCGTGAGCGTTCTCGTGGGCCGGCTCGTAGATCGCCGCGTGAGCGCTCCTCAGAGGTATGTCATCCTCACGCTGTTCTCGGCGTTCCTGGTTGCGGTGGCAATGCTGCAGGTCGGCCGTGCCGGCGGCGGTGTGCTCGACCGCAACCCTCTGGCGCACATCTCGTTTGACAGGATTTCGACCTGCGCTGTGGTGGGAGACGGCGATCTACTCAGGTGGGACGACGAGGCCAAGCTGAACGTTCTGTTGTACGTCCCGCTTGGCGTGTTCGCGACGCTTGCATTCCGACGACCCGTCGGGGCTCTCGTGTGCATTGCCTTGTTTGCTGCCGTGATGGAAGCGGTGCAGACGCTGGTCGACGCAGGTGTCTGCACGGTGTTGGACATCGGCCACAATGTCGCCGGCGCGGCGATCGGCGTCGGAGCGGCAGTCGCCGTGCAACAGACGGTGCGACGCTTCCGAACCAATCGACCCGCCTCCGGCGGGTGATTGCCGGCGGCTGATGGCGCAGCCGGGCCCTACCCGTGCTCCGCGAGCCAGGCTTTGGCTACCCGCTTTGGTGCCTGGCTGAGCCACGCCTCGGCGACTAGATCCCTGAGCTCCTCGCAGTCGAGTAGCGCCAGCTGCGGAATCTGCACCAGCACCGCGCGGTAGCCCTTGAAGTGTGGCGTCGTGAAGTAGACGCCACGGCCGTCTGCGAGCAGGATCTCCTTCTCGTCGAGATCGGCTACATGGAAAACGAGGACATCGTCGAGCCGCTCGCCCGTCGCCGCGTCGATCGCGTCGGGTCGCTGGCTGCGATGCCAGACGAACGTCTTGCCGTGTACCGCGTACGCCGGTCGACCTTCGGGCGAAAACCTCGTTCGTCGTCTCCGGCATGGCAAGAGCCAGCGCATCGAGATCGGCCATCGTCGCCATGGCGAGACGTTGACAGGTTCAGCCGGGCGCTTCCGCCAATGCGTCGGCGAGGTGCCGGCACAAGAACGTGGGCGGGTCGAGCGTGGGGACGAGCGCGGGGCGGTGGAGTGCTCGGCCCAGCACACGCGTGAGCTCGACCACTCACCCGCACGATTGCCGGCGACGGACACGACCGCCCGGTTCTCGCGGCACTCCCACCACAGCGCCACGTCAAGCCCGGAGCCGGAGCGATGATCGAGCTCGACTCGGCGCGTTTCCACATCAAGTGTGTCTGCATGCCTCGCGGTTGCTCATTGCGCCGATGTGTGACACGCGTCGCTACGATCGACTCGACCACGACGGAGGAGCGTGACGCATGGCTGCAGTCGAAGTGAACTCGGAACTCGGCGCCCAGATCGTCGCCGACGCCAAGGAGCACGTCCTCTACTCCTGGTCGGTGCAGAGCGCGATCAACCCGATCGCGGTCGCTGGCGCGGAAGGCCGCTACTTCTGGGACTACGACGGCAAGCGCTACCTCGACTTCGCGTCGCAGCTCGTCAACGTCAATATCGGGCACCAGCACCCGAAGATCATTCAGGCGATCAAAGATCAGGCCGACCAGCTCTGCACGATCGGTCCGCCGATGGCGAACGAGTCGCGCTCCACGCTCGGGCGCATGCTTGCCGAGGTGACGCCAGGCGACCTCTCGGTCTCGTTTTTCACAAACGGCGGCGCGGAGGCGAACGAGAACGCCGTGAAGCTCGCGCGCATGGTCACCGGACGCGACAAGATCATCGCCCGCTACCGCTCCTACCACGGCGCGACGAACGGGGCCGTCACGCTCACGGGCGACCCGCGCCGCTGGCCGGCCGAGCCGGGCATGCCAGGTGTCGTGCGCATGTTCGATCCGTACACCTACCGCTGCCCGGCTGGTCACCCCGATCCGTGCCCTGTATGTACTGGCGCACCACACTTCGAGGAGATCCTCCAGTACGAAGGCGCACACACCGTCGCCGCTGTGATGCTCGAGACCGTGACCGGGACGAACGGGATCATCGTGCCGCCGGACGGCTATCTGCAATCGATCCGCGAGGTCTGCGATCGCCACGGCATCCTGCTGATCCTCGACGAGGTGATGGCCGGGTTCGGCCGTACCGGCAAGTGGTTCGCGTGCGAGCACTGGGATGTCGTGCCCGACATCTTGTGCGTCGCGAAGGGGATCAACTCGGGCTATGTGCCGCTCGGCGCGATGATCGCGCGCGGTGAGATCGTCGACCAGGTGCGCGACCGCTTCTTCCCCGGCGGGCTCACCTACGCAGGGCATCCGCTGGCGTGCGCATCCGCCATTGCGTCGATCGAGGCGTTTCAGGAGGAAGGCATTGTCGAGAACGCGGCCGCGATGGGCGACTATTTCGCGGGCGCGCTTGCGGGTCTGCAGGCGAAGCATCCGTCGATCGGCGAGGTGCGCGGCATGGGCTGTTTCTTCGGTCTCGAGCTTGTCAAGAATCGCGAGACGCGCGAGATGCTCGTCCCGTTCAATGGCGGCGGCGAGGCGGCGGCTCCGGTCGCGCGGCTCATGAAGGCAGCACTCGAGCGCGGCCTCTATCTGATGGCGCATTGGAACGTCGTGATGGTCGTGCCGCCGCTGACCGTGACGCGCGAGGAGGCCGAAGAAGGCCTGGCCGTTCTCGACGACGTGCTGTCGATCGCGGACGAGTACTACGAAGGCTGACCCGCTCCCCCCAGCCCCGTCCGGGAAGATCAGCTCGGGAGGAGCGGGTCGACCGTACTTCGTCGGTTGAGGCGCGATCGGTTTGGTCTAGCTGAGAAAGGCCTCGATCGCGGCGGCGGTCTCGTCGAAGGCGTCGAGCAGGATGGTGTGGCCGGCGTCGACCGTCACGACTTCCAGCAGATCGCCGAGCGCGGCGCGGTGATCGTCCAGCAGGTGGTCGTACGTGAGATAGGAGTGCGCTCCGAGGACGAGTAGCGTGGGGACTCGCAGCGTCTCGAATGGCGGCGGCGCCGTGGCCAGGTCGCTGTACGAGGCGATCACTGCTGACTGGCAGTAGCGGTAGCGCCACAGGCCGTCCTCGCTGCGGACGAGGTGCGATTCGAGCTCGTGCTCCAACTCGGTGCGGTTGGTGGAGTGGAGCGCGCTCTCCTCGTAGCGGTGGTCGACGCCTTCGGCGAAGGAGTTGTACGCGCGCTCTGCTCGCGTGTTCTCGGCCGCGAAGAGCGCAACCTGCGGCGGTAGCGAGATCGCCGGATCGAGCAGCACGAGGCGGGGCGCGAAGCCAGGCTCGCCCGCGGCGAGCTCGATCGCGATGCGCGCACCGAACGAATGGCCGATGCAGATCGCCGGTTCGCGGCCGACCGTGTCGAAGAGATCCTCCACCTGCGCAGCAAGCGACCAGGGCGGTTCGCGACGCGAGTCTCCGTGACCGAGAAGATCAGGCGCGATGACCTGGAAGCGAGACGCCAGCCTCTCGCCGAGGCGCGCAAAATGCAGTCCGTGCCCCGTCACACCGTGCAGGCAGACGACCCGCGGCGCGCCTGGCTTGCCCCACTCGCTGGAGGCCAGCGTCACTCGGAAGCGAGCGCGCCGAGCGGCCCGGGCACAAGGTCGTCGCGCCTCGTGCTGGCATCGTTCACGAGCGACCAGATCACGGCGCCGTCCTTGTCGATCAGGAACGTCCCGCGGACGGATGCGCCGCTGCTCTCGTCGAATACGCCGTATGCCTTGGCCGCGGCGCCGTGCGACCAAAAGTCCGACGCGAACGTGAACTCTGCCCCGAGCGATTCCTTCCAGGCCTGGCGCGCCGCCGAGGTGTCGCACGAGACGAACACCAACTCGGTCTCGGCGCCCTTGAACGACTCGAGGTTCTCCTGCAGATCGAGCGCCTCTTCGGTGCAGACGGCCGTCCACGCGTACGGGTGGAAAACGAGCAACACGTTGCTGCGTCCGCGGAAGTCGGACAGGCGGACGCGCTCACCGTGCGTGATCTGGAGGTCGAACTCCGGAGCCTGGTCGCCGACGTGCAAGGCCATTCGCCGATCCTAGCTTGGTGGCTCCGCCGGGTTGTCCGTCTCTTCGCCGTTGCCAGACGGCGTGTAGTAGCGGCGGCCGCGGAGCTCCTCGGGCAGGTACTCAATCTCGAATCCGGCCGCGTCGTCGTGCGGATAGACGTAACCCTCGCCGTGGCCGCGGGCCGCTGCGCCGCGATAGCTGCTGCTCCGGAGCATCGCCGGCGGGCGCGCGTTGCCGTGCTCACGCACGTCTTGGCGCGCCTTCCAGATCGCGGTGGCCGAGGCGTTCGACTTCGGCGCCCGCGCCAGGTAGATCGCGGCCTGGGCGAGATTGAGCTGTGCCTCCGGTAGGCCGACGTGCTCGACTGCGTGCGCCGCGGCAACCGCGACGACGAGCGCCTGCGGATCGGCGTTGCCGACATCCTCCGACGCGAGGATCACCATTCGCCGCGCGATGAAGCGCGCATCCTCCCCGCCTTCGAGCATCACCGCGAGGTAGTAGACGGCCGCGTCCGCGTCGCCCCCGCGCATCGACTTGATGAACGCCGAGGCGAAGTCGTAGTGCTGGTCGTCGGCGCGGTCATAGCGCAGAGGCCGTTTGCGGGCGGCGTCGGCGACGTGGCGCGCTTTGAGCGGGACGCCTTCTGCGGCCGCTGTCTGCGCGACGAGCTCGAGCGTCGCGAGTGCGCTGCGTGCGTCACCGCCGGCGCTGCGCACGATCAGCTCGCTCACGTCGGACGGAACCTCGACCTCGAGAACGCCAGCTCCACGCGCGACAACGGCGGCGACCTCCTCGTCGGAGAGCGATTCGAGCTCGATCACCGTGCAGCGTGAGAGCAGCGCGGCGTTCACCTCGAAGTATGGGTTCTCGGTCGTCGCGCCGATCAGCGTCAGCAGCCCGCTCTCGACTCCTGGCAGCAGCGCATCTTGCTGCGCCTTGTTGAAGCGATGGATCTCGTCGAGGAACAGAATCGTGCGCCTCCCGTTCCCACCCAGCCGGTCGCGGGCCCGCTGCAGCACGCCGCGCACGTCATCGACCCGCGCCGAAACCGCCGACAGCTCCTCGAACTCGGCGCCCGTGTTCTCGGCCACGATCCGCGCGAGCGTCGTCTTCCCGACCCCAGGCGGGCCGTGGAGGATCATCGACGGCGGGCGGTCACCTTCGATCGCGAGGCGCAGCGCCGACCCGTCTCCAAGGACATGTCTCTGACCGACCAGCTCGTCGAGCGAACGTGGCCTGACGCGTTGTGGCAGCGGCGCTATTTCTGCCTGCCGGGTGTGGGCGGCATCTGCAAAGAGGTCACCCATACCTCGGAGTATGCTCCCTGGCATGTCACCGGAAGCATGGGAGCCGCCGCTCAACCGCCCCGTCCTTCCGGGCACGGCTCGAACGGACTACGAGCGCTACCTGAACATGGAGGAGCTGCTTGCGCTGCAGAAGGGCGCCGACGAGTGGGTGCACCGCGACGAGTTGCTGTTCCAGGTCGTGCATCAGTCTTCCGAGCTGTGGCTCAAGCTCTGCTGGAACGACACGGCCGGTGCCGCCGAGCTTGTTGGTGACGGCGACATCCCGAGTGCATTGCGCCTGCTCGGCCGCGCGAGCATGTGCCTGCGTTTCATCACGGGGCAGCTCGACATGCTGGAGCAGATGTCGCCGTGGGAGTACCAAGAGATTCGCAAGGTGCTTGGCCACGGCAGCGGCTTCGACTCCCCGGGCGTGAAGGAGCTGCGGCCGGCGATGGCGCGGCTCGGCGAAGCGTTCCACGCGACGCTTGTGCAGGCAGGCGTGCCGCTGCTCGATGTCTACGTCCACGGTCGCGAGCATGAGGAGCTGTACCAACTCGCCGAGGCGCTGATGGAGCTCGACGAGTGGCTTCAGACCTGGCGGATCCGTCACTATCGGGTTGTGGCGCGCGTGATCGGCGACCGCGTGATCGGCACGCAAGGGACGCCGGTCGAGGTGCTCGGGCGGCTCATCCATCGGGTCGAATACCCCGAGCTCTGGGATGTCCGGAACGAGCTGACGGCGCTCTCGCAGTCGACGTGAGCTTGCGCGACGAGGTCACCGAGCTCCTGCAGGGGCTCCTTCGGCTGGACACCGTCAACCCGCCAGGGAATGAGACGCTGGCGGCGGAGTTGCTCCGCGACTATCTGTCGTCGCACGGCATTCCTTGTGAGCTGTTGGCGCGGGTTCCGTCGCGCGCGAACCTCATCGCGCGACTGCCTGGCGGCGATGGGCCGTCGCTCGCGTTTCTCTGCCACACCGACACGGTGCGGGCCGATGCCGAGGAGTGGGAGCGTGATCCGTGGTCTGGCGATCTGGTCGACGACGAGATCTGGGGACGCGGCGCGCTCGACATGAAGGATCAGGTCGCGGCGAGCGCGGTCGCGTTTGCGTCGCTGTGGCGGGAAGGGTTTCGCCCGGCGGGCGATCTGCTGTTCATCGCGACTGCTGACGAAGAGGTCGGCGAGTGCTTCGGTCTCGAATGGCTCGTTCAGAACCATCCGGATGCGGTGCGCGTGGACTACTCGGTGAACGAGGGCGCCGGCGAGCGCGTCGTCCTCGGCGGCAAGCCGTTCTACCTCTGCTCCAGCGCCGAGAAGATGAGCGCGCCGTTCCTGTTGCGGGTGCTGGGCCGGAGTGGGCATGCGGCCGCGCCGGGGATTGCCGACAACGCGCTTGTTCGGGCTGCGCGGGCGATTCAGGCTCTGGCGGAGTTTTCCCCTCCCGCGGTGCTCATGCCTGAGGTGCGGCGGTTCCTCGAGCTGGTCGTTTCGGACGTGGCCGCTCCGGACGATGTGCTGGCGCAGGTGCGGTCGTTTGATCCTCTCGCGAGTGAGCTGGTCGAGCCGCTGCTGTCGTTCACGCTCGCGCCGACATTGATCGAGGCGTCGAAGCAGCGGAATGTGATTCCGGCGATCTGCGACGTGACGGTCGACTGCCGGCTGCTGCCCGGCGATGGGCCAGCCGACATCGAACCGGTGGTGCGCGCGACGTTGGCGGCGGCGGGGATCGAGGACGACAAATACGAGATCCACTGGATCGAGGCGACAGGCGGGACGCGCTCGCCGCTCGACACGCCGCTGTGGAACGCGATCGAGGGCTTCGTCTCGCAGATCGAGCCGGGGGCGCGGCTCGCGCCGATCTGCAACTCCGGGTTCACCGACAGCCACTGGCTGCGCGAGGCATTCGGCACTGTGGCGTATGGGTTCTTCCCCGCGCGGGCAATGGACGCCGACCTCGCCGCGCGGCTGGTTCATTCGGCGAACGAGCGGATTCCTGTCGACGATCTCGAGCTTGGCGTCGAGGGGTTGCGCTTCGTCGCGAAGGCGCTCGGCTAGCTGTCGTGCTCGAGCTGCGGTCGCCCGAGGGTGCGTTCGAGACAATCGAGGAGTTGTTGCGTGAGCGCGGCTTCTTCATGCCTGGCGGGGAGGATCTCGTCGCGGATCTCTACCTCGGCTACGGGCTGTCGGCGACGATTCGACGCGACGCGAGCCCTCCGCCTCCCGAGCCATGTCGTCTGCCGCTCGCGGCCGTGTCCGTACGGGACACGGCCGGGGTCAGACCCCAGACAGGTCCAGCGCAGACGGTTGTCGGGGCGTGGGAGCGCACCTGGTCGACCGCCGAGTATGCGGCTGCCGTTGAATCGGTCCGTTCGGCCATCGCTCGCGGGGACGTGTACCAAGTCAACCTGGTCCAACACCTTTCGGCCACGTTCGCCGGCAACCCAGCGGTGCTCGCTGGCTCGCTCGCACCGCTCCGACCGCTCGCGCCGCGTCCGTTGAGCGGCGACGGCTGGACGATCGTGTCGGCGTCGCCGGAGCTTTTCCTCTCGCGGCGTGGGCGACAGATCAGGACGATGCCGATCAAGGGCACGCGGCCGGCTGGGGACGCCGCGTACCTCCTCGCCTCGGCGAAGGACGCGGCCGAGCACGTGATGATCGTCGACCTCGAGCGCAACGACCTCTCGCGCGTCTGCGAGCCGGGAAGCGTGCGCTGGCCGACGCTGATGAGCGCCGAGGAGATGGCCGGCGTCGAGCATCTTGTCTCGACGGTCGAGGGCACGCTGCGTGAAGACGTCGGCCTGGCCGGGTTGCTCCAGGCGACCTTCCCCGGCGGCTCAGTCACGGGCGCGCCGAAGATCGCCGCGGTGGATCAGATAGCCGCGCTCGAACCGGTTGGCCGCGGCGCCTCGATGGGCGCGCTCGGCTGGGTCCGCGGCAACGGCGATCTCGAGCTCGCGCTAACCATCCGCACATTTGCGGTCGCCGACGGGCGGATCCATTTCTGGGTCGGCGGCGGCGTTGTCTGGGACTCGGACCCCGTCGAGGAAGTCGAGGAGTCGTGGACGAAAGCGGCGCCGATCCTCAACGCGATCGGCGCGCCTATCCACCCTGAGATCACGGTCGGAGCATGCCGGTGACTTCCCTTTCCCTCGCTGTACTCGGCCGCGGCCTTGTCGACCTCAACGAGCCGGTCGTCCGCGCCGACGACGATGCGCTGGCTCGCGGCCGTGCGGTGTTCGAAACGTTGCGCGTCTACGGCGGAAGACCGTTTCGCCTCCACGAGCACCTCGCGCGCCTCGCCAGCTCGGCCGAGCGCGTGGGCCTTCCCGCGCCACCGCTCGATGAGCTCGAGCGCCTCGCCGCACTCGCTCTCGATGCCGCCGCAACGCCCGAAGCGACGCTCCGCTTTTACTGGACGCCCGGCGCACCCGGCGGTGACCCAACCGGGCTCGTCCTCGTCGGCCCTGTCCCCGACTGGATCGAGTCGGCTCGGGCGACGGGCCAGAAGCTCGTCTCGCTCTTTCACCCGCGCCGCTCGGTCCCGTGGCTTCTGCCTGCCACGAAGTCGACGAGCTACGCCGTGAACATGGCGGCCGAGGCCGAGGCGAAGCGCCGCGGTGCCGACGACGCCGTCTTCGTGGACGCCAGCGCGATCGTCCTCGAAGGCCCGGTGACGAACATCTGGTGGCGGCGCGGCCAAACCCTCCACACACCGTCGCTCGAACTTGGCATTCTCGCCGGCGAAACTCGCGCCACGCTGCTCGAGCTCGCCGCCGGCTGCGGCTACAGAGTCGACGAAGCCATCGCCCCGCTCACCACCCTCGCCGCCGCCGAGGAGATCTTTACGTCGTCCTCCGTTCGAGAAGTGATGCCGGTGGTCGAGCTGGACGGCCATACCGTCGCCCGAGGCCCGGCCGCCGCCGAGCTCCAGGCAGCCTTGCGTCGCCTCGCTACGCTTTAGCGCATGGAGAAAGTTCGCCTTGGCGGGATGGCGCTTGCGAACGGCGTGCTCGTCCACGGCCCGACAGCGTGGGGCTGCGCCGTGCGGCTGGAGGATGGCACCGTTCGCATCGCTTCGGGACGCAAGCGCCGGCTGGCGCCGAACATTCAGACGCCGTTCGTCCGCGGGCCGCTGCGCCTCGCCGAGGCCTTTATCCTCCTCCCGGATGTGCGCAAGCGGCTGCCGGCGGCGCAGATGCCGTTCCAGCGGCCGGCCGTGATCACTGCCGTGGTCGCCGCATCGCTGGTCGGTGGCGCCGCGCGGCGCTCGAAGCTCTCTTCCGGTTTGCGCGAGCTCGTCGCAGGTCTCGCCACTCTCGCGCCGGCCGTTGTCGCGCTGCGCGGAGCCGAGCTGGCGTCGTACCACGGCGCCGAGCACATCTCGATCGGGACGTACGAGCAGGACGGAGTGCGCGCGACGAAGGAGCACGACCGCTGCGGCTCGCACCTCGTCGGGCCGATGCTGCTCACGACTGCCGCTGCGGGCGCCCTTACCGCCGGCGTACCACGGCGAGCGAGACCGGCAGCCAGGTTCGTCGCGACCCTCGGCGCGGTGGGTGCGTCGGTCGAGCTGTTCGGCTGGATGACGCGTAACCCCGACAAGCCGCTGGCGCGCGCCCTGGCGCTGCCGGGCTACGAGCTGCAAGCGCGAGTCTCCACCGCGGAGCCGAGCCCTGAGCAGCTCCAGGTCGCCGAAGCCGCACTCGCCGCCTGCCTCGAGCTCGAAGAAGTCCCGTGAGTTCGCGAGTCGGCGTCACCCGCGCGCGCCTGCCGGCGGAGATCTTCGATCTGCCGGTCGAGAAGATGCGCGAGGGCTACTACACCGACGCGTACTTCAACCACACACGCTCGGCCCTTCTCGCTGACGACAGGCATCCGCGTGTGGTGATGCAGGTCTTCCAGCGCAAGGAGTCGATCCTCGGCGGGATGGACGAGGCGCTCGCGATCCTCGAGCTGTGCTCGCACGGCTGGGGCGAGCTGACGGTGCACGCGCTGCACGACGGTGATCGCGTCGAGCCGTGGGAGACGGTGCTGACGATCGAAGGCGACTACACGCTGTTTGCCCATCTCGAGACGGTCTATCTCGGCACGCTGGCGCGGCGGACACTGATTACGACGAACGTCGCACGCGTGCTGGCGGCGGCGAACAACAAGCCGATCATCTTCATGCCCGCGCGCCACGATCACCATCGCGTGCAGACCGGCGACGGCTACGCGGCCTACGTCGCGGGCGCGATGATCGGCGCCGAGGTCGGCGTCACCTCCGATGCGCAGGCGTCGTGGTGGGGCGGCCGCGGCGTCGGAACCGTGCCGCACGCGCTGATTGCGGCGTACGGCGGCAACACGGTGCTTGCGGCGACGAAGTTCGCCGAGTGGGCGCCTGAGAACTTCAACATCACGGTGCTCGTCGACTTCGAGAACGACTCCGTCCAGACGGCGCTCGATGTCGCGCGCGCGGTTGGCTCGCGCCTGTGGGGCGTGCGGCTCGACACGTCGGGGCAACTTGTGGATCGGTCGCTCTGGGGCGAGCTGGGTGACTTCGACCCGCGCGGGGTCAACGAGCGGCTCGTGCGCCGCGTGCGCGAGGCTCTCGACGAGGACGGCTTCGAACGCGTTCGCATCGTCGCGTCAGGGGGCTTCACCGTCGAGAAGATCGAGACATTCGAACGGCTCGGCGTCCCAGTGGACGCGTATGGCGTGGGCTCGTCGCTGATCCGCGGCGAGAACGACTTCACCGCCGACATCGTCCTCGCCGACGGTCGCCCGGTGGGCAAGGTCGGCCGCTCGTTCCGCCCCAACCCGAGGCTGGAGCGTGTCCGTTAGCAACGAGCGACCCGTGCTCTGGGATGTCGACACCCAGGTCGACTTCATGGAGCCGGACGGGAGGCTCTACGTGCCGGGCGCGGACGCGACGCGCGACGTGATGGGGCGGCTTGTGCGGGCGGCGTGCGAGGCCGGGATCGTTCACGTCGCGTCCGCCGATGATCACCTCGCGACCGATACGGAGATCTCGGACGCGCCCGACTTCGTCACGACCTTTCCGCCGCACTGCATGCGCGGGACACCCGGCGCGGCCAAGATCCCTGAGACCGCGCAGGCCGCTCCGCTTGTGATCGAGTCGGCGGCGATCGCCACACTGATATCCGGCCATCGCGAGTTCCTGCTGACGAAACAGTCGACCGACGTCTTTACGAACCCGAACGCCGCAGCGCTGCTCGACTTCATCGCGCCGAGCGAGGTGATCGTCTTCGGCGTCGCGACCGACGTCTGCGATCACGCGGCGATTGTCGGGATGCGCGACCGCGGCTGGAACGTTGCGTTCGTCGAGGATGCGGCGAGCGGCCTCTCCGGCGAGCGGGTCGCCGTATGCACCGCCGAGTGGCGCGAACGCGGCGTCCGCTTCACGACGGCCGACCAAGTCATCGCGAGTTGGTGACGCCGCCGATCGTCGAGCGAGCGCTCGCACTGGCCGCCGCCCGCGGCTTCACGCGCTCGTGCATGGCGGAGGTCGGCGCGCTCCTGCACGTGCTCGCCGCACGGCGCGGAATCCTGCGCCCCGGCGAGATCGGCACCGGCTGCGGCGTCGGCGCGGCGTGGATCGTCTCCGCGCTAGCGCCCGGCGTCGCGTTCTTTACCGCCGAGATCGACCCCGACCAAGCGGCGGCAACCCGCGAGCTCTTCGCCCAAGACGAAGCCGTCACCGTCCTCTCCGGAGACTGGCGCGAGACCCTTCCACTGGAAGCTCCTTTCGACTTCCTCTTCCTCGACGCGGCGAAGCAGCGCCCCGATCTCGACGGCGAAGCCACGCTCGCTTTGCTCACCCCGGGAGCGACGATCGTGCTCGACGACCTCACCCCGGGCCGAACCGGAACGGACCCCGTCCGCGACTTCTGGCTGACCCATCCCGACCTCGTGGCGACCGAGCTGCTGCTCACCCCTAAAAGCGCAGCCATAGTCGCCGTGAAAGTCAAGGCTTGAAACCGCGCCGAGGCTGAACATAGTGAGGAGGTGGTCACGATCCCGCACAACTCCGGCGACATCGGAGGCTTCCTGCTCACGTGGCTGCCGATCCTCCTGCTTCTCGTGCTCATCGTCCTGCTCTGGCGGACGGCGGCGAACATGCCGCGGGTCAAGCCGGCGCCGGTCGAGAAGACGGCGAACGGCTCGGTCGCGTGGAGTGATGTTGCTGGCCTCGACGAAGCCAAGGACGAGCTGAAGGAGGTCGTCGAGTTCCTCACCGACCGACGGCGATTCGAACAACTCGGGGCGAGGATCCCCAAAGGCGTGCTGCTCTACGGTCCGCCCGGTACGGGAAAGACGCTGCTCGCCAAGGCGGTCGCCAGCGAATCCGGCGCGAATTTCTACTCCGCGAGCGCATCGGCCTTCGTCGAGATGTTCGCCGGCCTCGGCGCCGCGCGGATCAGGAAGCTCTTCGACGAGGCACGCAAGAACGCGCCGGCCATCATCTTCATCGACGAGCTCGACGCTGCGGGGTCAACCCGCACCGGCGGCGGCGGCTACAACCGCGAGCACGACTCGACGCTGAACCAGTTGCTCGTCGAGCTTGACGGCTTCGCCGAGCGCGCCGACGTGATCGTCATTGGCGCGTCAAACCGGCTCCACGATCTCGACCCGGCTCTGCTTCGTCCTGGGCGTTTCGACCGCCAGGTGCACGTCGCGCCGCCCGACTTGAAAGGGCGCGAGGCGATCCTCAAGGTGCACACGCGCTCGAAGCCGCTCGCGTCTGACGTTGATCTCGTGCGCGTTGCGCGGCAGACGGCTGGTCTGACCGGCGCCGATCTCGCGAACATCTGCAACGAAGCCGCGATCTACGGTGCGCGCGAAGGGGTTCAGCATGTCCGCGCGATCGACTTCGACAACGCCTTGGAGCGCGTCATTGCGGGTCTGCAAAGCCGGCGCGTTGTGACCGACAAGGAGAAGCGGATCCTCGCGTACCACGAGGCTGGGCATGCGCTGATGTCGCATCTGATGGGCTCGATGATGCCCATCCACAAGGTGACGATCATCGCGCGTGGCGATGCTCTCGGCTACGCGTACTACCTGCCGGACGAAGAGCGCTACCTGCACACGAAGGAGGAGCTCGTCGACGTCATGAAGGTTGCTCTCGCTGGTCGCGCCGCCGAGCAGATTGTCTTCGGTCGCGTCACGAACGGGGCCGCGTCCGATCTCGAGAAGGTCACGGCGATCGCGCGCTCGATGGTGTTCGAGTTCGGCATGTCTGATCTGGCCTTGTCCCGGACGCTGCGCGCGGACAACTACGCGCTCTCCGAAGAAACGAAGACGATGCGCGACAACGAGCAGGCTCTCCTCACCGATCACGCCTACAACGAAGCGGAGCGGCTGCTGCGCAAGCACCGAGCGCCGCTCGATCGCGTTGCTGCGTCGCTCCTCGAATACGAGACGCTCGATCGCGATGAGCTCGCGAAGATGCTGCACGACGTCGGCGCAGAGTCCCATGCGAGCGAGACCGTCGGCACGGTTCGCGTGCTCGAACGCGCGGCCGAGTAGAACCCCGCAGATAGCATCGCGCGCGATGGAGGCGCGCGGTATCCACCACCTCGGACTTGCTGTCGTCGACCTCGACGAGGCGATCGACACGTACGAGAAGCTGTTCGGCGGCCAGCTGGAGCATCGCGACGAGCTGGCGGATCAAGGCGTCGAAGCGGCGTCCGTGCTCGTCGGCGAGAGCCGGGTCGAGCTGCTCGCGGCGACCGGGCCAGACACGCCGGTCGGCAAGTTCCTCGCCAAGCGCGGCCCCGGAATGCACCACGTTGCGTACCGCGTGGACGATGTCGGCGCGGCGCTCCGCGATCTCGCGAGCGCCGGTGCGGAGCTGATCGACACCGAGCCGCGCCGCGGCCTCTTCGGCCTCCAGGTTGCTTTCGTCCATCCCGACGCCATCCACGGCGTCCTCACGGAGGTGGTGTCAGATGGCTGAGACCGAATCGACACGGATCGAGATCGGCTTCAACGGCGGGCAGATCATGAGCGCGATCGTCACCGCGAAGAGCGCCGACGCGCTCGAGCTCGCTGTGAGCGGCGGCGCCGATGCGACGCTCAACCTCGACGCGGAAGACGGGCGCTACACGGTGGTGCTCTCCCACATCGTCTACGTCAAGCGCTTCGCCCGCGAGGCGAGAGTCGGCTTCGAAAGCTAGTGGCTCTGGAAGTAGGGATCGTCGGCCTGCCGAATGCGGGCAAGACGACGCTTTTCAATGCGCTGACGCGGGCGGGTGCCGAGATCACGGCGTACGCGTCAATGACGGACAAGTCGAATGTCGGCATGGCTGCGATCGCCGACAAGCGGCTCGAGAAGCTGGCCGCGCTTGTCGGCGCGCGCAAGATCACGCCGGCTGCGATCCGCGTCGTTGACGTTCCGGGAACGGGGCCGGCTCTGCTCGGCGGGCTGCGGCAGGTCGATGCGTTGCTGGCCGTGACCGACGGTTACTCGGACGGCGCCGATCCCGCTGGCGACCTGGAGACGCTGAAGCTGGAGTTGCTCGTCGCCGATCGCGACCACGTCGAGCGCCGGCTGGAGCGGGTCGGCAAGCAGGCGAAGTCGGGCGACACGGGGCTGCGGCGCGAGGTCGAGGTGCTGGGCGAGATCCTCGCGCACGTCGATGCCGGGCAGCCGCTGTCGGAGTGGAAGGGCGAGCTGCCGGACGGCCTCGATCCGCTGACGACGATGCCGCTACTCGCGATCGAGAACGGCCCGAGTGGGATCGACTGCAAGCTGGAGGCCGAGCTCGCGGAGCTACCCGACGACGAAGCTCTCGCATTTCGCGACGGCCCGTCCGCGCTCGACGAGATCGTGCGGCGGCTGCAGGAGGCGCTCGGCCTGATCACGTTCTTCACCGCGGGCGACAAGGAGACGCGCGCGTGGACGTTGCGCGCCGGTCAGACCGCGCTCGAAGCGGGTGGCACGATCCATTCCGACATCGCGCGAGGCTTCATCCGCTGCGAGGTGATCCGCTGGGACGATCTCCTGTCGTCAGGCTCGCATGCGGAAGCCGCGAAGCGAGCGCTACAACGGCTGGAAGGGAAGACCTACGTCGTCCAAGACGGCGACGTCCTGAACATCCGCTTCAACGTGTGACGGCGCGCTCCACCTTGCTTGCTGCGAGCGCAGCGAACCAGGTCACGGCCAGCAACACGAGCGAGACTCCAAGGAGTCGCAGCGGCACGTTGTCGTCTCCCAGCACGCTTCCGGGATCCGTGATGCTGTTTCCAGCGGTGATGATCAGCCACGCTGCGATGAGCCCGCCGGCAGCTGTGGCGACGAGATACACGAGGTAGAGCAGCTTCGCGAGCCCGTCTGTCTCACCGACGGCCAGTGTCAGACCGAGGGCGATGAGCGCGAACAGTGCCCACGCTGCCGATACGCCGGCGACCTTTCCGTACGCCTCGCTGTTGATGCTCTGCCAGACGCCCAGGGCTCCTAGGTCGATGGCCAACCCCGAGGCGCCAAGACCGATGAGCGCGAGCAGTCGTACGCGCCCTCGCACGAGGCAGGCCAGCGCGCACGCCATCGTGGCTCCTCCGAGGAAGACGAAGGACGCGATTCCAGCACCATCGCTCACGGAGGAGCCGGTGCCATCGGCGGCCACGACGGCGATCAGCCCGACGACCCCAGCGAACGCGAGGGTGACGAACGCAATGAGCACGCCAAGCCGCAAGGGCGAGATAGCGGCGCTACTCGAGGTTGTGGGCGGTTCGCTGTTTTCCAGGGCGCGGGTGTTCGCCGGATTGAGAACGACTCCTCCCGTCTGCTGAGTGGGAGACGAGGGCGTGGACGTTGCGCGCCGGCCAGACTGCGCTCGAGGCGGGCGCCACGATCCATTCGGACATCGCGCGTGGCTTCATCCGCTGCGAGGTGATCCGCTGGGACGATCTCCTCTCGGCCGGGTCCCATGTGGAGGTGGCGAAGCGAGCGCTACAGCGGTTGGAAGGGAAGACCTACGTCGTCCAGGACGGTGACGTCCTCAACATCCGCTTCAACATCTGACGGTTCCTTGCCGTGAACGACGACGGCCTTCCAGCCGTAGCAGGAGCGAAGCGTCGCGGGGACAACTACACGAGCATGGGATTTTCGCCTGAGGTCGAGCGACGACTCGGTGAGATCTTGGCGACACCACTGGTCAGCACTCTCCGGATGCGAGTGGAGACCGAGCCTTGGGACGAGAGCGTCGAGCGCGAGTTGAGACCTCTCCATTTTGCGCTCGTTCCTCCTGCGGTGTGGAAGGGCTCGAAGTTTGAGCGGTCGTTTGTGACGAGCCTTGGCAACGTTTGGGAGAAGGCCGCCATCGAAGCGAGCCGTGGCGCCCGGACGTGGATGCGTGACAGGGATACGCGTACTCTGGGCAGATCTATTCTGACCAGCTTCGTGTTATCACGAGGATCCTCGGCGACCTTGAGGCTGTCAGACGGCGCCCCGACTGGGACGCGGAAGTGGCAGAGGTCTTCGCGGCGGCGTCCGGTTCGAAGGAGGCGTGCAGAGTCATCGTGGACGTTGCGATCGGGGACTCCGAAGGAGATCGCACGAGCCACGACTACTACGAGATCAAGTCACCGAAGCCGAACTCGGATCAGACGAAGGTCTCGAAGGAAAAGATGCTGAAGCTCACGGCGATGGAGGAGCGCGAGTGCGCGTACTACGCTCTGCCTTTCAACCCGTACGGGACGAGATCGGCTTATGCGTGGTCACCGCCAGGGAGGTGGCTAGACATGACCAAGGACAGGATCGTTCTCATTGGCTCAGAGTTCTGGGAGCGTCTTGGCGGGCCCGGGACATGGGAGGATCTCCTAACGATCGCCCACCAGGAAGGTGAGAAGTACCGCGACCGTATCGAGGCATATCTGTTGGACAACTAGCTATGCGCGAGCAAGGATGATCTCTTCGAAGAATTCGCCTTGCCGTCGTCCTGTCCGTCGATTGACGTGCCGTTTGCGCCGTTCTGTGATGGTGAAGCCTGACTCGCTCAGGATCTCGTCGTATAAGCCTCGCTGGTCATCAATGACGATGACCGCTACCGAACCCTTTCGCATGTGCATCCGTGAGTTGCGAAAGACCTCCTTCATGTCTTCGACATACGTGTGAACGGCGGCCTTCGAAGTTCCTTTCTCGGCGGCACCTATCTCGTCGGTTCGGAGATCACTTAGACCAAGTAGTTCAAACGCGTAGCGGTGCTGTTCGTGGTAGTCGATTCTTCCCGGGTATGGCGGTGATGTGATCAACCCGTTGAACTCCACGCCGTATTCGATCACCCTCGAATCCCCGTGATGCACCGTGACGTCTACGGGCTTTCGGAGTCTCTCGTATTCCTTCACTCGCTTGATCGTGTCGAGCGTGTATCTCTGCAGGAACTTGTATGCCTCACGGGTCGGCTGGCACGTGCGCGAGTGCTTGCGACAGTGGTACGGCCCCGTTTGCGGCTTCTTCGGGAAATCGAGGTCGAAGTGCGTTACTAGCCGTGCGGAGCGTGCTGACCGACTCAGGACAATGTTGAGGAGATCCGTTGACTCTGGGTGCTTCTCAGCGATCGCGCGAAAAACGAGCAGCTCCGAAAGCGTGCGTTCGTCGAACCATTCGACGAGCCAGTCGGAGACCTCGCCTGACGGCGCGAGCGTGATCGTAGGAGTTTCGTCCAGGACGAGTTGTGCTCGAAGTCCGTTAGCGGTGAACTCCGAAAGCGCGGCACGAAGATCCTTCTCGGCAACGAACGGGTTGTAGACGGCGGTCTTGACTCGACAGAGCAGCGCATTGAACGCAGAGAGATCGGTTCCGACGCTTCGGCAACCAAATGTCGAACACTCGACGAGAGTGGTTCCGCTTCCAGCGAAGGGGTCGAGGATGACGGAACCTTCGTCCCAATGGCGATGGAGGAAGACCTCCACGAGTTGCGGGACGAACTTGCCGAGGTACGGATGAAGCCTGTGGACATGCTTTGTCCGCTCGCGTTCGGGGAGGTCGCGCTCTGACCACGAGAGGTCTGGATCAATGTCGGCCTCGGCCAGACGTGCATAGATGTCGGCTTGTCGGGCCATCAGGAACGATCCTAGTGGTGGCTTCCGACAGCATGTTCGAGCGCCGTCTTGACCAACGTCAACGCCTGTCCCGACCTCCCGGGGTTAGGCGATGCGTTCAGTCGGTGCCGACCGGGCGCGTTGCGGCTTGCGCATCTAGCTGGTTTGCGTGGTAGAGCACTGCCGCCTCCGCCGTTCTCGTGGCTCCGCGGTCGTGGTGCGTCGCTACCGCGTGCAGGAGCTCCGCACGCACCTCCGGCTCTAGGTTCTCCGCTCGCTCCTCGATCAGGCGTAGGCCGAGATGGACGTGGCCGAGCAGGCGGCCCTCCTCGGTCTGGGTGAACCCGGGGCCTCGGGTCAGCTCCACGGTGCGCCCGACGTCGTGCAGCAGCGCCGCCGCGAGCAGCAGGTCTCCACGTAACCGCGGGTGGAGCTGCACGGTCTCGCGGCAGAGTGTCGCCACGCCGACGGTGTGCTCGAGCAGTCCTCCCGCATAGCCGTGATGGCCGTCCCCACCCGCTGCCGGTAGCGCCCGTAGTGCGTCGCGCAGGCCGGGATCGGCCAGGAACGACCCCGTGAGCGCTGCGAGCCCCGGATGCGCGATCTCGCCGGCGAGGAACTCGAGGAAGCCGTCGAGCTCGTCCGCATCGCGCCTCAATGCGGGGACGAACGAGCCGGGATCCGCGTCAGGTGCGGCCTCCAGCGAGCGCACCTGCAGCTGTAGCCGCCCGCCGAACCGTTCAACCCGACCGAGCACTCGGACTGCGTCGCCCTGGCCGAAGCGCTTGTCGAGCAGCTCGACGTCGTCCCACACGCGAGCCTCGATCCGGCCGCTCGCGTCCACCAGCTCGAGCGACAGGTACGCGGCGCCGTTGCGCGTCCTGCGCCGCTCCTTCTTCGCCACCGCGAACACGCCCTCTACGGTCCTGTCCTCGGCGAGCTCGGCGATGCTGGTCACGCGTCGAGTCTACGACTGCCGGCCACCTGCAAGTGACTAGTCTCGTGGGATGGCGGTCGTCACCCCATTTCGCGCTGCTCGGTATGCGGAGCCGGGCGAGGCGGTCGTCGCGCCGCCCTACGACGTGATCTCACCGGCTGAGCGCGACGCACTTACGGCGCGCGACTTGCACAACGTCGTTCGCCTGACGCTCGCCGGCTCCGAAGAAGAGGCGGGGCGTCTGTTCCGGGCATGGCTCGATGAAGGCGTGCTCGTACGAGATGCGGAGCCGACAATCTGGGCGCTCTCCCAGGACTACGTCGGGCCAGACGGCGTCGCGCGTCGGCGCGAGGGGATCGTCGCGTCGTTGCAGGTCGAGCCGTACGAGACGCGCGCCGTTCTGCCGCACGAGCGCACGCATGCTGGCCCGAAAGAGAGTCGCCTTCGCCTGTTGCGCGCGGCACGGGCGCAGATCGAGCCGATCTTCCTCCTCTACGACGGGGACTCGCCGGTAGCCGTGCCCGATCGCCCGACCGACCTCGAAGCGGAGGGAACGCGTCTCTGGCGCGTTGACACTCCCGTCGCCGAGTTCTTCGCCGACCGCCAGCTGCTGATCGCCGACGGCCACCACCGCTACGAGACTGCTCTCGCCTACGACGCAGAGGAGAGGACGCCCGAGAGCGCCCACACACTGGTCGTGCTCGTGAGCACGTCTGACCCCGGGCTCGAGATCTTCCCCACGCACCGGGTCTTCTCGGGCCGGCCGGAGCTCGTGCCCTCGGGCGACCCGGGCGATCTCGATGAAGCGCTGACCCACCTCGCCGCCGAGCCGTACGATCGTTCGGTGGCCGTCGTCTACTCCCGCGAGGGCGCAGTGCTCGTCCACGGCGAGCCTGGCGAGCTCGATGTCGAGCTAGTCGACCGCTACGGCCATGACGGGATCGCGTACACGCCCGACGCGCGCGAGGCCGCGCGGCGTGTCGACGATGGCGAGGCCGATGTCGCATTCCTGCTGCGCGCGACGCGGATCGAGGACGTGTTCGTGCGCGCCCGCCGCGGCGAGGTGATGCCGCAGAAGACGACCTACTTCTTTCCGAAGCTCCTCTCCGGCCTCCTCTTCATGCCGCTCGAGCCATGACCGACTGGCTCGCGCTTTGCCGCGCGTCAGTTGCCGACATCGAGGAGGCGCTCGTCCGCCTGCCGACTCGGGCCGAGCGCGAGCCGGTGCTGCGCGCCGGCGAAGGAGGCGACGACACGACCGCGATCGACGCTGCCGCCGAGGACGCCGTCGTGGCCAGGCTCGAAGCGACCGGCGCCGACTTCGTGCTCGTTTCGGAGGAGCTCGGCGAGCGCGTGTTCGGTGCGGGTGGCGCGATGCGAGTAGTCGTCGACCCGATCGACGGCTCGATCAACGCGAAGCGCGGCATCCCGTTCTTCGGGCTGTCGATTGCCGTTGCGGAGGGCGCGACGATGGACGACGTCGTCTTCGGCTTCGTCTACGACTTCGGCTCCGGCGAGGAGTGGGTCGCGCGGCGCGGCGAAGGTGCGATCCTGAATGGCGCCCCGCTCGGCGCGGTCAGGCCGAAGGATCCGATCGAGATCCTCTCCTTCGAGGGAACCACGACCCAGTTCATCGCCGAGAAGGCTGCGGCAATGGTTGGCGTCGCGCAACGGCTGCGCGTCATGGGCTCGCTGGCGCTCTCGCTCTGCCATCTTGCTGCCGGGCGCGTCGATGCCGTGTGCTCACTGAAGCCGGCGCGCTCGATCGACATCGCCGCCGCCCAGCTGCTCGTCCGCGAGGTCGGTCTGGCGATGGAGCTGTTCGAGGATCCACCGTTCGGCGCGGCGCTGCTCGATCTCGGCCAGCGCTCCCGGCTCGTCGCGGCTGCGACACCCGATCTCTGCGCCGACCTCGCCCGCGCTCTCGACTGAGGTAACGCCCGGGCGTAGGATTGCCTCATGAAGCTCGTCGTCGTTGCGGTGGCGGCGCTCGCTCTCCAGAGCGCGGGGTTCAAGGCGACCTTCACCGGCGGCGGTCACGCCCCGGCGATCAACACGCGCTGGGCGTACTCCGTGAAGGTGACCGACGCGAAGGGCAAGCCGCTAGCAGCACGGCTCACGGCCGTGGTGGTCGACCCGATCGGCATTGCCCACCCGGTTGAGTTCTTCTCGAGCGCAAAGAAGCACGTGACGAACTTCCCGATCAAGGGGACATTCCGTGACGCGATCATCTGGCCGATCGAGTCGAAGGGCTACGCGCTCACGTTCAAGATGACCGTGCGGGTCGGCACCGCGAAGCGCGTGCTCACCTACCTGCTCACACCCCAGTGAGCCTCGGCACGTGAGTGGCGGCGCCGAGGTTGTCGTTGAGCGTGTCTCGAAGGCGTTCGACGGTGGCCGGATCCGTGCGCTCGACGGTGTCTCGTTCCGGATCGAAGCCGGCGAGTTCATCGCGCTCACGGGACCGTCCGGCTGCGGCAAGAGCACGCTGCTCAACCTGATCGGGCTGCTCGATCGGCCCGACTCCGGCACGATCACGGTGGGTGGGCAACCGCTCGAGCACCTGCCGGACGACGCCGAATACCGTGCCTCGACCGTCGGCTTCGTGTTCCAGTTCCACCATCTCGTCCCGACGCTGAACGCGGTCGAGAACGTGCAGGTGCCGATGATGGGCCGGCACCGGTCGCGGGCCGAACGGGAAAGCCGCGCGCACGGGCTTCTCGCCGAGGTAGGTCTCTCGGAGCGGGAACGGAGCCTGCCGTCGACGCTCTCGGGCGGTGAGCGCCAGCGCGTCGCCATCGCCCGCGCGCTCGCCAACGAACCGCGGTTGTTACTGGCCGACGAGCCGACCGGAGCCCTCGACTCGGTGACCGGCGGGCAGGTCCTCGATCTGCTGAAAGGGCTGCGCGACCGCTATGGGATGACCGTGCTGATGGTCACGAACGACGGTCTCGCGGCGGCTGCTGCGGATCGCACGTTCGCGCTGCGCGACGGCCTCATTCGTGACACCGCATAAGAGCTCGAACCAAAATGAGGTCTTGTGCCGTCGGGACGGGCTGTGCATGCACGCTGCCGCGTCCTCAGTCGCGTCAATACCTGCGGGTATTGACGCTCCCTGCGTCCTTGCATCGCACGTACCCATCCCGTCCCGACGACGAAGCTCATTCCGGTTCGAGCTCTACTCGTGACGTAGCGCCGCTATCGGCGTGAGCCGGACGGCGCGTAGCGTCGGGTAGATCGCGCCGGCCAGCCCGACGCCCAGCGCGAACGCGATTCCCCACGCCCAGACGGACGCGCCGTATCCCGGCTGAACGAGGCTCGACAACGCGCTGTGGCGGATGAACAACTCGGACGCGCCGACACCGAGCGCTAACCCGAGGGCGGCGGCGATGACGCAGATCCCGATCGCCTCGCTCACGATCATCGCGGCGATCCGCCGCGATCTCCAGCCGACTGCGCGGAGGACGCCGATCTCCTGTGTGCGCTCGAACACTGACATCGCCATCGTGTTCGTCACGCCGATGCCGCCGACGATCAGCGCGAGCAGCGAAACGATCCAGCCGGTCGAGATGATCAGCCGGCTCGAGGTGTCGACCTTGACGGCTTGACCTGGCTCGGTGACGGCGGTGACGCCGGCGAAGCGCCGCTCGATCGCCTTGGCGACAGCTTGCGGCCGCCAGCCGAGCTTCACGGTGACGCCGATCGTCGTGATCTCGTTGGGCCGGTGCGACGCCGCTTGCACCGCGGCGATCGGCAGCACCACCGCGTTGTCCAAGAACTTGTCCCCGGAGTGGAAGATCCCGACGACCGGAAAGCGCTGGCCGTTCGAGCTGACAACGCTGCCGAGCGGCCGCTTCGCGTGGTCGCCGACGACGGCGTCGGTCGGGCCGGTGGGTCGACGGCCGCTCAGCATGACGAAGCGGCGGATTGCGAACTCGTTCTTGTCCAGCCCGAAGAGGAGGCCGGAGTCCGTGACGAGGAGCTTGAACCGAGCCGTGTGCTCGACACCTGGCACGCGGCGGATTTGGGCTTGGAGCGAGTCGGGCAGATACGAGCGCGTCAGATCTGAGACGTCGCTCTGGAAGACGCCGAAGTCGGCGCGGCCGATGTGGATCAGGTCGCCGGCGGTGCGGTGCACGCCCTGCGTGATCGAGAGCAGAGCGACGATCAGTGCGACGCCGAGCGCGACGCCGGCTGCGGTGAGCAACGTCCTCGCGGGGCGGCGAAACAGGTTCTTCCGGACGAGGCCGAACCAGGTCATAAGCGCATATTGCTACGCTCGGCGACAGTATGTCGCCAGACCGTGACGCGATTCTGAAGGCGCTCGAGCAGGTGATCGACCCGGAGCTGAAGCGGCCGGTGACCGATCTCGACATGGTGCGCGACGTCGTCGTCGACGGCGGGCACGTTGCGGTGACCATCGCGCTGACCGTTGCCGGGTGTCCGCTGCGGTCGTCGTTCCAGGATCAGGTCGATCGCTTCGTTGGCGCGGTGCCGGGTGTCGAGTCGGTGTCGCTCGCCTTCGACGTGATGAGCCCCGACGAGAAGGCGGCGCTTGCTACCCGTCTGCGCGGCGGGCGGCCCGAGAAGACGATCTCACTCGACGCGACTGTTCGTGTCGTTGCGATTGCGTCGGGGAAGGGCGGCGTCGGCAAGTCGACGTTGACCGCGAACCTGGCGGCGTCGCTCGCGGCTCGCGGTGAGCGCGTTGGCGTGCTCGACGCAGACATCTACGGGCACTCGATCCCGCACATGCTCGGCGTGCAGCAGCGGCCGATCGTCGTCGACAAGATGATCATCCCGCCCGTCCGCGGCGATCTGAAGCTGATGTCGATCGGCTTCTTCCTCGACGACAACAGCCCGGTGATGTGGCGCGGGCCGATGCTGCACCGCGCGCTCGAGCAGTTCCTCTCGGATGTGCACTGGGGCGAGATCGACACGCTCCTCGTGGACATGCCTCCCGGAACGGGCGATGTCGCGATCTCGCTCGGTCAGCTTCTGCCGCGAGCCGAGGTCATCGTTGTCACGACACCCCAGTCGGCGGCGCAGCAGGTTGCGGTTCGTGCGGCGCAGATGGCCGAGAAGGTCGGCATGCGAATCAGCGGTGTCGTCGAGAACATGTCGTATCTCGTCGGTACTGGGCAAGAGATCTTTGGCTCGGGCGGTGGGTTGCGGCTCGCCGAGGAGGTGGGCGCGCCGTTGCTCGGCAGCATTCCGCTCGATCCCGTGCTGCGCGAGGCCGCAGACGCGGGCACGCTCGTGCGCGAGGTCGCGCCGGAGTCGGAGGCGGCCGTGGCCATCGACGCGCTTGCCGCGCGCGTGCAGTCGGCTCGCGCGGGCCAGATTCGCAAGGCCCTGACCGTTCTCTCCTAGGGATGGACGCGGCCGAAGCTGCGACGCGGTTGTGCGCATTGCGCCTGCGGGACGACGATGTGCAGGCGCTTGTCGCGCACTTCGGCGATGCCGAGCGTCGTGGCAAGCTTGCGCACGGTTTCTCGCGCGTCGAATGGCTCGAATCGCAGTCGTTCGATCCGACGGCGAGGCCGAGGCGGGTTGTTGCGGAGCCCGGCTACGAGTCGTGGGATGGCGGCGGCGGGCTCGGGTATCTCGTGCTCGAGACGATCGTGCAGGCTCAGCTGGAGTCGCCTCCCGAGCACGCGCGGGTTGTTGTCGCACGGCGCTGCTTCCCGACCGGCGCGCTCGGCTACTGGGTGCGCCGGCTTGCCGAGGGAGGGCTCGTGGCGGTTCTCGCGTCGACCTCGCCGCGGCGGCTGCCGCATCCGGACGGCGGGCCGGCTCTCACTGGAACCAACCCGCTCGCGATCGCGATTCCGTCGAGCGACGGTCGGCCGATCGTCACCGATGTCTCGATGGGCGCTGTCACACATGGAGATGTCTTGCGTGGAGAGGCCCGGCCGGAGGAACTCGTCCCGTTCGGCGGCGACCAAGCGCATAAGGCGTTCGCGCTTGCGGTCGGTCTCGAGCTTCTCGTCAGCTCACTCGCCGGCGAGGAGCACGGCGCCGTTCTGATCGTCGCTCAGCCCGACGAAGATCCGGTTCCGGCGTTCCGCGTGTTGGCGGCCGGCCGGCGGCTACCCGGAGATTCTTAGGGACGCGGGAAGCGCGGGTCGTCGCGGATCGACTCGAGATCGGGATCGTTCTGCATGCTTCCGACGAGCTCCGGCTTCAGCTCGAGCGCACGCGCGAGGCTCGCGAATGCGTCGTCGACCCTGCCGAAGCGTGCCTCGGCGCAGGCCAGGTTGTAGTGCGTTCCGGCGTGTGTCGGGGTGTCGTCGAGCCGGAGCTTGAGCAGCCGGATCGCCTCCTCCCACTCGCCGCCCGGCCAGTAGCGAAGGGCTTCCGCCGAGCGCTCCCACTGCGAGACGGCGAACGGCGCGCCGGCGGGCGCACCGACGACGAGGATGGTTGTGCCGGCGGTGTCGGCAACCGCAGACCGCTTCGCAGTCGGGTCCTTGACGAACACGACCGAACCGGCCGGCACTCGGCTCGTGATGCCCTCCAGCGTGAACTTGGCCGAACCGCTGAGGACGATGTACAGCTCCTCATGCCCGCCGGCGCCATCGTCGATCTCGTTGTGCTCGCCGATGACAATCTGGCCGTCCTCGGTTGCTGTCCAAGCGTTCACGCCGAAAGCCGCGACCTTCAGCTCCGAGCGGATCATGTGCCAGTCCGGCTGCCCCGGGTTCGTCAAGCCGCCGATGTCGAGAATCCGGGCGATGCGGAACCTATCCTTCCTCCTCATGTCGCGCTCCGTAGCGCGTTGAGAACGACCGGATCGATGGCGTCGAATCCGTCCACGCGCTCTTCCAGGTTCTCGACCGCGGCCCAGTCGCCGAGATTCGTGTGCCCCGTTCGGCCGAGCCGTTCGTCGATCTCGGCGCGCAGGGCGGCATCGACGGTGAGCCACTCGCTTCGCGGCGTCGAGCCGAAGAGCGCGCCGTGCATCGCGTACAGCCGGCGAAGCTCCTCGATCGGCTGGGGGTGATCGTCGACGCGGAGATCGATGAGGACATCGGAAAGCCCGGCGTAGCCGCCATTGCGTTCAACGACGAGGAGCGCGGCTGACTGCTGTCCGCGCCGGTCGCCGCCCGCGGCTTGTGCGGCAGCGAGTGACTCCAAGAGCCGATCCGTGAGTGGCCGGCCCGAGGTCGCCTCGAACGTCTTGACCAGCGCGTCGACCGTGGCGCCGGAGACGAGGATGTTGCCCTGCGCGGCGTAGCCGTGGCCCGCGCTGCCGCCCGCCCAGCTGTGGCAGCCGGAGCCCGTGAACGTCGCCGAGCCGCCCTGCGCGTCGATGATGCCGAGCTGCCGCTGCTCGCGGTCGTCGTCGGCGGAGGTCAGCCGCTCCACGACATCGGCGGCCGTGAGCCCTTGGCGGAGGAGTGCGAGCCCGTCCGGCCCGTAGCGCCAGTTCGCGAAGCTCTGCGTGGCGATCGCGCCGGCGCCGGGCTCGGCCCACGGGACGATCGAGCCGACAGCGAGGAACTTCGACTGCGTGACGACGCCCCACTGGCCGGCATCGAGATCGCATCCACACAGCGAGTAGGTGGCGACGATTGGCGGCCTAGCCATACGTCAGCTTTCGCAGGTCGAGGTCGAGCAGATCTTCGGATGGGACGAGCGTGCACGCCACCTCGGGCCGAGCGAGCGCTGCCGTCACCTGGTCGACGGTCGTGGCGCGGACGACGATCGGCTGGCCGCTGTCGTGCGCCGCTCCGAGCGCGGCGAGATCGTCCACTGAGTCGAGCACAAGCGCGCCTTCGAGGTCGATCGTCCCGACGAGCGCGATCGCCGGCACCTTGCGTCCCGTTGCGCCGAACCACCGATCCGGGAACACGCTCACAGCTCCACCGTCTCGCCGGGCGCGGGCACGAGGATCTCGACCCCCGCCGGCGCAAGCTCGCGCAGCCGGTCGGGCGTTCCGGTCAGGATCGGGAATGTCCCGTAATGGCACGGCACGCAGCGCGCGACGCCAAGCAGCTCGAGCGAGACCGCCGCCTCGCGCGGCCCCATTGTGTAGTGGTCGCCGATCGGCAGGATCGCGATCTCGGGCGCGTAGATCCGCCGGATCAGCGCCATGTCGCCGAACGCGTTGGTGTCGCCCGCGAAGTAGATCGTGGGGCAGCCGTCGATCGTCAGGATGGCGCCGCACGGCTCGCCGAGGTACGTGCCGTCGTGCGCGCTCGACGAGTGGTTCGCGGTGGTAAGCGTGATCGTGACATCGCCGATCTCGACGCTGCCGCCCTTGTTGATCGAGTGCGCCGCTCCGTCATCTGCTGCGCCTTGGTCGGTCAGCCAGCCGCGCAGCTCGACCTGCGCGACGATCGGGCAGCCGAACCGCTGGTTGAGCGCGACCGCGTCACCGACGTGATCGCCATGGCCGTGGGAGACGAGAACGAGGTCGCAGCGCTCGGGCTTGAGCTCCGTCGCGGGACAGGACGGGTTACCGGTGAGCCACGGGTCGAGGTAGACGCGCGTGCCGGAGGGTGTGTCGAGGCGAAACGCAGAATGCCCGAGCCAGGTCAGCGGAGTAGACACGCCGTGAAGCCTAGAGCGGAAGCGCCGACGCTGCGTGGCGCGCGAGGTCGATCAGTGGTGAGACGAAGAAGAAGGAGCCGACGGTCACTGTGACTGCGAGCCCGATCGCGAGAGACAGGGCTGGGTCGCTCGGCGGCGAGCCGCCCACTACTACGGGGCGAGCCCCGCTCCGACCAGGCCGCATGTACATCGCGCGCACGATCCCGAGGTAGTAGTAGAGGCTGACCGCGGTCGCGAGCACGCCGACGACCACGAGCCACCACCAGCCGCGCTGGTACGCCGCCGAGAAGACGTAGAGCTTCCCGAGCATCCCGCCGGTCAGCGGGAACCCGGCCGCGCCCAGCATGAAGACCCACATCGCCGCGCCGTGGAACGGCCGCTCCCAGCCCATCCCGTCGAGCCCGTCGAGCGTCACATCGGCGGCCAGTTCGCGCTCGCGCGCGGCGACCACGGCGAACGCGCCGATCGCGCTCGCCGAGTACGGGATCAGGTAGTAGAGGAGCGCCCGCGCGCCGAGCGCGCTGTTCGCGGCGATCGCAATCAGCATGAAGCCGGCGTGCGAGACCGACGAGTAGGCGAGGATCCGCTTCACGTTCTTCTGCGCAAGCGCCGCGAAGTTGCCGACCACCAGCGATGCGACAGCCAGCGCGGCGATGGCGATCGTCCACAGGCGGTGCTGCTCCGGGAACGCGGTCGTCAGTACCCGCAGCGTCACGACCATCGCGGCGATCTTCGTCGCGGCGGACATGAAGGCGGTCACCGGGGTGGGCGCGCCCTGGTACACGTCGGGCGTCCACATGTGGAACGGCGCCACGGATGCCTTGAACGCGAGCCCGACGAGCACCATCGCGAGGCCGACGACGTAGAGCGGGTCGTGCGCGTGCGGCGTCTGGCCGATCGCGACGAAGCCGAGCTGCCCGGTCGCGCCGTAGGTCAGCGCCGCGCCGAAGAGCAGGATCGCCGAGCCGAAGCTGCCGACGATCAGGTACTTGAGCCCGGCCTCGAGCGACGCCTTGCGGTTC
>JANYJX010000102.1 GCA_025358355.1 Actinomycetes bacterium | reverse complement strand
CACGCTCATCGGCCGATCGCCCGAGTGCGACGTCTTTCTCGATGACGTCACGGTTTCGCGTCGCCACGCTGAGCTGCTCCAGGAGGGCGAGCGCTTCACGATCCGCGATCTCGGCAGTCTCAACGGCACATTCGTGAACCGCCATCGCGTCGAGGCGGTGGAGCTGCACGACGACGACGAAGTGCAGGTCGGGAAGTATCGGCTGACGTTTCTCCAGCGATGACGTCAACAGCCCACGGAGAGAAGCGCACCGCGTCGCACCCGCATACGATCGGGGCGGTCTGCGAGCGCCTGCGCACCGAGTTTCCCGACATCTCGATTTCGAAGATCCGCTACCTCGAGGATCAGGGGCTCCTCACGCCGAAGCGCACGCGCGGCGGCTACCGGCTGTTCTCGGACGAGGATGTCGAGCGCCTCGAGACGATCCTCCGGCTGCAGCGTGACGAGTTTTTGCCACTGCGGGTGATCAAGCAGTCACTCGCGATGCGGGGCTCGGAGCGAACGAAGCGTCGCGCTCAAAGCTTGCGGGAGCCCGACGTCGAGGACGAGGTCGATATCGGCGAGTTGTGCGAGCGCGCCGGGATCAGTGTGGAGCTCGCGCGTCAACTCGAGGAGTTCGGCCTGTTGCAGCCGCGCATCGAAGCCGGGGATCGTCTGTACCGCGAGGGCGATGTCGATGTCGCGATCGCGTGCTCTCGTCTGGCTCGGTTCGGGATCGACGCGCGGCATCTGCGCGCGTTCCGAACGGCCGCCGGGCGCCAGTCGGCGTTGCTTGAACAGCTTGTCGCGCCGGCCTTGCGCTCCCGCAACCCTGAGCGGCGCAAGAGCGCTCTAGACGATCTCGAGACGCTCGCCGCCGTCTCGCAAGAGCTTGCGCAACTCCTGTTCATGCGCGATCTGCGGCACTTGGTGGAGCGCTGATGGCGATCGATCTCGCAAGCAAGATCCGCGATATCCCGGACTTTCCGACAACGGGAACCCTGTTCAAGGACATCATGCCGCTCGTTGCCGACCCGGCCGCGTTCCGCGAATCGATCGACCGGCTCGCGGAGTGGGCGGGACCGCGCGCGCCGGACATCATCTTGGGTGCCGAAGCGCGTGGCTTCATCTTCGGCGGTGCCCTGGCGTACGCGCTCGGCTGCGGCTTCGTCCCTGCGCGTAAGCCCGGCAAGCTGCCGTGGAAGACCGTCGAAGCAACCTACGCGCTCGAATACGGCAACGACACGTTGCAGATCCACGCTGACGCGATTGCTGCGGGACAGCGCGTGATCGTGCTCGACGACGTTCTCGCGACGGGCGGCACGGCTTCGGCCAAGGTCAAGCTCGTCGAGCAGCTCGGCGGGATAGTCGTTGGTGCACTGTTCGTCGTCGAGCTGACGTTCCTCGGTGGTCGTGAGCGGCTCGCCGGGTACGACAGCCACGCTTTGATCGCGTACTGACACTTCCCGGCCGCCGTCCGGCGGGTGCGGTAGAACACGCAGTGTTGGGCGTCACGTGCGGCCGTGCGCACCGTTCACTCCCGGGAGGGATGATCGTTTGATGACCCCGAAGCCGATCACCAGTGGCATGGATGCAATGCTCGTACGGATGCCTCGGACAGAGCTCCCAGACGATCTGTTGCTGCGGCACTGCCTCGCGATCAGTGGAACGCCGCCTACGCGGCCGCCGGTGAAGGCGAGGCTGGAAGCAGCGCTAGGGCCGGAACTCGCGCGGCGCCTCGTCTCGAGCCTGACCGCGACAGGGCGGAACTAGCCGGTCTGGTCGCCGCCGCGCGTGCGGACGAACAGGAAGATCAGGAAGCCGGCGACGAGCGCGGTCACGAGCGCTACAACACTGGCGACGCCGATCGCCGCCATGCCGAAGAAGAGGTAGAGGAAGAAGACAACCGCCCAAATAAAACTCTGGACGCCTTTGTCGATGCTCGGCATGCGCAAGTGCATCGCGCGATCCTACTGTGTCCGACGGTCGGCCAAAGCGGCAAAGCGACACGTCTTGGACAAAAAAATTCACCGAGCCGGTTGCGCTTTCGTCCACTCTGCCCGTTGACCTTCCGGTTGCCCGTACGGCCTGCGTGCTGAGCTTCGACCTACTCGCGCTCCGTGCTCGGTGCAAACGGGAATCTAGGGAGCAGCCCAAACCGGGTCAAGGTCAGCACCAACCGGTTCCTCGCAATTTGCGCACGATTTCGCATAGTGCCTCTGTAGCAGCGGGACGCGTTAGGCTCTGACGATGCGCGTCTCGGTTGGCGATGTCCAGCTCTACATCCATGAAGCAGGACCTGCTGACGGGGGCGGGCGGCCGCTCATCGTGCTGCACGGTGGCCCAGGGCTCGACGGCTCGTTTTGGTTCCCGGGGCTAGAGCCGCTCGCGGCCGAGGGCTGGCGCGTTCTCGCTCCCGATTTGCGCGGCAACGGCCGGTCTGACGCCGGCTATGTCGACAAGTGGACGGTGCCGCAGATGGCCGACGACATCGAGGTGCTCATCGACGTGCTCAACCTCGAGCGAACGGTGATCGTCGGCCAGTCGTTCGGCTCGTTCGTCGCGCAGTCACACATGGTGCGGCACGGCAGCGCGACGGCCTACGTCCTGATGGGGACGGTCGCACACCCGGGCGCGCTCGCCGGAATCGACGACGAGCTCGACCGCTTCATGCCTGTAAGCCTGCGCGCGCAAGTGACCGCATCCTGGATGTGCGAGGCGTCGGTAGAGACCGCCGAAGAGGCGCGCCAACTGTGGCACGACCAGATCCCGTTCCACGTGGCCGATCCCGAAGGCCCGCTGGTCGCGCAGCTCGCCCGAGACGACGTGACCGTGTTTCGCCCCGAGGTGTTGCGGCATTTCGCTGCCGGCGGCGACTACGGGATGGAAGACCTCCGCGGCCAGCTGCGCGACTTCCGCAAGCCGGTGCTGGTACTGAGCGGCGAGCACGATCGCACGACATCGCCGGCGTCCGCGCACGAGCTCGCACAGCTGTTGCCGTACGGCAAGGAGTCCGTGATCCCAGACGCCGCGCACTTGATGCTGTACGAGCAGCCGGAGGCGACTCTCGATGCGCTGCGCGCGTTTCTCCGCTGGGTCTAGCCGCTGTAGGTCGGAAGGCTACGAGTCGCGGGGGAGGAGCTTTCTGGCTTCGAAATCCCTCGACTTGACATAACGAAGGTTATCGTGCGTTGGCTCTAGGAAGCCGCCGGTGGCACGATGAGCACGGGGCATGTCGCGAGATACGGCAGCCGGTGCGCGACGCTACCGACGAGCAGCCCTTTGATCATGCCGAGCCCGCGCGAACCGGTGATGATGAGTCCAGCGTCGATCGCGTTCGCGACCTCGACGATCTCATGCGCAGGGCCGCCTGCGTACGTGGATGCGACGATCTGCAACTCCGTGTTGATGCCAGACGCTGAGAGGCTTGCGACCTGACCACGGATCCGTGTTTCCAACTCGTCTTCATCGATGCGCCGCGGGACGCCGCCGACGACCGGTGCGAGCATCATCTCGCGCACATGGACGACGGTGATCGCCGCCCCGGTCGCACGGGCGAGCTCATCGGCTACGGAAAGGCACTGCTCCGATTCGGGTGAGCCGTCGAGAGCCAGGACGATGCGCTTGATCATAAGGAACCTCCGGGGCGCCTGATCGGGAACGGGGCGAGAGAAGCGCGGGAGCGCAGCGCCGCCTGACGGCCCTGCGCTCCCGTCGCCTCGGTTCGTACTTCGTCTCAGTCCGTTGCGGCGACCGCCTGCGACGGAGCAGCGACCTCCTTCCGGCGTGTCGGCGCGCCGAGCATGTAGAAGATCACGCCGACGGCGATGAACACCGTGAGCGGGACTAGCTGGCTCGCCTCGTACTGCCAACGCTGCGCGGCGTGCGTGATTGTCCCAGCGCTATCGACAACGGGCGCGAAGCCAGACGGAAGCGACGCGTTGGGATCCGCCTGGCCTAGGCCTGGCCACAGCAGCGCGGCCGTGGCGAGTGCAGCCCAGCCGAACGTCAGCGCACTGATCACGAACGCACCCGTGTCACCGAACGGGGCTCGATATGGCCGATGCACGGATGGGAGCTTCTTGCGGAGAATGTAGAGCGCCGGGAAGATCGCAAGATACGCGATCGTGGTTGTCGAGATGGCGAGGCCGAGAGCTGCGCTGAAGTACTGCGCAGTCGATCCGTTTGTGAGCTTGAACGCGAGGATCATGAAGACGCTCGAGATGATTCCCGAGAGCGCGTTCACTGCGATCGGCGTGCCGTACCGCTTCGAGAACTGACCGAGGATGCGTGGTCCGGCGCCGTCATAGCAAGCGACGGCCTGCGCGCGGTCGGCACCCATGATCCACGTCGCTCCGCTGGACATCAACGCGAAGATGAACCCGATCGCCGCGATGTCGCCGACCACCTTCCCTGCTCCCGTAAGCACGGTCGTATCGGGTGTTGCTCCGACGTGGCCACCGTAGACCGTGAAAACCGTCTTGATCGCGTCGATGAACCCACCGAGGCTCGACACCTGGCTGAGTGGAAGCACGAGGAGAATCGCGAGAATCGGTGCTCCGTAGAGGATGACCGCCATAAACGCGGAGCGAATGACGGTGAACGGCACGTCTTTCTGCGGATCCTTCATCTCGTCGCCCGCTGCGTTCGGCAGCTCGAAGCCGACGTAGTTGAAGAACAGCACAGGGACGAGTGCGATGAAGACCGCGTAGCTTGGCTTGAAGTCGCCGCCATGCACACCGTGGACGCCGTGCTTGATCGCGTAAATCGCGACCGTGAGCGTGAAGAACGTCAGGACGAGCATTCGGCCCCACGCACCGATCGTCGGTAGCCACTTGCCGACCCCGAACGACAGGATCGCGGCCCATACCGAGATCCAAATGAACGCGAGCCCAAAGACGTACTGCCAGTTGCCGAGGTTCGTGAAGAACGAGTTGAACGTCGCGACGGCCGTGATGCAGAGGGAGCCGCCGAGCCAGATCGGGTTGGAGATCCAGTACATGATCGCGTTGACGCCCGCGGCAAACCGGCCGAGCGAGAGCTTCGTCCAGACGTACGGTCCGCCCTCCTCCGTGAACGTCGAGCCGAGCTCTGAGGTCAACAACGCATACGGGATGAAGAACACCGGCACGAGGAAGATCAGCCATGTGAAGCCCTGGGCGCCGTGGCTTGCAACTGCACCGATCGTGTCCAGGCCAACGAGCGTGCAGACCAGGAAGAAGAACATGTCGAAGCGACCGAAGTGCTTCTGCAGCTTCGCCTTCTCCTCGAGCGCTGCGGCAGTCGTAGTCTCCACCACCGCACCGCTCACCGACATGCGAACAACTCCTCGCCAGCGCAGACCGCAGCAGCAACGATCAAGAACACCTCGACCTCCTCAACCCGAGACTGGCGACAGGACGTGCAGCGCCAGATCGCGCGAGTATCCGAGATTCGGCCCGAGCTCGCAAGTCAGGGCATGCGCCTCGAAGGTGCGCCCAACCGACGCTCAGCCGGAGAAGCTAGGTGCGGAGGTAAAGTTCGAGGCCGGGTGCGACTGCGCGTAGCTCGCGCAGCGCCCTGGTCTCGAGTTGACGCACGCGCTCGCGCGTGATCCCGAGGATGCGGCCGACCTCCTCGAGCGTCTTCGGAGCATCGGTGCCGAGCCCGAAGCGCTCGACGAGAACCTGCCGCTGCCGCGGCTTGAGCTTGTCAAGCGCGCCGCGAAGCTCGGCCGTCCGCAGAACATCGGAGGTCGCCTGTTCCGGTGCGGTCGCGTGCTGGTCCTCGATCAAGTCGCCGACGTTGCTCTCGCCATCGCCGATCGGCGTGTCCAGGCTCACGTGATCCTGGATCAGCTCAAGCAGATCCTGGACGCGCTGCTCCGGCAGATCGGCTTCGACGGCAATCTCGGCGATCGACGCGTCGCGGTTGAACTTCTGGCCGAGCGTTCGGCGCGCACGCGTGACGCGGCGCACCTGGTCGGCAACGTGAACGGGTAGGCGAATCGTCCGGCCCTGCTCGGCTAGCGCGCGCGAGATCGCCTGGCGGATCCACCACGTCGCGTACGTCGAGAGCTTGTAGCCGAGCTTGTAGTCGAACTTCTCGACGGCGCGAATCAGCCCGAGATTGCCCTCTTGGATCAGGTCGAGCAGCGGCACCGACGCCTTCGTGTACATCCGCGTGATCGACATCACGAGGCGGAGGTTCGACTCGATCAGCTTCCGCTTCGCCTCCTCGTCGCCCTCGTCCTTGCGGCGGGCGAGCTCGCGCTCCTCCGCCGGGGTCAGCAGGCGGCCGTCGCCGATCTGGCGGACGTACAGCTTGAGCGGATCGGACGTGACCGGATCCGAGGGTGCTTCCTCGACGGGCTCGGCAATGCGATCGAACAACGGCTCGGCGAGGTTCCCTTCCACGGCGGGTGTATCGGCGAGTGGACACCCTCGCTTGAGGGAACAAGCGAATTGGTGGCGAATCCTGCGGCTGACGAGGCACCGCCGAGGCGGTATTTACCCTTGATTTGCAGGGTGTTGACGCCGATCAGAGAGGCAACACCGATGTGCGGCATTGCGGGATACAGCATCGACGACCGGTCTGACATCGACCGGACACTCGCGGCGCAGGCGCTTCTTGCAGGGATTGCCGAGCGTGGCGCAGACGCGGTGGGCTACGCGTTTCGCGAGCGCTCGGGCGGCTTGATCGTACGGAAGCACCGCGCCGGTGCGAGCGCGGTGCTTGACAACGTCGACGTTCCTTCCGGCACCGGCCAGGTTCTTGTCCACGTGCGCGACTACACCAAAGGCCATCCGCGAATCGAGGCGAACAACCATCCGATCCGCCATGGCGCGGTCGTCGGCATCCACAACGGGATCATCGTGAACGACGAGGAGATCTTCATTCGACGCGGTTTCGAGCGAGCCGAGCCGGAGATGACCGTCGATTCCGAGGCCATCTTCGCGTTGGTTGATGAGCGGCCTGGCGATATTCGGGTGCTGGAGGAACTGCGGGGCGCGATGGCGACCGCGTGGCTCGACGAGCGCGATCCGGCGACGCTCCACCTCGCACGCGGCGTTGGGCGGCCGCTGTGGCTCGGCTCCGGGCGACGTGAGCTGTTCTTCGCATCAACGCGCTCGGCGCTCGAGCTCGTCGAACGGACGCTGCGCGTCTCACTGCGGCTGAGTGAGCTTCGGCAGGGTCGCGCGATTGGCGCGGTCGACGGACGGATCGCGTCGCGTGTCTCGTTCACGCCGGATCTTGGCTACCGCGAGCAGAACATCCTGCCTCCGGTGCGCGCGCCGCACGAAGGTGTGTCGTGCCTCGCGCGGCTGGTTGCGATCTCCGCGGCGGCCTAAGCGAGCGTTCCGTCCGGCAGCACGCTGACGCCTTCGTCGCCCAGCCGCTGATGAACGAGGAACTGGAACGCGGCCCACGGGCCGTTGTCGATCTCGACCATCCGGTAGACCTGCCACTCCGACAGCAGCGCGGGATTCGTTCGCCGAGCGTCCTTCCAGTCGGCCATCTTCGGCAGCCTGCCCAGCTCTCGCGCCAGAACCGCTCCTTGCTCGACGGCGCGTTCGAGCCGCTCCTCCCCCACCGGGACATCGAAGCCGGCTTCGTTGAGCGCCGCAGTGAGCGAGCCAAACGTGTGCCAGATGAGCGACTTTGACGCCATCGTCCGGCGCCGCTCCTCGAGGTCGCGCGCGTTTGGCGTCCGGTCGAGCTCGGCTCCAAGTTCACGTAGTTGCTGGAGCAGCTCCTCCCGGCTAATGAAACGCCGCGGTCGCAGCCCCGCTGCACGTTTTGCGGCGTTCCACGTGCCGAAGTGCTCGATCACGGTTTGTGGATGGACCGTCGCCGCGCTGTCGGCGGCGAACTCGCGCATCGTAGGCGAGCGGCCGATGCGCTCGGCGCTTGCGCGTAGCTCGTCGAGGATCTGCTCGTCGGTGTAGCGGCGTCGGAGGCCTGCACGAAACGCGGCCAGGGCATCCTGATCGATCGCCGCTAGCGCTGGGTGGGGACGTCGCGCCCGAGCCATGCAATCACTGTAGAGCAGAATGGGAAGAATGCAAGAGCGCCAGAACGGCGGTCTCTTGGGGCGCCAGGCTAGGCTCGCTGGGTGAGCGTGCGGCTGTCTCTCGAGTGCGCGGCGGCCCGAGCCGTCGGCCGGCTCTCGCGCGCGGCGGGCAAGGGCGGCGGGACGACGTTGCCGGGGAAGCTGTTGTGGAAGCTCGATCCGGGCGCGATCGACGCACTCGCTGCGCGGCTGCCGCTTGGCTCCGCGCTCGTCTCCGCGACGAACGGCAAGACCACGACAACGGCGATGGCCGCCAGCATCTTGCGGTCGCGGCACCGGCTCGCGTGGAACAGCTCGGGCGCGAACCTCACGTCGGGCGTCGCCTCCACCCTCCTCGCCGCGCCTGACGCTGAGCTTGCGTTGCTCGAGGTGGACGAAGCCGCGTTGCCGGAGATCTTGCGCCGAACGAAGACGGGCGTCGTGTCGCTCGGCAACCTCTTTCGCGACCAGCTCGACCGCTACGGCGAGCTCGAGATCGTGGCGGAGCGCTGGCGCGCCGCGATTGCGGCTCTCTCCCCCACGACGACCCTCGTGGTGAACGCCGACGACCCGGTTGTCGCCGAGCTGGCTTCTGACCGCAACCGCGTCGTGCGGTTCGGGATCGACGATCCGGCTCACGCGCGGGTGTCGCTGCAGCACGCGGCCGACTCCAAGTACTGCGTGCGCTGCGGGCAGCCGTATGTCTACGACGCGGCCTACGTCGGGCACCTGGGCGCCTACCGCTGCGAGGCGTGCGGACACTGCAGGCCACCGTTGGATGTGGCAGCGCGCCGGATCGAGCTCGACGGACTCGCCGGGTCGAGTTTCGATCTTGCGACGCCCAGTGGCACGGCGCGGGTGCAGCTAGCTCTCCCCGGGCTCTACAACGTCTACAACGCGCTCGCGGCCGCCGCCCTTGCGTACGCCCTTGCAATACCGCTGGACGACATCGTCTCAGGGCTTGAAGGATTCACGGCCGCGTTTGGCCGATTCGAGCGGATCGAAGCCGACGATCGAGAAGTCGTGATGCTACTGATCAAGAACCCGGCGGGCGCGAACGAGGTCGTGCGCACCTTGGTTGACGCGGAGACGCCGGCCGTCGTTGTTGTCGCGCTGAACGATGCGGTCGCCGATGGTCGCGATGTCTCGTGGATCTGGGACGTTGACTTCGAGCCGTTGCTCGAACGTGTCGAGCGGGTTGTTGTGACGGGAGAGCGCGCGGCGGAACTCGGGTTGCGCTTCGTCTACGGCGGCCTGGCGGAGAGCGCGCTGGATGTCGTTGAGCCGCTCGGGGAGGCCTTGACACGTGGTCTAGAGCTCGTCCCTGCCGGTGGCCGGCTCGTCGTTCTCCCGACATACACGGCGATGCTGGCGCTGCGCGCGATCGCGACCGAGCGCGGGTTGGTGCGGCCGTACTGGGAGCGCGCATGACGACGATTCGCCTCGCCCATCTGTATCCGGAGTACCTGAACATCTACGCGGATCGCGGCAACATCGCTGTGCTGACGCGGCGCGCCGAGCTTCGCGGGCATTCGTTGGCGATCGAGGCAGTGTCGGTCGGCGACGCCTTGCGGCCGGGCGAGCACGATCTCGTCTACATCGGCGGCGGGCAGGATCGCGAGCAAACGCTCGTCGCACCCGATCTGGCGGCGAAGAGCGACGCGCTGCACGAGATCGCGGCTGGCGGAGCGGCATTGCTCGCGGTCTGCGGCGGGTATCAGCTCCTCGGGCGTGGCTATCGCGGGCGGGACGGCTCAGAGATGTTGGGCGTCGGGCTGTTCCCGCACGAGACGGTTGCTGGCGAGCGGCGGCTGATCGGCGATGTGCTGCTCGACTGCGAGCTCGAGCCAGGTCTGCGCAGGACGGTAGCCGGTTTCGAGAATCACGCGGGCCGGACGAAACTCGACGCCGGAGCCGAGCCGCTCGGCCGAGTCATAGCGGGGTTCGGGAACGACGGCGAATCGGGGTTCGAGGGCTGTCGCGTCGGCCGAGCGCTCGGCACGTACCTTCATGGCCCGCTGCTGCCGCGTAACCCGTGGCTCGCGGATTTGCTCCTGTCGTTTGCGATCGCGCATGCGAGTGGCAGCGAGCCGATGCCGTTGGAGCCGCTACCGGACCGGCTCGAAGCTGTCGCGCACGACGTCGCGGCGGCGAGAGCGCGTTCGCGTGGAGGGCGGTTTTAGTCGCCGGCGAGCTTGCGGCGCAGATCGGCGACGGACTGCTCCTCGACTCCGTGCGCGAGCAGATACGACTCCGCCCCGCCCCACTTCGCTGAGACGTGGTCGAGCGTCGTCGCCATCGCGGCTGCGGGCGCAGTGAGAACCCGCGTCCGATACGCGCGCTCTGCGTCGTCGTCCGCGCTTGCGAGCCACCCCGCGCACAGGCGCAGCACGCCTTCGTCACTCGCCGCGAAGTCGCGGACGATCACCTCATCCTCGACGCCAGCGACAGACAACAGCAGCGCTGAGATGATCCCGGTGCGGTCCTTGCCGGCGAAGCAATGCACCGCAACGCAGCCGCCGTTTCCGGCAGCGATCGCGTTGACGGCGCGCACGACCTGCGTCGAGCATTCGTCGATCGTCTCGACGTACAACGCGGCAAAGACGTGCGTGAGATCGTCGGCCGCGCGGGTGCTGTCGTCCCACTGCTGATCCTTGACCGGATCGCGTTCGCCGAAGAGCGACACATGCACGACCTCGACCGGCGCGACGTCGCCATCATCCTGAGCGCGCTCCTCGGCGAAGCGCAGATCGACAATCCGGCGCACGCCGTAGTCGACCGCATCGCTCCACCCCGCCGATGTCAGCTGGCTGAGGCTATCGGCGCGCACGACGGCGCCGAACCGCGTCTCGCCACCGCCGGCCACCGGCAGCCCTCCGAGATCGCGGACGTTGTGACAGCCAGCCCAGGAAAGCGTTCTCACTCCGCCCACAGCGACCCAAGATAGACGCAGGGGTCACCGGGCCTCCAGCGACGCAGGAACCGCTGGATCGGCGGATGGAGTGGGATGCCATCCAGCTCGTCCAGTGCGAATAGCCGGTGGCCGCGCACCGCATCGTCCTCGGACGACATCTCGGCGAGCGATCCGCTGAGATCGCCGGCGAAGATGACCTGCACGACGTGCTTCGACCACACGCTGCGCTCGGGCGAGATGGAGTCGACGATCGCCACGGGCCCTTCGACCGGTAGCTCCTCCCCGCCTCGGATCAGCCCGGTTTCTTCGGCGAGCTCGCGCTGCAGCGCTTCGAGCAGCGTCTCGCCCGCGCGCACGCCGCCGCCCGGCAGGAGCCAGTGCTCGGCGCCGCGTTTCTCGTGGCGGATCAGGAGGATGCGGTCGTGCCAGCGCAGGATCGCGGAGACGCGGATGCGAGGCTCAGGGTGCATCTCAGTGCGACGAGGACCCGAACCCGCGCCCGCCGCGCTCGCTGTCGGGCAGCGCCTCGACCTCGACGACCTCGACCGGCGGCGTCTCGAGGATCACGAGCTGCGCGATGCGCATGCCCGGCTCGACGGTGAACGACTCGCTCGGGTCGGTGTTGAGCAGAATGACGCGCAGCTCACCGCGATAGCCGGAGTCGACGAGACCTGGTGTGTTCACGATCGTGATCCCATGGCGCGCGGCGAGGCCCGACCGCGGCTGGACGAAACCCGCGTACCCCGGTGGGATCGCAATCGCGAGGCCTGTGCCGACGAGCGCGCGCTCTCCCGGTCGGAGCGTGACCTGCTCGCACGCGGCGAGGTCGAGCCCGGCGTCACCTTCGTACGCGCTCTTCGGCAGCATTGCGTCGTCGCGCAGCTTGTGGATCGGTAGCTCGATCACGCGTCGCTCGCCGCCGCAGCCGGCACGTTCGACTGGGCCACGCTCGACTGGGCGACGAGATACGCAGCGAACCGACGCACCTCGCGATGCGGCAAGTGCGCGCGGATCAGAACGCCATCCGCGGTGTCGGTTCGCTCCTCGATTGGCGCACCGAGCGCGTAGAGCGCCGACAGCGCCCGCGCTTCGGTGTGCGGCACAAACATCCGCACGTCCTCGAAACGGTCGGCGAAGCGCACAGCGATCCGCTCGCGCAGCGCGTCGAGGCCCTCGCCCGTCGCGGCCGAGACCTGCAGTGCCTCGGGAAAGCGATTGCCAAGGCGCCGTCGCGCAAGCGGATCAAGCCGATCGACCTTGTTCAGGACGATCTCGAGCGGAACGTCGTCGGCGCCAATCCCGGCAAGGACGGTATCGACCGCGGCGATCGTCTCGGTCTGCCGGTCGTCGGCGAGCGATGCATCGACAACGTGCAGGACGAGATCGGCGACCAGCGTTTCCTCCAGCGTCGATGCGAACCCTTCGACGAGCTGGGTCGGTAGCCGGCGGATGAAGCCGACAGTGTCCGTGACGAGGTAGCGCTTGCCGTCGAATTCGAAGCCGCGCGTAGTCGGGTCGAGCGTCTCGAACAGGCGGTTCTCGACCGAGACCTCGGCCCCGGTGAGGGCGTTCAGCAGCGTCGATTTGCCAACGTTGGTGTAACCGGCGAGCGCGACCGTCGGAGTCTCGGCACGCTTGCGCTCCTTCCGACGCGTCGTGCGCTGCGCGCTGAGGCCCTCCAACCGCGAACGCAGCAACGTCACGCGTCGCCGCGCGATGCGCCGGTCGGTCTCGAGCTGCGACTCTCCCGGGCCGCGTGTCCCGACGCCACCGCCAAGCCGTTCGAGGTGCTGCCACATGCCTCGCATGCGCGGCAGGCTGTACTCGAGCTGCGCAAGCTCGACCTGTAGCTTTCCCTCGGCGCTAACGGCGTGCTGAGCGAAGATGTCGAGGATCAACAGCGTGCGATCGACCACGCGCGCGTCGAGTGCGTTCTCGAGCGCTCGCTGTTGCGTCGGAGCGAGCTCGCCGTCGACGAGCAACACATCGGCGCCCGACTCGGCGTAGGCCTCCTTCAGTTCCTCGAGCTTGCCTTTGCCGATGTACGTGCGCGCATCGGGCCGCTGTCGCTGTTGCACGAGTTGCGCGACGGGCTCGACGCCTGCGGTACGCGCCAGTTCCCGTAGCTCGGCGAGCTCCTCGTCCGCATCGATCCCGCGCGCGAGGACCGCGAGAACGAACCCGCGCTCGGCCTCGGCACCGGGCGACGGGTCTGGCTGGTGAACCTTCACGGGCGTGATCATGCCACGGGGTACGCTCCGGCCATGATCTCGCTCGCAGATCGCCTGGCGGCCCGCACGCTGGAGCTCGTCGACATCGCGTCGGAGAGTCACCACGAAGAGCTGATTCAAGCGCACGTGCAATGGCTCGTTCCCGACGAGTACAAGGCGGAGTTCCTAGGCGACGATGCGTTTCTCTTCGCGCCCGAACGTCGTCCAGAACTGCCGCTCGTCGTGCTCGCTGGGCATTACGACACGGTTCCCGCGCAGGACAATCTTCCAGGCCGGATCGAGGACGGCGTGGTGCACGGTCTCGGCGCCGCCGACATGAAGGGCGGCGTCGCTGTGGCGTTGGAACTTGTCCGCGATCTCGCCGTCGACCCGCCCGCCGCGTGCGATGTGGCGCTGCTCGTGTTCGGTCGCGAGGAGCTTCCCGCGCAGTTCAACCCGCTGCCGGCGTTGTTCGAGGGCTCGCGGCTAATCCACGACGCGTCGCTCGCGATCGTGCTGGAGCCGACCGCCGGGGCGATCCACGCTGGCTGTGTCGGGAACATGACGGCGCGCGCCACTTTCCACGGCGTGAGTGGGCATTCGGCGCGGCCGTGGCTGGCGCAGAACGCGATTCATGCGGCAGTCGACGGTCTCGCGCGTGTCGCCACGCTGCCTCGCCGCGAGGTCTTGATCTCGGGCCTGTCGTTCTACGAGGTCGCCTCAGTGACGCGGCTCGACGCAGGTATTGCGGACAACGTGGTGCCCGATCGAGCCACAGCCACGTTGAACTACCGCTACACGCCCGACCGCACAAGCGATGAGGCGCAGGCGTACCTTCGGTCGCTGCTGCCGGATGACATCGACATCGAGATCGTCAGCGACTCGCCGCCCGCTCGTGTTGTCGCGGACTCGCCACTAGTACGCGCGCTCCGCGACGCCGGCGATCTCGCGCTCGAGCCGAAGCAGGCGTGGACGAATGTCGCTGATTTCACCGAGCGCGGCATCGACGCCGTCAACTTCGGTCCCGGCGACCCGAAGTTCGCCCACCGCCGCGACGAGCAGGTCGAGATCGCCGCGCTCGTGCACTGCTATGAGACGCTGCGCCGGTTCTTCTCCGGATAGCTTCCGCTCGTGCCTCTCTCACCCATCCTGCGCGGCCAGGCGACGTACCCGTTTGTCCGGCTGAACGACGCTGCCGCCGCGCGTAGAGCACAAGGGCTCGAGGTGATCGATTTCGGCATGGGCGATCCGCGCGAGTCGACAGACCCGCGGATCATCCAGGCGCTGAAGAACGGCGTGCTCGAGCGCATGGGCTACCCGGCTGCGGTTGGGCTGCCCGAATTGCGCGAGGCGATCTCGCGCTGGGCGGCCCGACGCTTTGGGGTGCTGCTCGATCCGGCCGACATCATCCCGACGCTCGGGACGAAGGAGGCGATCTATTCGTTCGCGCAGGTCGTCCTTGACCCGGCCGCCGGGAAAGACACCGTGCTGCTGACCGAGCCCGGCTATCCCGTGTACGAGCGCGGCGCGCTGTTCGCGGGCGCGCGCGTCGAGACGTTGCCGCTGCTCGAGGCGAACGGGTTTCTGCCCGATCTGGACGCGGTTTCGCCCGAGGTTTGGCGCCGCACGGCGCTCGTCTGGGTCAACTATCCGAACAACCCGACGTGCGTGTGCGCGCCGCCTGAGCTGTACGAGCGGCTGGCCGCGCTTGCGCGCGAGCACGACTTCGTCGTGGCCTCCGACGAGGCTTACACCGAGCTGTGGTTTGACGAGCCGCCGGTCTCGGCGCTGCAACTCACGGATCTGACGAACGTTGCCGTCTTCAACACGCTCTCGAAGCGCTCGTCGATGACGGGCTACCGCTCCGGCTTCGTCGCGGGCGACCCTGCGCTCATCGGCGCGCTGAAGCAGTTTCGCCCGACGATCGGGACGGCACCTCAGGAGTTCGTCCAGCGCGCCTCGGTCGTAGCGTGGGATGACGAAGCGCATGTCGAGCGCGCGCGAGCGGTGTACGCGCGGAAGCGGCGGCTGCTGCTCCGGGCTTTGGCGGCGAAGGAAGTTCGGGTTGCGGGCGCCGACGCAACGATGTACCTATGGGTCGCGACGCCAGCGGGTGAGACGTCGGAGGAGTTTGCTGCGCGGCTGCTGGAGCACGGCGTCTTGGTCGCGCCCGGATCGTTCCTGGGGCCGTCTGGCGAGGGGTACGTGCGCTTCGCGTTGGTGCCGACCGAGGACGAGTGCGCGCGCGCCGTCGAGTTGCTCGAGGTCGCGCTCTGAGTGAGTCGGTCGGATCGGAGTTCGAGACGACCGCGTCGGAGTACGACCGCGTACGCCCGTCGTGTCCGGAGGCGTTCGTCGATGCCGCCTGCGATCGCGCCCGTCTCTCCGCCGGTTCGCACGTCCTCGAGATCGGCTGCGGCACGGGCCAACTAACGCAGATGCTGGTCGCGCGCCGGCCCTCGTACCAGAGTTTGACCAGGCGGTCTGGAGGAGCGTGTTGACCGACGAGGAAGCGTGGCCGGCGACCGACCCGTTCGACGACTGTTCGCTGACGTGCGGATGCTGACCGCCCCGGCACCTGCGGAGGACACAGCCGAGACCTACCTCGCGCTCGTCGCGACGACGGCGACGTACCTGCACCTCGACCCGAACCGGCGAGCAGTGCTCGACCGGAGCGTGCGCGAGCTCTTCGCGGTGGCCAAAGGGAGCGACCGCTGGGTGGACCATGCAGTGCTCGTGTCCGCTCGGCGAGCCGGTGTTCTGGGATGATCTCGCCCGTGGACCTGGCCGCGCGTATCGAGGAGCTGTACGAGGCTGGCGAGGTCGACGCCGCCCCGGTTGAGGAGGCGATGCGCCTGCTCGACACGGGCGAGGTGCGCGTCGCCGAGAAGCGCGATGGCGCCTGGGTCGTGAACGAGTGGGCGAAGAAGGCGATCCTGCTCTACTTCAAGCTCCGCAAAGTCGAGCCGATGGATTCGGGCGCGATCCACTACCTCGACAAGATCCCGCTCAAGTCGGACTTCGCCGAGCGCGGCGTTCGGGTCGTCCCGGGCGGGGTCGCACGGTACGGCGCTTTCCTCTCGCGGGGGGTTGTGTTGATGCCGGGGTTCGTCAACGTGGGCGCGTGGGTCGGGCCGCGGACGATGGTCGACACGTGGGCGACGGTCGGCTCGTGCGCGCAGATCGGCGCCGACGTGCACCTCGCGGGTGGCGTCGGCATTGGAGGGGTGCTCGAGCCGCCCCAGGCGCAGCCGGTCATCGTCGAGGACGGCGCATTCATCGGCTCGCGCTGCATCATCACCGAAGGTGTGCGGATTGGCGAGGGCGCGATCCTTGCCGCGAATGTCTCGCTGACCGCCTCGGTGCCAGTGATCGATGTCACGGGCGCGACGCCGGTCGAGCATCGTGGCGAGGTTCCCGCACGTGCGGTGATTGTTCCGGGGACGCGGCCGAAGGAGTTCCCCGCCGGGACGTATCAGCTCGATTGCGCGCTGATCATCGGCTGGCGGCAGGAGAGCCACGACCTGCGGCTGAGCCTGAACGATGTGCTGCGCGAGTTCGAGATCGCCGTCTAGCCGGCGACGGCCGCTATCCGTCGATCTCGGCGTGCTGCTCGCCGGGCCAGAGTCTCGGCGAGCGATATTGCCACCAGCCAGCATTGCCCATGAGGTCAGGCAGATGAGGTTCCGCCTCTTCGACGGTCGCGGCACGAAAGCGCTCGTCCCAGGACGCGATCTCACGCTCGAACAGCTCTGCCCACTTGCCTGGCAACCGCCGGCAGAGCTCACCGATGTAGTCGCGCGTCATCAGGTCGTTCGAGTACTCCTCCCTCATGCCGTCGTATCCGGCCTCGACGATCGCCACGATGGCGATCCAGGCTCGGATGAGCTGCTTTGGCGGCAGAGGTTCGTGCATGTCTCTCAGCTCGTCTTGGACGCGCTGCAGGTCTGCATTGTCCGCGGCTCGCTGGCGCGACGCGTCGGCTTGAGCAGGATCGAGCCGGAACGTCGTCTTGAACAGACTGTCCAAGTCGTCGTTGGCTTGGGCCATCATGCCCGAGTAGATTTCCACCGCTGGGCCGACCAGGACGGCGTGGTTGTCCGCAAATCTCACGACAGCATCGCCGCCTGGCATTTGCACCGTAACCGGTGAATCGCACCATCCGTTCGCTATGGCGGCGGCCGCGACTGCGGAGGCAGACGAGCCGGACGCCGCGGTCTCCCCTGCGCCTCGCTCCCAGACGAGAGCGGCGATCTCGTGACGGCTGACCGGGTTCACGACTTGGACGTTCGTGCGCTCCGGGAAGCGCGAATGGTTCTCGATCAGCGGGCCAAGGCGGAGGAGCAGCTCGCGCGTTGGCTCGTCACAGCGAACTACAGCGTGCGGGTTGCCGACTGAGACCGGCGTGAGCTCGACGGTCTCACCGCCCGCGTCGATCGTCTCGATCGCGCCGACGTCGACCTCGCCGATGTCCGTCGCGACATCGATGTCGTTGATCATGCGTGCGCGGACGTTCCGTGGGCCGACCCGGATGACGACCTCCGACTCGCCCGTGTAGGCGGCCAACCAGCGCGCCGCGATACGCGTACCGTTCCCGGACATCTCCGCCGTCGAGCCGTCCGGGTTCCAGATCACGATCTCGGCGCTCACGCCGTCGCTGGCGACGATCTCGAGGACACCGTCCGAGCCGATGCCACGATCGACGTCGCAGAGCAGCCGCACACGATCCGCAGTGAGCACGCCTGAATCAGCCCGCTCGACAACGAGATAGCTATTGCCGAGCGCGTGCCATTTCGAGAATCTCACTCGCTACCTCATCCGCAGGGCGACGCGCGTCGACGCCGAGCAGTCCGGGGATCCGCCGCATCCACTTTCGCTGGTACGCAGCGTACTGTCGCGTGCGCACGATCACACGTTGCTGCGCCTGCTCGGCGGAAAGCGATGCGATTTCGTCTAGGCCCAGAACCTGGGCCGCTGTGCGCGAAAGCGGCTGCGCGAGCGCTGCCGCGACCTCCTTGGCGACGCCCGAATCGAACATCGCTGCTGTCCGCTCGACGATCCGCTGCTCGAGCTCGTCGGCTGGGACTTCAAGGCCGACGATGATCGTCGGATGACGTGTCGCCGTGTCCCAAAGGCGGTCGGAGTCGGGCACTAAGGACATGCCCATCTCCGTGAGCTCGAGTGCGCGAACGACCCGACGGCGATCATTGGCGTGGAGAGCCAACGCCGCGGCAGGGTCGCGCTGAGTGAGCGTCGCGTAGGCGCCCGCCGGGTCGCGGCTGTACTCGGCCTCCCACTTCGCCCGCTTCATCGGATCGGCAGCAGGTGGAAGGTTCAGCTCGGCAAGTGCGCCACGCAGATAGAGGCCCGTCCCACCCGCGACAACGGCGGAGCCACGCGTCACAACGAGATCGTCAATCGCGGCGTGAGCAAGGCGCTGGTACTCGCCGACCGACGATTCGTGCGACAGCGGCCACATCGCCACGAGCCGGGTCGGCCGTGACGGCTGGTTCGTCAGCAGCGGCAGACCACGGTAAACCTGCATCGCATCTGCGGAGACCACATCGGTCGCAAGCCGATCAGCAACGGCTTCCGCGACCGCCGTCTTTCCGGACGCGGTAGGGCCGAAAAGAGCCACGACCATTCCGGACATGTCCAATTCGCCGGTTCTTAGGGGCACCCCAACCCACCTCCCGGCTTCGATGCTAACGAGGCAACACGCACATATGGGAAACGACTCTGTGCCAATTCAGCGGAGATCCATCCACAGCGAGACGTTCTCAGACCGCTACGAGCGATGTGGCACGACCGCGCAACGTCGTCGATGTGGCGCTCTCGATCAGCACGTCGACAAGGTCGCCTGTGTCCGCGGTGCCGGAGAAGTTGACCATCGTGTTGCGACGGGTTCGTCCGCGAACTAGAGCCGAGTCTGTCCGGCTCGTGCCCTCGACGAGAACCTCCTCGACTGTGCCGATCCGCTCCGCGTTTCGCTCGGCTGCAATCCGCTGAACGACTTCAACAAGCCTCTCGAGCCTCGCGTGTTTCGCCTCCTCGGGCACCTGATCGGGCATCACGGCTGCTTCCGTCCCGGCGCGCGGCGAGTAGATGAAGGTGAACGCACTGTCGAACCGCACCTGCTCGACGAGATCGAGCGTCTGCTCGAAGTCGTGCTCCGACTCGCCCGGGAACCCGACGATGATGTCCGTTCCGAGCGCCAGATCCGGGATCGTGTCGCGTAGGCGATCGACGAGGGCTAGGTAACGCTCGGGCGTGTACGTCCGCCGCATTGCTTTGAGGATCCGCGCCGAGCCGGACTGGAGCGGCAGATGCACCTGCTCGCACACGGAATCACACTCCGCGATCGCGGAGATGACGGGCGGGCGAAAGTCCTTCGGGTGTGGGCTTGTGAAGCGGATCCGCTCGATGCCGGGCACCGCATCGCACGCGCGGAGTAGCTCGCCGAACTCCGTCTGGATGTCGGGCGCAAGATCGCGCCCCCACGAGTTGACGTTCTGCCCGAGCAAGGTGATCTCGGACACACCGTCCGCTGCGAGATTCGTTACCTCGGCGACGATGTCGGCAGGCCGCCGACTCTGCTCCCGACCGCGCACGGCAGGGACGATGCAGTAGGCGCATTTCGAGTTGCACCCCATCGACACCTGAACCCACGCCTGGAAGCGCCGCTCTCGATGCACGGGCAGATGGCCCGCGAAATGCTCGTGAGTACCGAACTTGCCGCGCGTCACACCAACTCCGCCGGCGCCCACCCACTCCGCCAGATGCGGAATCGAGCCGGGACCAAAGGCGACATCGACGAACGGATACAAGTCGAAGATCCGCTGGCGCTGCGCCTCGGCGAAACACCCGCCCACAGCGATCACGACATCGGGATCGAGCCGCTTCCGTGCGCCCGCATCACCGAGATAGGCAGCGAGGCGCGTGTCGGGCTTTTCGCGGATCGTGCACGTGTTGAACACAAGCACGTCCGCGTCCTCCGGGATCGCTGCCTCGCCGAGCCCGATCGACTCGAGCATGCCTTTGATCCGCTCGGAATCGTGAGCGTTCATCTGACAACCGAAGGTCGTGACGTGGTACCGCTTCACGCCCGCATTGTAGGGACGGTCTCGCTCGACCCCGACGAGTATCAGCCGGAGACGACGCCTCGCCCGAGCCGTGGCCAGCCGGCGCGTGTCGTCTCGGAACGGTGTACCGCCTCGACGTTGTACCCATCCGGATCGAGCAAGTAGGCCCCGTAATCGTCGGCTGCGTACGACCGCACGCCGGGCGCCCCGTTGTCCGAGTAGCCGGCTGCGATGCCTGCACGACGGAACGGATCCACTTGGTCGCTGACCGGGAACTCGACGTGGCTAAACACTTACTTCGCGATCTCGATCGCGCGTGATTCGCGGATCACAATCACTTTCACCTGACCTGGGTATTCGAGCCGATCCTCGATCTCGCGCGCGATCTCGAACGAGAGCAGCACGGCTGCATCGTCGTCGACCTCCGTCGGCTCGACCATCACGCGGATCTCGCGTCCCGCTTGCAGCGCGTACGCCTTGGCGACTCCTGGTTTCGCGGTCGCGATCTCCTCCAGCGACTCGAGCCGCCGGATGTAGTGCTCGAAGCTCTCGCCGCGCGCGCCCGGCCGTGACGCCGAGATGGCGTCGGCCGAGATCAGCAGAACAGCTTCCACGGTCTGCGGCTGGATTTCGTAGTGGTGTGCCTCGATCGCATGGATGACGCCCGCCGTCTCGCCGTAGCGCTTCGCGAGTTGGCCGGAGATCGCTGCATGTGTGCCTTCGACCTCGTGCGTCATGGCCTTTCCGATGTCGTGCAGCATGGCCGCCCGCTTTGCAGTTTTTGCGCTCGCGCCGAGCTCGGTTGCCATGATGCCCACGAGGTGGACGACCTCGAGCGTGTGTTTGAGCACGTTCTGGCCGTAGCTCGTCCGGTAACGCAGCCTGCCGAGAACCTTGACAAGCTCCTCGTGGAACGCGCCGCAGTTCGCTTCGAACACCGCCTGCTCGCCCGCCTGCATGACGTGCTCCTCGAGCTCGGCCTTCGACAGGTAGTACATCTCCTCGATCCGTGCCGGGTGGATCCGCCCGTCTTCGATCAGCTTCTCGAGCGTTAGGCGCGCGACCTCGCGCCGGAGCCCGTCGAACGACGACAGGACAACTGCATGCGGCGTGTCGTCGATGATGAAATCGACCCCGGTGAGATGCTCGAGGGAACGGATGTTGCGACCCTCACGACCGATGATTCGGCCCTTCATGTCGTCGGATGCGAGTTCGACAACAGTCACCGTCGTCTCGGCTGTGTGACTCGCTGCGACACGTTGGAGAGCGTCAGCGACGAGCGCCCTCGCCCGGCGGCGTGCGTCCGTTCTGGCTTCCTCCTCGAGCTGACGCACGTTGCGAGCGAGCTCGTGCCGCACGAGATCCTCGGATCGCTCGAGCAGCACCTGGCGCGCCTCGCCGTGTGTCATCAAAGAGACGCGCTGCAGCTCGTCGAGGGCCTGCTGTTTAGTGCTCTTCGCCTCATCCTGAAGTTGCTTCAGGTTGAGCTCCCGGTCGGCAGCGCCTTGCTCGCGTCGTTCGAGCTCAAGCAGCTTCCGCTCGACATCCACTTCGGTACGGACGACCCGTTCCTCGACCTTGGCGATCTCGACACGCCGATCCTGAACCTCCGTCTCGATCTCGGCGCGCAGCTTGACAGCTCGTTCGCGCTCTTCGACCTCGGCTTCGCGGCGCCGCGTCTCGACCTGACGTTCAGCATCGGCTAGAAGCTGCCGCCGCGTCTCTTCGGCGCTACGGAGGCGAGAGCCGCTCAGCATGCGCAGCCCGAATGCCGATGCGACACCACCGACGGCGATTCCGACGAACACCGCTGCGACGACCGTGAGCATCTCGACTCCTCCGCACGAGGTTCGGTTGTCCGCAGCTTCAGCCGCGGGTGCTCACATCCGGCACTCCGCCCCTCAGGCGGTCCGGAACCGCGCAGCGATCAGCTCAGAGCCTGATTCCCCCGAGAACATCCGCGAACGGACGCTCTTGGTAACGAGAGGTTGGAGGTCGGAGATGGCGACACGATTCAGAAAAACGTTCTGTGCAGGTGAAATGTCGGATGAAGCCCGCTCATCCTAGCTCGTGAAGTTCTGCATCCGCAATGAGCCCCTCGATCGCGTCGGGTGAGAAGCCTTTGGTCAGCAGGCGACGGATTGTCTGTGGGCGCGCACCACGCTGCTCGACAATGTGCTCGGCACGTGCTGTTTCTGGGTCGAGAGCGTCGATTGCGGCAGCGATGTCGGCGGGTTTGTAGCCCCTCTGCTCAAGGTCGGCCCGGATGAAGAGATCGCCAGCATCCCGTTCAGCCAGGGCTTTCGCGCGAGCCGACGCCGATCGGTTGTCGTCGACCAGACCGAGTCGCTCTAGTGTGCTGAGAGCCTCGTCGCCGGTAGCGGCATCAACCCGGCTTCGGCTAAGCCGATCGGCCAGCGATTGGCGAGAGTGATCTCGAAAGCGAAGCGAGCGGGCAGCAATCGCGAGCGCCTCAGAGCGGCGAAGTTCCGTCCTTACCCGTCGCGCGCGTGGCCGATCGACCGCGACACCGACATTGAGCCCCGAGCGCACGACTGCGGCCGCGGGTAAGACGCGCCACAGCGATCCGTCCAGCTCGATCGCGACACGCCCTTTCCCGACATCTCGTACGCCTGTGACGACCGGAATCACAACGTACCTCCGTCTAGAGGCTTGGTGATGCTGCGAACCGTGCTCGACCGGCGGCACGGACGGCGGGAGATCGCAGCATCACCAGCTGATGCTTTGCCTAGGCCGTGACCGGCTCGGCTACGGCGGCGCCGTTCTTGCTCGGAACCTCGACCTCGACCTCGGGCTCGTCCTCGGCGATGTCAGCAGGAGCAGTAGCGGGGGCGGCATGCTTGCCACCGTTCGCCACAGCGCCATCGGCCCGCGGCAGGAGCCTGGCGGACACCGTCTGCTCCGGCGGTGCTTCAGCCTGAATCAAGGCGAGGATCGTCTGCACCATGTCCGGGTTCTCGGTGAGGAACGCGGTCGCGTTCTGACGACCCTGGCCGAGCCGCTCGTCACCGAAGCTGAAGTAGGAGCCGGACTTCTGGATGATCTTCTTTTCCAGTGCGACGTCGACGACCGTGCCTTCCCACGAGATGCCGGTGCCGTAGATGATGTCGAACTCGGCTTGCTTGAACGGCGGCGCGACCTTGTTCTTCACGACCTTGACTCGCACACGGTTGCCAAAAGCCTCGGTGCCGTCCTTGAGCGTCTCGATGCGGCGGATATCGAGCCGAACCGAGGCGTAGAACTTCAGCGCACGACCACCGGGGGTTGTCTCGGGACTGCCGAACATGACGCCGATCTTCTCGCGAAGCTGGTTCGTGAAGAGGCAGATCGTGTCGGTTCGATTGAGCGTCCCAGCGAGCTTCCGCAACGCCTGGCTCATTAGCCGCGCTTGGAGGCCGACATGGGTGTCGCCCATCTCACCTTCGATCTCGGCCTTCGGCGTCAACGCCGCGACCGAGTCGACCGCGACAACATCGAGCGCACCTGAGCGCACAAGGAGCTCGGTGATCTCGAGTCCTTGCTCGCCGGTGTCTGGCTGGGAGACGAGGAGTTCGTCGATGTTCACACCGATCCGGCGGGCGTACTGCGGATCCATGGCGTGCTCAGCATCGATGAAAGCGCAGATCCCGCCACGTCGCTGCGCTTCCGCGATCACGTGGTAGACGAGCGTCGTCTTCCCCGACGACTCGGGACCAAACACCTCGACGACGCGGCCACGCGGCAGGCCGCCGATGCCGAGCGCGAGATCGAGCGAGAGGGCACCGGTCGAGATGGCACCAGTCAACACGTGGGCTTGGTCGTTCATCCTCATGACCGATCCCTTGCCAAACTGCCGCTCGATCTGCCCGAGCGCGGCTTCAAGCGCCTCTTCGCGATTCATCGATTCAGCCTCCTAGACTGTGCTTGTGCGAACTTCCTAGACTGTGTTTGTGCGAACTGGTGGATAGCAGTCTTTGCGAACTCTGTAGGAAAGCAGCGGCATCGGACGGACGTCCTCTTCGACCAAGCTAGCCGCCGAAGTCACACAGCTTTGTGCCGATTCTGTGCCAAAAATCCGTACGGGCGGGCAGCCCAGTTACGAAGCGGGCGTGAGAAGTCGGCGAAGCAGATGTAGCGCCGCAACGGTCGCGCGCGAGCGGACCCAGTCGCGATCGCGCGGTAGCTCGAACTGCTGCGCGAGCTCTCCGTCGGGCCCGACAACGTGCAGGAACACAAGGCCGATGGGTTTCTCCGGCGTTCCGCCATCTGGCCCGGCGACTCCCGTCACCGCGACGGCCACGTCGACCTCGATCCGCCGGCGGACGCCATGAGCCATCGCTGCAGCGACCTCTGCAGACACCGCTCCGTGCGCGGCCAGAGCATCGGCGGGAACATCCAGCTCCGACTCTTTTATCTCGTTTGCGTACGCGACCACGCCGCCGCGGAACACATCGCTCGACCCCGGAACGCTTGTCAGTCGCGCCGCAACCATGCCCCCCGTGCACGACTCGGCGGTCGCGAGGGTTAGCCCGCGGCGACGGCACGCGTCGAGCACGAGCTCCTCGATCGAGATCTCGTCTTCCGAGAAGACGCTCTCGACGAGAGGAGCGCGCAAGCGTGAGATCAGCGCGTCCGCGGCAGCCTCTGCCCCGGGCTCGGCCACGATGTCGACGTGGAGCTCGAAATCGCGGGCGCAGATCGTCACCTCCACGCCGTCACCATCGCCACCGGCGTCGTCGAGCGCGCGCGCGACCGCTGATTCACTCACGCCGTAGACGCGCAGAACTCGCCGCGACGGAACGACGATGCCGGCCAGAACGCTGCGGATCGGTTCGGTCTCCAGCGCCCGCGGCCACAACCGTTGTAATTCACTCGGCGGCCCTGGGAGCACGACTACTACGCATGAACCGGTGTCGATGACGAGGCCGGGAGCCGTTCCAGCGAGGCCAAGCGAGATCGCCCCGTCGGGAATCGTCGCCTGCTTGCGGACACCTGGCTCGAAGTCCGTGTACGGCCGACGCATGCGGGTCGCGAACGTGCGGGACACCTCGCCGATCTCGTGCTCGAGAGACGCGTTCAGGACGAGCCCGCGGCCGACAGCGGCAGCGACAAGCTCGACCGTGCGGTCGTCGTGCGTCGGCCCGAGACCGCCCGACACGAGAAGCACATCGGCCTCGAGCCCTTGCTCGATTGCCGCTTGCAGGTCGTCGGGCTGATCGCCGACGATCGCGATGCGCGTCGGCTCGAGGCCCAGGCGCAGCGCTTCTCGCGCGTAGAACGGGCCGTTGAGGTCGTTCCTGTCGCCGCGCACGAGCTCGGAGCCCGTGACGACGATCGCCGCCCTTGGGCGGCTCAACCGGTTCGGGCCGGTGCGGAGATCTGGAACTGGCCGCCGGCCGGGATCGTCAAGCGGCGACCGAACACGGTGACCACGACGTTCTTCGGCGAGGTCAGCGAGAGCCACAGAGCGCGAGCACCAAAACGCTGCGCCTCACCCTGTGTCAGCGTTCCCTGGAACAGCGGTTTGCCGGAGCGGCTGCGCGCGCGAATCTCGACAAACGACGCGCCGTGCACTGCCTTCACGACGATGACGGGCGCCGTGGCGGCATGGCGAGCAACCGCTGCCTTGTCTCCTGAAAGGCCATGCACTTTCTGCGTTCCAGGCCCACCGAACTTCCAGGCGGCGATCACGAGCGCCGTGATGAGGACGATGACGACGAGCGCCGCGACAACGACGCGCGACTCGCGCCGCTCGCGGCGACGGGATCGGCCACGCGGAACCTGTCGCGGCGCGCTTCTGGCCCGGACAACCGTCTCGTCTTCGCCGGCGACGAAACGCGAGTTGTACTCCTCGACGTAGAGCCCGCCGTCGAGCCCGAGCGACTCGGCGTACGTGCGCAAGAATCCCTTGATGTACGTGTGTGCGGGAAGCTGGTCGAAGGCTTCTTCCTCGAGTAGGCGCAGGTATTTCGCGCGAACCTTCGTCCGCTGCTCCATCTCTGCGAAGTCGAGGCCTTGCCGCGTACGGGCCTCGCGCAGGCTTGCGCCGATCTCGAACATCGTCGGCCAGTCTAGACGACGAGCGCAGCGGACGGTTCAGGCGGTTAGTTTCGAGACGACAGGTACTGCAGAAGCTCGTAGACCCCGAGCGAAAGAGCCGTGGTCAGTGCGAGACAGATTCCGATGGTGCCGACGATCCGGCCGAAGCGGGCTGCGCCGATTCCCCCAAGCCGTCCCAGGCTCTGATCGTTGCGTCGCCGCGCCGCCCGAGCGACCACGAGAGCTGCGACTCCGAGGACAAGACCGAGCGGAATCGCGTAGCCGGCGTCGAGCAGCCGGTACGTCCGCGCGTACCGTGTCCCGACCAGCGCGAGCGGCATTGTCGCGGCCGAAAGCACGGCGAAGATCGCCGACCACGTCGCCCGCGCGTTCCCGCCGGGGCGCGTGTTACTGCCTGCGGTAGGGGATGCCAACGGCTGCGGGGGGAATCGAGCGGCCGATCACACCAGCGACCGCGATGAGGGTCAGGACGTACGGCAACGCCTGGAACAGGACGTCGATCTGAATCCCGCCATGCTGCGAGTAGACCGCCAGACGTTGCGCGAGCGCGGTCGAGAAGCCGAACAGCAAGCAGGCACCGGCTGCGCCGAGCGGTCTCCAGTTTCCGAAGATGAGGGCTGCGAGCGCGATGAAACCACGTCCTGCGGTCATGTTCTGGTTGAAGGAATCGACGAAGGCGATGGAGAGGTACGCACCGCCGGCGGCCGCAAGCATGCCTGACGCGACCACCGCGGCGTAGCGGGTGACGAACACCGAGATGCCGACGGTCTCGGCCGCGCGTGGGAACTCGCCGACCGCGCGGAGCCTCAGCCCAAGCGGTGTGCGGAAGACGACGACCGCCGTCACCACGACCAGCGCGAGTGCAATCCAGGTCAGAAGGTTGAGTTGCCCAAAGACGTTGCCGACCAACGGGATCCTGTCCAGGAAGGACAGGTGGATGTCCGGCACGCTCGCGACCTCGGGCGTTCCCCGATTTCCGTAGATGTCGATGAACAGGTAGCCGGTGAGCCCGAGGGCGATGAAGTTCACCGCTGTGCCCCCAATGATCTGGTCGACGCGTAGATGGATCGCCCAGAACGCGTACAGAAGCGCCATGACTCCACCGGCCAGGATCCCGATCGCGAGGCCGAGCTCCCACGAGCCTGTCTTATCGTCGCCGAGGATGCCAAAGAACGCGCCCGTCAGCATCATCCCTTCGAGACCGATGTTCACGACACCACTGCGTTCCGAGAACAGCCCGCCGACCGCCGCGAACAGCAGCGGTGTTGCGTAGCGGAGCATCGCCGCGAGCAGTGCCGACCAGCCGACGACTGCTTCGAGGTGCGCCGTGCTGGAGAACGTTGCGAGGACGCCGAGGCTGCCGCCGAACACCGCTGCGGCTATCGCTAGCCGGCCTTGTCGTGTCGCGCCCTTGCGGATTGCCAGGGCGCCTGCGACGGCAGCTCCTGCTGCGACGAGCATGGGAAACATGGGCGATCGCAGCTCGAGGGGCGGCAGCGCGATCCACGCCGCCAGCGCGCCTAGGGCGATTCCACTGGTTGCGAGGCGCCGCGGCGTCATGCTCGCCTCCGTCTGAGCCGACTGAGGACGACGAGCACGAGCACGTCGGCGCCGACGAACAAGACGACGAGCCCCTGGATCAGGATCGTCAGGTTCCCCGCGAGCTCCGGCCGGAACACTGACGGGTCGAGATTCCTGGTCGAGGTTCCGTTGACGAGCGCACCGAACAGCAGCGCCGAGAGCCCCACGCCGACCGCGGTGTTCCGGCCGAGTAGCGCCACCGCGATGCCGATGAAGCCGATCTGCGACGCCTGAACGTCGCCGACCGAGAGCCGGAACTGCCAGCCGAGGATGTCCAGGGCACCCGCAAGCCCCGCGAACCCACCAGAGATCGCCATCGCGAGAAACGTGCTGCGCGCCACGTCGATGCCGGAGTAGCGCGCCGCCTCGGTGCTCTTGCCAACGGTGCGGATTCCGAATCCGAGTGTCGTGCGGCTCGTCACGATCCAGTAGAGGACGAGAGCGGCAAGCGCGACGAAGATGCCGATCGAGAGTCCCTGCAGCAGCGGATCGCCCCAGATCACGGTCAGCTTCGCGCCGTCCACCACGTCGGCCGAGATCGGGTTGTCGGAGCCGTTTTTGCCCTGGAGGGGCCCGCCCTGGCCCAAGAGCGCGCTCGCCACCCAGATTGCCGTCCAATTGAGCATGATCGTCGTGATCACCTCGTGCGCACCGAATCTCGCTCGCAGGAAGCCGGCGATCCCGGCCCAAACAGCGCCGCCCAGCGTCGCGATACCAACGGCGAGGACGATGTGCACAGCCGGCTGCAAGCCGGAGAGCGACGACCCGATCCAGACGGCGAAGACTGCGCCGACGATGTACTGGCCTTGACCGCCGATGTTGAACAGGCCGCAGCGGAAAGCGAACGAGACAGCAAGCCCCGTGAGGATCAACGCGGTCGTCACGAGCAGTGTCTGCTGCAGGTTGTAGCCCGCGTTCGTACGGTCAACGGCGGAGATCCACGGCAGGATCCAGTTCAGGCCAGCTCCGTTGAAGATGCCGCGATAGACGCCCCACGGCGCCTTGTGCGTCGTCGCGACGATCACGAGGCCGCCAACGAGGAACGCCATCACCGAAGTCACAACCGGTGCGATCAGGCCGCCGGCGCGCTGGAGAAGCCGGTAGCGGCCGAGGATCTCGTCCATCAAGCGACGGGGTTACTGCTTCTTGTACGGGCGACCGACGGCGGCCGGCGGAATCGACCGGCCGATCACGCCGGCGACGGCGATCAGCGTCAGCAGGTACGGGAGCGCCTGGAAGAGCGTTTGCCACGACGTCCCCCACGCGAGCGCCAGGCGGTCGGCGATCGCGCTCGAGAAGCCGAACAACAACGCGGCGCCGAACGCGCCAAACGGCCGCCACTTGCCGAAGATCAATGCTGCGAGTGCGATGAAGCCGCGTCCCGCGGTCATGCCCTCGTTGAAAGAGTGGACGAAGCCGAGCGTGAGGTACGCGCCGCCGAGCGCAGCGAGCATCCCGGAGAGAACGACCGCGCCGTAGCGCACTGCGTAGACCGAGATGCCGACGGTGTCGGCTGCGCGCGGATGCTCGCCGACCGAGCGGATCCGCAAGCCAATCGGTGTCCGAAACATCACGATGGACGCGAGCACGACGACGAGAAACGAGAGCCAGATCATCAAGTTCAGCTGCCCGATCGCGCCGTCTAGAAAATGGCCAAGCGCGTGCGGCGGGATCTTGTCGAGATGCAACCGCACATCCGGGATCTCGGCGATCGAGCCGGGCGTGCCCTGCTCGCCGTAGATCTGGATGAACAGGTAGCCGGTGATGCCGAGCGCGAGGAAGTTGATTGCGGTGCCGCCGACAATCTGGTCGATGCGTAGTTGAATCGCGAAGAACGCGTGGACGAGCGCGAGCAGACCGCCTGCGAGCATCGCGGCCAGGATCCCGACCTCCCACGAGCCGAACTGGACATCGCCCCAAACGCTGAAGAACGCGCCCATCAGCATCATCCCCTCGAGGCCGATGTTCACGACGCCGCTCCGTTCGGAGAACAGGCCGCCGATCGCGGCGAACGTCAACGGCGTCGCGTAGCGGAGCATCGCGGCGAGAATCGCGCTCCACACGATCACGATGTTCAGATGCCCAAGGCTGGTTTGTGTCGCGAAGTAGCCGAGGGCGACGCCGAAGATCGCGCTGAAGATCGCCCCGTAGCCGATCCTCCGCTCTCCCTCCCTGACCGCCCAGATCCCTGCCGCGAGCGCAGCCAGCGCAACGAGGATCGGCCAGACGACCGACCGCACGGTCAGCGGAGGCAACGCGATCCAGAACGCAGCCAGGCCGAAGATGATCCCGGCAATGCCGATCCGCCTCGTCGTCATGGCGATCGCCGGCGCGCGAACAGGTTGGTCGACCGTGGTCACGTGCCGACCTCCACAGCTCCAGGTGTCTTCCCAGCCCGGAGGCGCTTCGCTCTCTGCCAGAGGTAAAGCACAAGCACGTCGGCCCCGATGAACAAAATGATCAGCCCCTGGATGATCAGCGTCAGGTTGCCCGCGAGCTGTGGCGGGAAGACATCGGCCGAGAGATGCCGCCCCGAGGTGCCGTTGATCAGGCCGCCAAAGAGCAGCGCGGAGAAGAAGACACCCACCGCCGTGTTCCGGCCGAGCAGCGCGACCGCGATGCCGGTGAAGCCGATGTTCGACGCCTGCACATCGAGCTGGCCTACGCGAAACTGCCAGCCGAGGATGTCGATCGCGCCAGCGAGCCCCGCGAAGAGGCCGGAGATCGCCATCGCCGTCACGTAGCTGCGCGCGACGTTGATACCGCCGTAGCGCGCCGCCTCGGCGTTGAAGCCGACCGCGCGAACCTCGTAGCCGAGCGTCGTCCGGTTGAGCACGACCCAATACGCGACGAGCGCTCCGATCGCGATGAAGAAGCCGATGTGCAGCCCCTGCAGGATTGGGTCGCCCCAGAAGACGTAGAGGTGGGCGTTCGTCGCGATGTCGTTCGAGATCGGCACCGACACGTTCGTCGAGTTCTGCAGCGGGCCGCCTAGGCCGAACGCATAGCTGCCGACGTAGAACGCGACCCAGTTCAGCATGATCGTCGAGATCACCTCGTGTGCACCGACTGTCGCTTTGAGGAGGCCGGCGACCCCGGCGAAGAACGCCCCGGCGAGCGACGCAAGGACGATCGCGAGCACGATATGCGCCGGGCCTGGGATCCCCGCCCATGACGAGCCGACCCACACGCCGACGATCGTGCCCACGGTGTACTGGCCTTGTCCGCCGATGTTGAACATGCCGCACCGGAACGCGAACGCGACAGCAAGGCCGGTGAGCATCAGCGGCGTCGCTTTGAGCAGCGTCTGCTGGAGATTCATCGCTGCGAAGGTCCGATCCGTGCCGTTGACCCACGGGAAGAGCCAGTTCAGCCCCGTGCCGTTGAAGATCTCGCGATAGGCGGACAGCGGGTTGTGGCCGGTTGCGAGGACGACGAGGCCGCCGATCAGGAACGCGAGCGAGGCTGTGATCAGCGCGGTGGCGACGCCGCCACTTCGTTGGAGCAACCCGTAACGCTCCACGAAGTTGACCGGCGCGGCGTCCGTGCCTGCCTCCGGAAGTGGTGGCGGCGCCGGTGTCGGGGCTTCGGTCACGCCGCCTCCTCGCCGCTGCCGCGCCCGCCGCCGGTCATCGCGAGCCCGAGTTCCTCTTCCGACACCGTCGGCGGGAACTCGCCAACGATCCGACCCTCGTAGATCACGAGGATCCGGTCTGAGAGGGAGAGGATCTCGTCGAGCTCGAGTGAGACTAGGAGGATTGCGCGACCCTCGTCGCGCTCGGAGAGGAGCCGGCGGTGCACGAACTCGATCGCGCCGACGTCGAGGCCGCGGGTCGGCTGGCCGGCGACCAGCACTTTGGGGTCGCGGTCAATCTCGCGCGCGAGGACGACCTTCTGCTGGTTGCCACCCGAGAGCATTCCGGCCCGGGTTTGCGGCACGCCGCCGCGCACGTCGAACTCCTTCAGCAGCTTCCGGGCACGGGCGACGAGTCGGTTGGGGAACAGCCAGCCAAGACGCGAGTTCGGGGCGTGCCGGAAGTCGCGCAAGGCGAGGTTCTCGGCGAGGCTGAAATCGAGCACGAGACCACGGCGCTGACGGTCGACCGGGATGTGGCCAACGCCCGTCTCCAGCATCTCGCGCGCAGAATCGCCAGAGCTCTCCTCGCCGGCGATCCGGATCGACCCCGCGTGCGCCTTGCGAAGACCTGTCAGCGCGTCGATCAGCTCCTCCTGCCCGTTCCCGTCGATGCCCGCGAGCCCGACGATCTCACCTGCATGAACCGTGAGCGAGACGCCCTTGACTACCTCTAGTCCACGATCGTCGAACACTTCGAGACCCGCCACCTCGAGGAGCGGCTTTCCCGGCACCCCGGGCGTCTTCTCCACGGTGAGGAGAACGTCGCGGCCGACCATCATCCGCGCCAGGCTCGCCTCCGTCGCCCCCTCGCGCGGAATGGTGTCGATCTTGACGCCGCGCCGCAGAACCGTGATCCGGTCGGCTATCTCGAGCGCTTCGTTCAGCTTGTGGCTGATGAAGATGATCGACATCCCTTCGGCCTTCAGCCGTTGCAGGATCCCGAACAGCTCGCGCGCCTCCTGCGGCGTGAGGACGGCGGTCGGCTCGTCAAGGATCAAGATGTCTGCCTTGCGGTAGAGCGCCTTCAGGATCTCGACACGCTGCTGCTGGCCCACCGACAGGTTCTGGATCCGCGCGTACGGGTCGATGGTGAACTTGAACTGCTCGGCGATCTCGCGCACGCGGTCGGCAGCGGCCCCCACGTCGAACAGGACTCCAGCCCGGGTCGGCTCGACCGCGAGCACGATGTTCTCGGCCACCGTCATCACCGGGATCAGCATGAAGTGCTGGTGAACCATCCCGATGCCAGCCTCGATCGCATCCTTCGACGAGGTGAAGTGGGCGAGCTTCCCATTGATTCGGATCTCGCCCTCGTCCGGGCGGTAGAGCCCGTAGAGAATGTTCATCAACGTCGACTTGCCGGCGCCGTTCTCACCGAGCAGCGCGTGCACTTCGTGAGCGCGGAGGTCGAAGTCGACGTGGTCGTTGGCGATGATCCCCGGAAAGCGCTTGGTGATGCCGGCGAGCTCGAGGACAACGGGGGCGTCAGGTCCCATGCTCGCGCGATTCTACGGGTCCCGGTCTGTCGGCACTACGCCACAAACGAAAGAGGGCGGGCCGTGTGGCCCGCCCTCTTGAGTCAGCAGTCCGTCGTCGGTTCAGGGAACCGTTGTCGGGATGCTCTTGATGCTGCCGTTCTTGATCTTCTTCTCGAGCAGCTTCTCGCCGGCGACGATGTCTTTCGGCACCTTCGGCGAGATCGCGCCGATCCCGGCGCCACCAGCACGCACCGAGAACGTCGTGTTGCCGTAGCCCTTGAACGTCCCGCCCTTCACCTGCTTGATGGTGCGGAAGACGCCCACGTCGACCTTCTTGATGGCGCTCGTCAGCATGTGCGAGCCGAGGAACAGCTGGTCGGCGTCAACGCCGATGCCCCAGCCACCCTTCTCCTTGGCCGCGTCGAGCGCACCAAGGCCGCACTGGCCGGCGACTGCGAACTCGACCTGCGCACCCTGCGCGATCTGACCCAGCGCGAGTTCCTTGCACTTGGCCTGATCGACGAAGTTCTGCGAGTAGCCGTAGAGCACCTTCGCCTTCGGGTTCGCTGCCTTCGCGCCGGCGATGTATCCGGCGATGTAGTGATCGACCGGCGGGATCTTGAGGCCGCCGACGGCGCCGAGCACCAGGGGCTTCTTCTGCGACACGAGCTCCTTGACCGCGAGCCAGCCGGCGAGATAGCCCGACTCCTGCTCACGGAAGAGGATCCCACGCGTGTTCGCGGGCTTGCTCGCGAGGAATTCTTGCGGGAAGTCGATGATCGCGAACTTGCTGTCCGGGAACTTCGCCGCAACCGTGTTGATGGCATCGGCCATCAGGAAGCCGACACCGATCGTGATGTCCGCGCCGCCCTGAACACACGAGAGCAGGTTCGGGATGTAGTCCGAGCCGGACTTCGACTCGATCACGCGACCCGTGACACCAAGCTTGCTCTGCGCCGCCTGAAGCCCCACGTAGGCCAGGTGGTTGAACGACTTGTCGTTCAGTCCGCCAATGTCAGTAACCAGGCAGGCGCTGGTCGCTGCGGTGCGAGCGTGCTTCGCGTTCTGCGCGAAACCCGCTCCGGCAAGGAGCCCGACAGCCACAATGGCCGTGAGCGCTATGAGGCTCAGGAGCCTCGTCTTCTTCTTCACTGCACCCTCCTGTTTGCGTTACTCGATCAGTGCTTCCGTCTGCTGCTCTCTACAGCTTTGACGCACGATCGTAACGCGAAGTTGCCAGGAACGCGACTGTGGTGAAGAGGTGGTGAACTAGCGTTTGAACTAGCCAGCGACGACGCGCTGCAGATCGGCTTCTTCGATGAGCACGCGGCGGGGCTTCGAACCCTCGTAGCCGGAGATGATGCCGCGGCGTTCGAGCATGTCGATCAGCCGGCCCGCTCGGGTGTAGCCGACGCGCAGCCGCCGCTGGATCAGAGAGACCGACGCGGTCTGGGTCTGCACTACGATCTCGATCGCGCGATCAAGCAGCGGATCCTCATCCGGGTCGAACTCTAGGTCGTCGCCGCTGTCGCCCGACGGTGCACTCTCGGGCATCTCGAGCAACGTCTCGTCGAGCTGCTGACCGCGCTGCGCGCGACACTGCTCCACAACCAGCGCGACCTCGTCCTCGGTCACATACGCGCCTTGCACACGCTGCAGGCGCGATGTGCCGAGCGGCTTGAAGAGCATGTCGCCTTGGCCGAGCAGGCTCTCGGCGCCGGCAGTGTCGAGGATCACACGCGAGTCGGTCTGGCTCGAGACAGCGAACGCGATTCGGCTAGGCACGTTGGCCTTGATCATGCCGGTGATCACGTCGACCGACGGCCGCTGCGTGGCGAGCACAAGATGGATGCCGACCGCGCGCGACTTCTGGGCGAGCCGGATGATTGCATCCTCGACCGCCTGCGGCGAGATCATCATCAGGTCGGCGAGCTCGTCGATCACAACGAGCAGATACGGGAGCGTCTCGTCCCCGCGCTGGCGGAACACGCGATTCGCCTCCGACAGGCTGCGCGCGCGTACGAGTGAAAGGCGCTCGTAGCGCTTCTCCATCTCGGCGACGACGTTTTGCAGGACGGCCGACGCCTCCTTCGGACTGGACACGACCGGCGTCAGGAGGTGCGGGATCGACTCGTAGTAGTTGAGCTCGATCCGCTTTGGGTCGATCAGGATCATCCGGCACTCGTCCGGCGTCGCACGCAGCAGGATCGAGGTGAGGATCGTGTTGATGCAGCCAGACTTCCCTGAGCCGGTTGTACCGGCGATCAGCAGATGCGGCATGCGGGCGAGGTCGGTCCAGACGGCGTTGCCCGAGATGTCCTTGCCGAGCCACACGGAAAGCGGGCTCGCGGCGCCGGGAAGATCGTCGTAGATATCGCCGAGCGTGACGAGGCGTGGCGACAGGTTCGGGATCTCGACACCGACCGCTTGCTTCCCGGGGATCGGCGCGAGAATGCGGATCTCGGTGGTCGCCAGAGCGTACGAGAGATCGTCCTTCAGGCCGGCGACCTTCGAGACCTTCGTGCCGGGCGCAAGCTGCAGTTCGTAGCGGACAACGCGAGGGCCGGAGATCTGGCCGACAATGGTGGCGTCGACACCGAAGTGCGAAAGCGTTTGCACGAGCAGATCGGCGGTATGCGCGCTCGTGTCCGTCTGCCCCTTTGGAACCGGCGGCGAGGCCTTGAGGATCGTGCGGTCGGGAAGGCGATACTCGCCGGTGCTCGCGGCTGGTTTGTCGCACGCCTGTGCGCCTTCGTCGGTGTCGGCTTCCGGCTCGTTGTGGAGGACGAGCGACGGCGGCTCGGCGGACGCCAGTGGGACGGTGATGACATCGGGATACGCGCGTGCTCCGTCGACGAGGACAAGCGCAGGCTTGGGGCGCGGCTCCTTCAGCGGCTCATGCGCGTGCTCACGGCGCGGACGTATTTCGCGCGTCGGCAGTTCGAACGACTCAATCGAGCGACGCGCGGCAGCTCCTGCGAGAACGAAGGCGTGACCCGAGCGACGGAGCAGTGCCCCTGCCGATGCGCCAGTCACCAGCAACGATCCAGCGAGGAGCAGCGCGATCCCGACGATCAGCGCACCGGTCTGTCCCGCCACGTGCGCCAGCCCGCCGCCGAGCGCGCGGCCGAGGA
>JANYJX010000052.1 GCA_025358355.1 Actinomycetes bacterium | reverse complement strand
TGAATCACTCCCGTTTGGACACCACGCAGGTCTATCTACGAGCACTCAACCGAACCAAGGCAATGGAGGCCGTCCGGGATCTCTCCTGGGGCTCCGGGTTTCAGTCGAAAGGCGTAAAGGCCCATACGGGATTCGAACCCGTGCCGCCGCCGTGAGAGGGCGGTGTCCTAGGCCACTAGACGAATGGGCCGTGCGACCGGCGATTGTAGCGAACGGGTTCCGGCACCGTATCGTTAGGCGATGCCCGCCGAGCGCGCTGCCGACTCCGATCCGCCGCGGTTCATCCCGCTTCCCTACGAGCACCTCACCGAGGCCGAGCAGCTCGCCGCGTCGACTGCGTTCCTCGAGCAGCTTCGCCGCCGGCGCACCGTTCGCGAGTACTCGCGCGAGCCGGTTCGGTGGGGGCTCATCGACAACGCGATCGCGGCCGCGGCGTCGGCTCCCTCCGGCGCGAACCAGCAGCCGTGGACGTTCGTCGTTGTCTCCGACCCCGACCTGAAGCGCCGCATCCGCGAAGCGGCCGAGGCGGAAGAGCGCGAGAGCTACGAACATCGGATGCCCGAGGAGTGGCTGCGGCTACTCGAGCGGCTCGGTACCGACTGGCGCAAGCCGCACCTTGAGGACGCGCCGTACGTGATCGTCGTCTTCGAGCAGACCTACGGGCTCGACGGGAGCGGAGGCAAGGTCAAGCACTACTACGTGCGCGAGTCGGTCGGCATCGCAGTCGGCTTCCTCCTGGCCGCGCTCAACGCCGCCGGTCTCGCGACACTCACGCACACGCCGAGCCCGATGGGCTTTCTGCGCGACATCCTCGACCGGCCCGAGAACGAGCGCGCCTTCGTGGTGATCCCGGTCGGCTACCCCGCGGACGGGGCGACGGTGCCGGACATCGACAAGAAACCGCTGCGTGACGTTCTCGTCCGTCGTTGAATCTAGAGCGGCTGCTCGCTTTCGCGGGCGTCGATTCGCTCTTCGAAACGCAGGCGAATCTCCTCGCCCGTCGCTAGGAGATCGTCGTAACGTTTGCGGCGCGGCGGGAGGTGGACGATGCGGACGCTCTCGTCGCGATCGCCATGACAGCGTGCGTATGCGGCCGCTTCGTCGAGCGGCTTGAGGCGATCTCCACTACGCCTCGGCCATGACACCTCCGGACCCCTACCACGCGGACATGTTTGTAGATAGCCCACGGCCGGACGCTGCACCCGCAGTTTGCGCACGATTCGCCGTTGCGAGCGGCGCTGTCCACAGCTGGTTCACAGGGTTCTCCACAGTCACCTGTTCATCATGGCTTGCAAGACCAGGGGCTCCAGTCGCGGCCAGACGCAACGAAATAGCGATGCGCTGCCTTCACCTGCTCCTCGGCCGATGTACCGTGGCCGAAGATGCGCCGTTCGCTCGAGCCCATCTGAAACAGCCCGAGGTACTGGCCGTTTTGGGCGTCGGTGTGGAAGCCTGATTCGCACTCTGAAACCCGCAACGCCTGAGCGCAATACGGGCCGAAAACGCGGCAGATGATCTCCCGTGGCGTCTCGGGCTTCGCCACGGCGAGCCGGCGGGCGAGCCGCTTGCGGCGAATGGCTTCCACGTGTGCTCGCGCGCGAAGCTGCTTGAGTCCCCGGGCAAGGCGTCCGCGGTGCAGCGTGATCTGACGCTGGGCCTCCTCTGCAAACCGAGGGTCGGTCAGGAGCCATTGGTGGTGGCTGAAGAAGCCGAGCACTACACGCTCGTGCTGAATGCGCTGAGCGAGGGTTTGAACCGGCTTCTTCGCCGGGGGATCTGCTGAACGTGCACTCGACGACGACGCCAACGCCGTCAAGGAAATCACTATGAGCGCGAGCGCGCCTAGCCGCAGGGCTTTCAGAACCGTGACCTCCAGAGCGGGGACAGGGGCGCGGCCCTCGTAGCGGGGCCGCTCGTGTCTCGTTCGAACCACCCTAGCCGAGGCAGCACAAACGTTCGCCTCATCCCTTACAAAATCCTAATGTCCGTGTTACAAGCGTTGTCGTCTCGTACAACGCAAAACGCCCCATGGAAGGGGCGTTACAGCTGCGGGACAGGGACTCGAACCCCAACTTCTGGAACCAGAATCCAGCGTCCTACCATTAGACGATCCCGCAACAGACGACCCGCAGTGTAGCGACGCCGGGTACGGGAGTTCCGCTTGGCGCGAACCCTTTGGTGTGTCCTGGCCCGCGGAGCGGGCCACATTAGGGTCTGCCGCGGCCCGGAATCTGCGCTAGCGGACTCCGGATCCTGCGAAACAAACTACGGCTCGAAGCGGTAGATCGATACGAGGCTCTTTTCGCTTTCGGTGTCGATGTGCGCGACGACCTCGACATACGGCTCGAGGCCGGAGCCGGCGAGCTTTGCCTTGAGCAGCCCGTCGACTTGGAAAATGCCGGAGGAGTTGTTCATCAGGATCTCGAGTTTGACGGGCTTCGACTCGCCGTCCTCGATGCGCACCTCGTCGATTGCGGCGGCGGAGAGCGAGTGCATCGTCACCTGGCCGCGCTCGAACGGGATGCGCGAGCGCCCCTTCGCCATGTCGAGGGCGTCGGCGACGCGGAGGATGCCGGCTTCGAGCGACAGCGGCTCGCCGTCGGCGCGGTGGCTCGTGATCGCTTGCAGCACTTCGGAGACGACAACGGTGAGGTCTGGCTCCTCGTAGATTCCGTCGAGCAGCTGGCGGAGCTTCGGCTCGGCGAGGAACAGGCTCCAGTCCTCGTGGCCGCGGCGGTGAACAGACATCCCGATGCAGTGCGTCAGCGCGGCGAGGACGACGATCACCTCGGAGTCGTCGCCGGACATCCCGTAGTCCTTGACGGCAGACGGTTCGACGCCGTGCTTCACGAGCTGGCGCAGGAGCTTCAGGCCGATGTTTGCGACGATCTGGATGTGCACCCACGAGTGGTCGTTGATCTCGAGCCGGACGACTGCGTTGACGTTCGAGACGTGCCACCAGCCCTTCAGCTGGCGGTCGTCGTTCACGCGGTCGAGCACGCGACGCAGGTTCTTGTTGCCGCGGTACGGGACGCGGATGTTCATTCCCGCGACGGCCTCGGACGGGGTCAGCAGCGTGTCGCGGGCTGCCTCTTCCGAGATCGGGCCGTCTGCTTCCGGTAGCGCCGTGCCGTCGGGTTCGATCTCGTCAGCCATTGCGGCGCAGCCTACGCCACCTTTGCGGCCCAGTCGCCGTAGAGGCTCGTGTAGACGCCTTTCCGCGCGATCAGCTGTGCGTGCGTGCCTTGCTCGACGATGCGGCCTTCTTCGAGGACGACGATCAGGTCGGCGTCGCGGATCGTCGAGAGCCGGTGCGCGATGACGAAAGCCGTGCGGCCGGCGAACAGGCGATTCATGCCGTGCTCGATCTTGCGCTCGGTGCCGATGTCGACCGAAGACGTTGCTTCGTCGAGGATCAAGATGCGCGGATCGGCGAGCAGCGCGCGGGCGAATGCGAGCAACTGGCGCTGGCCGAGCGATAGCCGGAAGCCGCGCTCGCCGAGCTCCGTGTCGTAGCCGTTCTCGAGCTCCTTGATCCACTCGTCGGCACCGACGGCCCCAGCCGCTTCCTCGATGTCGGCGCGGCTCGCGTCGGGGCGGCCGAACGCGATGTTCTCGGCCACGCTGCCTGCGAAGAGGAACCCTTCCTGCGGCACGATCCCGAGCTGGCGGCGCAGCGACTGCTGCGTGACATCGCGCAGATCGTGCCCGTCGACAGTGATCCGGCCCTCGCGCGGGTCGTAGAAGCGGGCGAGCAGTTTGGCGATCGTCGACTTGCCGGCGCCGGTCTGGCCCACAAGTGCGACCGTCGTCCCTGCGGGAACCTCGAGGTCGATGTCGTGCAGCACCTCGGGCAGCTCGCCGTAGCCGAAGCGAACGTGGTCGAGGCGGACATGACCCGTGGCGAGCGGCAGGTCGATCGCAGTCGAGGCATCCACGACATCCGGCTCGGCTTCGAGCACCTCCATGATCTTGTCCAGCGCGGCCACGGCGGAAAGGAACACGTTGTAGAGCTGCGAGAGCTGCTGCACCGGATCGAAGAAGTTTGCGAGGTAGAGCGTGAACGCGAGCAGCGTCCCGATCGTCACCTGGTGGTGGATCAGCAGGTAGCCGCCGTACCCCAGCACGATCGCGGTCGCGAGTGACGAGAGGAAATCGATTGCCGGGAAGTAGATCCCGTTCAGGACGACGGTCTCGTAGTTCGCCTCGCGGTAGCGGTCGTTGATGCCGCGGAAACCTTCCTGGTTCACGGGCTCGCGCGTGAACGACTGCACGACGCGCATGCCGGCGATGTCCTCGGCGAGCGTCGCGGTGACGAGCCCGATTCGCTCGCGCACGCGCCGGTATGCGCGGTTCGAGCGGATGCGGAACCAGGCGGTCGCGAGCGCGACGAGCGGAACAATCGTCAGCGTCGCGAGCGCGAGCCGCCAGTCGAGGATCAGCAGGACGACGGCGGTGCCGACGAGCAGGAGTGTGTTCTGGACGAGGCTCGTGACGCCGTCGGTGACGAGCTGGTCGAGCGCTTCGACGTCGTTCGTGATCCGGCTGATGATCGCACCGGTGCGGTTGCGCTCGAAGAAGCCGAGCGAGAGCCGTTGCAGGTGCGCGAACAGCCGGTTGCGCAGGTCGGCGAGGACGCGTTCTCCAACCCAGCCAGTCTGGTAGGTCTGCGCCGCCGAGAGGAACAGCGAGGCGATGCCCGCGGCGAGGAACGCACCCACGATCACTGCGAGCGCGTGTAGGTCGTGCTGCCGGATTCCCTTGTCAACGGCGAGTTTCGCGAGGAACGGTGGCGCCAGCCCGACGACCGTGAACGCGAGTAACGAGCCAATCGCTAGCGCCGTTCGTAATTTGTACGGAAGCGTGAGTCGCGCGAGCAGCCCGAGCCGCCGGCGCGTCCGATGCCACGACCAGTCGGCGACTCTGGCACCGCGCTCATCGGTCAGGTGGCTGCCAGCCTGCCAGACCTTCATAGCGCCACTCCGATCTCCTGGAGCAGCCCGTGGTCGTGGATCTCGCGGAACACGGGACTCGTCTCGAGGAGCTGTGCCTGGGTGCCACGCGCGACGATGCGGCCGTGGTCGAGGACGACGACCTCGTCGGCGAGCGCGATCGTCGAGAGCCGGTGCGCGATCACAATCGTCGTCCGGTCGCGCATCGCCTCGGTGAGGCCTTTGCGGATCTCGGCCTCGGTGGTCGCGTCGACGGAGGCGGTGGCGTCGTCGAGGATCAGGATTCGCGGGTCGATCACGAGCGCGCGGGCGATGGCGATTCGCTGCCGCTGGCCGCCGGACAGCGTGATCCCGCGTTCGCCGATCACCGTGTCGTAGCCGGCGGGCAGCTTCTCGACGAAGCTGTGTGCCTGTGCGGCGCGTGCCGCTGCCTCGACCAATTCCTGGGGAACATTCGGGACGCCGAAGGCGATGTTGTCGCGCACGCTCGCCGAGAACAGGAACGGATCCTGCGAGATGACGCCGACCTCACGCCGCAGTGAACGGCGAGTCACCTCGCGGACGTCGACACCGTCGACGAGGACACGTCCGGCCGAGACGTCGTAGAAGCGGGGGACGAGCGCGGCGAGCGTCGTCTTCCCGGAGCCGGATCGGCCGATCAGGGCGACGGTCGAGCCCGCGGCGAGCTCCAGGTCGATCCCGTGCAGCACGGGCCGGCCGGGCTCGTAGGCGAAGTCGACGCTTTCGAAGACGACGCGCCCGGGACCGCGCGGCAACGGCTGCGCAGCGGCTGGATCGGCGACATCCTCGGGCTCGTCGATCACCTCGAAGAACCGCTCGCCGGACGCGGTTGCGCGTTGCGCGTTGCCGATCCACATCCCGAGCATCCGCAGCGGCGCAACCAGCATGTTCAGGAGCAGGTTGAACGCGATGAAACTGCCGAGCGACAGGCGGCCGTGGACGACCATGTGCCCGCCGACGATCAGCACCGCCGACTGCGCCAGGATCGGCATGAATGCGAGCAGCGGCACGTAGATCGCGCGCTGCGTGTTCGCGCGGACGCTCTGCTCGAAGACCTCACCCGACGAGCGCTCGAACCGCTCCTGCCGCCGCTCCTCCTGCGCGAACGACTTGACGACGTGGATGCCGACGATCGTCTCCTCTGCCACCGTCGCGACGTCGGCCAGCTTCTGCTGCACGTCGCGCAGGACGGGGTGCGAAACCCCGCTGTAGCGGTAGGCGGTCGCGACGATCAGCGGCGTTGTCGCGACCGCGATGAGCGCGAGCTTCCAGTTGTAGAAAAAGAGGACGCCCGTGACCGAGACGATCGTCAGCGAGTGCTGGATGAAGAAGATCAGCCCGTAGCCGAGGAAGAAGCGGACGGTCTGCAGGTCGACGGTCGCCCGCGACATCAGCTGGCCGGTTTGGTGGCGGTCGTAGAAGCCGAACGAGAGACGCAGTAGTCGCGCGTAGAGCGCGTTGCGCATGTCGTACTCCACACCGAGCGCCTGCCGGCCCGAGATGAAGCGACGACCGACCATCAGCGCCGCCTTGACGACACCCACGGCGAGGATCGTGACGATGAGGACGGTCAACCGATGCGTGTTGCGCGCGCCGCGCAGCTCGTCAACGACATGGCCGGTGAGAACGAGCACGGCGATCGCGCCGGCCTGCGAACCAACGGCGAGAGCTGTCGAGAAGGCGAGCGATCCGCGGTAGGGCCGCAAGAAGCCGAGCAGGCGCACGAAGGTGCGGGCGTTGGTGGGGGTGTTCGGCTGGGCCACGGGAGGTGTCAACGATTCTTGCTGGGTTCGGCTTCCGCCAGTCGCACCAGCTCGCGGCGGATGTGGGTCAGCGCCTTGCCGAGTCGGGCCTGGTTCTGCGGTTCATTTGGCCAACTGCTTGCGCCCGACGGATGCGGCAGCGGCACCACGATCGCATCGCCAAGCGTGTAGCTCTTGCCGATCGCGTCGGTAAGGGTCGTGATCCCGAGCAGCTGGCGCAATGCGAGGCCGCCGACGGTGACGATCAACTCGGGCTGGAGCAACCGCAGCTCGTGCTCGATCCAGCGGGAGCAGAGCTCGCGTTCGGTGATCGTCGGCGTGCGGTCGCCGCGGCCGGAAGCCGGTCGTCCGGGGTAGCAGCGCGTCACCGCGGCGCAGAAGAACGTCACGTAGAACGCGTCCTCGTCGAGCCGAAGCCAGCGCCGCAGCGTCGCGCCGGCGCGTCCGCGCCACGGCCTTCCTTCAGCGCCCTCGACGATGCCCGGCGCTTGTCCGAGCAGGTATGCGCGATGGCCGGTTGCTGGTTCAACCACCGGCCCGGATTCGAGCGGGAACCCCGCGTCGACGCAGAGCCGGCAGCCGACGAGGTCACGCTGGAGCGTGGCGAGCGAGCGGTATTTCGTCACGGCCCGACCGTACGTAACGAGGTGACCGGGCGGCGACGAACCAGCGCCCGGAGTGAATCGTCTCGCCGCCGTCGAGCTCGGCGAGCAGCGTCGAGGTGGAGAAGAACCGCTTATAGACGCGCCACTGCGAGCCGTCCTTCAGCACGCGATCCTGCCACTCGTTTCGCTCGACTCCGCCTTGCGTCGCGGAATCGACGATGACGAGCTCGGGCGCGACGCGGCGAGCCTCGGCGAGGAACTTGAGACGGTCAGCCTCTTCGAGGTGGCCGTAGAAATGGCTCGCGAAGACACGTTCGAACGAGCCGTCCTCGAACGGCAGGTCGAGCGCGTCGCCGACGACGAACCGCGCGTCCTTCACCCGCTTGGCGGCGACCGCCACCATCGCGTCGCTCTGATCGAGCCCGATGATCTCGCCCGGTAGGTGCAGCGTGACGAAGCCGGTACCGCACGCGGCGTCGAGCGTCCGCTTCGGTTCCAACGCCGCGATCTCCTCGAGCAGGTGGTCGCGCTCGTCCGCCCACTTGTCGGGAACCGGCGCGTAGAGACCTTCGCCAAGCCACCAGTCGTCGTATTCGGGCGCACGGCGGTGGTAGTAGGCCCTGACCTTCGTAGAGTATGAGCGTGGATCGTCCATTGGAATCAGTTCCAAACGTCTCGGAGGGACGGGACGCGGTGGCGATCGCGGCGGTCGGCCAGGCATTCTCGCAGCGCGCTCGGCTGCTCGATATTCACTCCGACTCTGATCACCATCGCTCCGTCTTCACCCTGGCGGGTATCGACGGGGATCACGCGCTTGCGGAGTCCCTCGTCGCGGGGATCGCGCGGGCGCGGGAGCTTGTTGACTTGCGCCGGCACGAAGGGGTGCATCCGCGGGTCGGGGCTGCAGACGTGGTGCCGCTCGTCCCGTTGCTCCCTTCGGATATGGCTCGGGCTTGTGCGGCGGCCCTGGCGGTGGGCGCGCGGGTGGGCGAAGAGCTCGGCCTGCCGGTGTTCCTTTACGGCGAAGTTGGGGACGGGCGGCGGCCTGCGTTCTTCCGGCGCGGCGGGCCGGAGGCGTTGCAGGCGCGGGTCGACGCTGGTGAGTTGGCACCAGACTTCGGGCCGCCGCGGCTCGATCCCTCGGCTGGCGCGGTGCTCGTCGGCGCGCGGGCGCCGCTCGTTGCGTTCAACGTGGATCTGGCCACCGTTGACGTCGAGGTCGCGCGCGCGATCGCTGCGGTAGTGCGCGAATCGGGCGGCGGCTTCGTTGGTGTGCAGGCGCTTGGTCTCGCGGTTGGCGGTCGGGCACAGGTGAGCATCAATCTCCTGGACACAAACCGAACCGCGCTGCACGAGGTCGTCGAGCGGGTCACCGAGGAAGCGCGCCAGCGTGGTGTAGAGGTTCTCCGCGGCGAGCTCGTGGGCCTGATGCCAGCGTCGGTGGCGATAGCCGCGGCCGCGCGGCCGCTGGCGCTGCTCGATCTCGACGAGTCGAGAATCCTCGAGCTGCGACTCTCGGGCTAGCGACTGCGGACGCGAAGCCGGATCGTGCGCGTCGTTGTTGTGTGACTCGCGTCCGTGACGCTGACGACCGTCGAGAACGAGCCGGCCCGCATCGGAACTCCTACAAGGCGGCCGTTGGCGAGAAGACGCAGCCCAACCGGAATCCGTCCGCGGACACGTGTCCAGCGGTACGGCGAGTTCCCGCCGCGCGCGACGAGCCTTCCCGAATACGACTTGCCGACCACGCCAACGGGCAGCTGCGAGGCGACGATCGAAAGCTTGCTTGCCGGCGCGGCCGACGGTGCGATGCCCAAATCGACGAGCGTGTTGTGCACGAGTGTCGCCATCGCCTCGGCTCCGTCCTTCTTCAGGTGGATGCCGTCCTCCTGGAACCAGTCGGGATGACTGCGCGAGTACAGTTGCCAGTCGACGACGGTCAGTTCCTGGTGGCGCGCGGCCGCTGCGTGGATCGCATCGTTCATCGCGGCGTAGGCGGGGCGCGCTTCGTGCAGCGTCAGCCACAGGACCCGAGTGACGCCCGCCTTGCGGAAAACGGCAAGTGCGTCCTCGATGTCTCCCGGATACGCAGCTTCGTAGTCGTTGTACCCCACGGCGACGACCACGGTCTGCCCGAGCGCATCACCGAGCGTGGGGACGAGGTCGATCACGGTCAGCGGACGGGCTCCTTGGTACGAGCAGCTCGCCTGGCCGACCCGGCGGCACGGCGCCATCTCCAGACGGAGGTCGACACCGTGCGCGAGAATCGCTCGCGCGGTGTCGGTGTACTCGAGAGACGCTGCGACCGAGTCACCGATCATCGTCACTCTCGGAGGTGCGTTGGCCGCATGCGTCGGTAGCGCGCCACCGAGAAGACCGACGAACCAGAGCGCGACCGCCGTCGCCCACAGCCGCTTCATCCGCCGGAGGATACGGGCCTCTAGACTCGCGGCGTGCTCGATCCGCTGCAGCTGACCGGCGAGGACCTGACCGCCGAGGACGTCTGGGATGTCGCCGTCGGGCGCCGCGCAACGGCCCTCGCCCCGGTAGCGCGCGAAAAGATGGCCGCCGCCCGCGCCCTCGTCGACGGCCTCCAGGGCGAGCACACGTATGGCGTCAACACGGGTTTCGGCCGCTTCGTCTCGCAACATGTTCCGGACGAGTTGGCGGGCGAGCTTCAGCTTCGTCTGCTGCGGAGCCACGCGTGCGGCGTCGGCGAGCCGTACCCCGACGAGGTTGTGCGTGCCGCGATGCTGCTCCGGGCGAACGCGCTTGCGAAAGGCTTCTCGGGCGCGCACATCACGACTGTCGAGTTGCTGCTCGCATGCCTCGACGCCGGACTCGTTCCGCACGTCCCTGCGCGCGGGTCAGTTGGTGCAAGCGGCGACCTGGCTCCGCTCGCGCATCTGGCGCTGCCGCTCGTGGGTGAGGGCGAGGCGTGGGTTGAAGGGCGGCGACTTCCCGGCACTGAAGCGCTCGCTGCAGTCGGCCTCGAACCAGTTCAGCTCGCATCGAAGGAAGGGCTTTCGCTGATCAACGGCACGCAGTTCATGGCCGCGATGGCGTCGCTCGGGCTCGTGCGCGCGCGGCGTCTGGCACGCACGGCCGACATCGCGTGCGCGCAGTCGCTCGAGGCACTGCGCGGCTCGAAGACGAGCTTTTTGGCCGCGATCCACGCGGCACGTCCGCTCGTGGGCCAGGGCGACTCGGCCTCGAATGTCCGGCTGCTACTCGAAGGCTCCGCGATCATCGAGTCGCATCGCTGGTGCGACAAGGTGCAGGACGCGTACTCGTTGCGCTGCGCCGCGCAGGTGCATGGCGCGAGCCGCGACTTGCTCGACTACATCGGGCGGACCGTCGCAGTCGAGGTGAACGCGGCCACCGACAACCCGCTCGTCTTGGTCGACGAGGGCATCGTCGTCTCGAACGGGAACTTCCACGGGCAGCCGGTCGCGTTCGCGCTGGACACGCTGGTTTTGGCCGTGGCCGAGTTGGCGTCGATCTCGGAACGCCGCGTCGAGCGCCTGGTCAACCCGAGTCTCTCCGACGGGCTACCGCCGTTCCTCACGGTCGAGGGCGGCCTCAACTCCGGGTTCATGATCCTGCAGTACGTCGCGGCCGCGCTCGTCTCCGAGAACAAGTCGCTGGCCCATCCGGCGAGTGTCGACTCGATCCCGACGAGCGCTGGCCAGGAGGATCACGTCTCGATGGGGAACGCCGCCGGGCTGAAGGCACTGCAGGTGCTGGCTAACGCGGAGTACGTGCTCGCGATCGAGCTGCTCGCGGGAGCGCAGGCGGTGGAGTTTCTCGCGCCGCTCGAGCCGGGCCTCGGCGTGCGGGCCGCGCGGGCGTTCGTGCGGACGTTGTCGCCGCGGCTCGAAGACGACCGGTCGCTTTCGGCAGACATTGAGCGCGTCACCGACAGCGTGCGTGACGGGCGGGTTGTCGCCGCGGTCGAGGCCGAGGTCGGAGCGCTCGCATGAAGAAGTCGTTCTGGGGGATCGGCCTTGGGCCGGATCCAGCGCCCGCGTCGACGAGCCATCCGTATCGTCACGCGGCGATCGCACACGGGATCCTCGCGCTGATCATCGCCGTGCTCGGCTGGGCGACCTCGTCGCATGTCGCGCGCACGTCGCTGATGGCGGCCGGGTACTTCCTCCTTGCGACCGGCTGGACGTGGTGGCGCTACCGGCGGAGCGAGAGGGAAGCCGCGTGAGTGACGATCTCGTCGAGCAGCTCTGCGGCGATCTCTCGCGGATCCGCGCACCTCGCGGTTCGCAACTTAACGCCCTGTCGTGGCAAACAGAGGCGCCGCTGCGGATGCTGCTCAACAATCTTGATTCGGAGGTTGCCGAGCACCCCGAGAAGCTCGTGGTCTACGGCGGCTCGGGCAAGGCAGCGCGGTCGCACGATGCGTTGCGCGCGATCGTTCGGACGCTGCTGCGCCTGCGCGACGACGAGACGTTGCTCGTCCAGAGCGGCAAGCCGGTCGGCGTCTTTCGCACGCACGCGGGCGCGCCGCGCGTGCTGATCGCGAACTCGCTCCTCGTGCCGGCGTGGGCCACGTGGGACGAGTTCCGGCGGCTGGAGGCCGAGGGCCTGACGATGTTCGGCCAGATGACCGCCGGCTCGTGGATCTACATCGGGACGCAGGGGATTTTGCAGGGGACGTACCAGACGTTCTGCGCGGCGGCGGAGAAGCATTTCGGCACGGCCGATCTCGCGGGTCGCACCGTGCTGACGGCCGGGCTCGGTGGGATGGGCGGCGCGCAGCCGCTGGCGGCGACGATGGCCGGCGCGGCGATCCTTTGCGTAGAGGTTGATCCGTCGCGGTTGCAGCGCCGGCTAGAGACGCGATATCTCGACGAGGTTGCCGACTCTCTGGACGACGCGCTCGCGCGCGTTCGTGCGGCAGCGGCTGAACGTCGTCCGTTGTCAGTCGGCGTGCTCGGAAACGCGGCGGACGTCTTCCCCGAACTCGTCGCGCGTGGCGAGCATTTCGATCTCGTCACCGATCAGACCGCTGCGCACGATCCGCTCACCGGCTACGTGCCGGCCGAGGTGCCGTTCGAGGAGGCGGCAGCTCTGCGTTCGCGCGATCCGAAGCGGTACCTAGAGCTGGCGTCGCAGTCGATCGTCGCGCATGTCCAGGCGATGCTCGGGTTCGTCCGAATGGGTTGCTACGTTTTCGATTATGGCAACAATCTGCGAGGTGAGGCCTTTCGAGCTGGCTTGACGGAGGCGTTCACATACCCGGGCTTTGTCCCGGCCTATATCCGACCGCTCTTCTGCCGCGGGATCGGGCCGTTTCGTTGGGCTGTCCTCTCGGGCGACCCGGCCGACATCGCGACGATCGACGCCGAGCTACGTGTGCTCTTCCCGGAGGACGAGCTTCTGCAGCGATGGCTTGCGATCGCGCCCGACAAGGTGGCGTTCCAAGGGCTGCCGGCCAGGATCTGCTGGCTCGGCTATGGCGATCGTGCGCGGGCGGGGCTCGCGATCAACGAGTTGGTGCGATCCGGGCAGGTCTCGGCGCCGGTGGTGATCGGGCGCGATCACCTCGACTCGGGCTCGGTCGCCTCGCCGTATCGGGAGACCGAGGCGATGCGGGACGGCTCCGACGCGATCGCCGACTGGCCGATCCTCAACGCGCTCCTGAACACGGCGGCGGGCGCGACGTGGGTCAGCGTGCATCACGGTGGCGGCGTCGGGATCGGCAACTCGATCCACGCGGGCATGGTTGTTCTGGCGGACGGCAGTGCCGACGCGGCGTCGCGACTTGAGCGTGTGCTGGCGGCCGATCCTGGCACCGGTGTCATGCGGCATGCCGACGCGGGATACGAGGAAGCGCTCGACGCTGCTCGCGTTGGCGGCCTCGATCTGCCGTCGGTTCCCGGCTCGGGCGCGTGAGCCAACCGGCTGTGTCCGCGGGATCGGGGCGGCTGCTGCTGATCCGCGATCTCGCGCAGGCGGTCACACCTGCGGCGCCGGGTGCGCCGTTGTGTGACGGCACCCTGCGGGAGGTCGACATCGTCGAGGACGCGTTCGTTCTCTGCGCCGGCGGCGCGATCGAGGCGGTGGGGCGGATGCGCGACCTCGGGCCAGTTGCGGGTGATGTCGTCGAGCTCGATGGCCGCGGGCTCGCCGCGATCCCGGGGCTTATCGACTGCCACACGCATGCGGCGTTCGCGGGCGACCGTGTCGGTGAGTTCTCGCTGCGCGCGGCCGGCGCGAGCTAC
>JANYJX010000115.1 GCA_025358355.1 Actinomycetes bacterium | reverse complement strand
TGGCCCTCGTCGCGCTCGTGCAGGCCCGCGTAACCATTTTGCAGCCGAACGAACACGTACGTCAGTGCTTGCATGTTGCCGCCCTCCCCCTCTAGTTGCCTAGGGCAGCTTGCTGTTGATCGAGTTGAACACGCCGTTGATCTTGCCACCGAGCGTCGTCAGCGCGACGACCGCGGCGAGCGAGACCAGGGCGAGGATCAGTGCGTACTCGACGAGGGCCTGGCCCTCTTCGCGCTCGCGCACACCGGCGACCGCGTTCTGGACGCGAACGACCGCCCAGGTGAATGCATTCGTCATAACTCCCCTTCCCTATGGGATTCTCCCCACGAACCACCCCTCAGATGAGCAGGCACTAGCAGGGTGGTCGGGATCGGCTCATCCGACAACGGGCCAAGGGGCTAGTTCGTGCAGGACCTCCGGTGAACTGACAGCCCCCGCAGCCGCTGCCATAGTCAGAGAGGATGGAAGCAGCTGAGAGCACGGGAGCCGGCGGGCGCAAGTGGCGCCGGCGGCGGCTCCGATCCTTGCGACTTGCGCTCGCGATCTTCGGGCTGGCGGTCTTGCCCGCCCTTCTCGAGGTCACGCTGCTCGCACACGCCTCCCAAGACGGGATCTTCGCGATCGACTTCCACCAGACGTTCCTCCCGGCGGCGAACAAGCTTGCGGCCGGACACTCGCCCTACCCGGCGTACGGGTATCCACCTCTCGTCGCGTTCGCGCTGGTGCCGCTGACGTTCGTTCCGTCGCCGGCGCTCGTGTTCACGATCGTGCTTGCGCTCTCGGTGCCGGGGGCGCTGTGGCTGCTCGGCGTCCGCGACTGGCGCTGCTACGGGGCTGCGTTCCTCTGGGCGCCCGTCTATCACGGGCTGCAGACCGCGAACGTCACGATCCTCCTGCTCCTCGCCGCCGCATGCTGCTGGCGCTATCGAGACCTGCCCCGTTCGGTTGCCCTGTCAGGCGGCCTCGGGATCGCGGCGAAGCTGATCTCCTGGCCGCTGCTTGTCTGGTGCGCGGCGACTCGACGTCTGTCGGCGGCCGTCGGTGCGGCTGCCGTCGCCGTCATCGTGACGCTCGGGCTCTGGGCGTCGATTGGCTTCTCGGGTCTGCTCGACTTCCCAAGGAACACGAACACGCTCCAGAAGCAGGTGTCGCCCGGCAGCTACACGCTGAAGGCCGTAGCGATCGACGCCGGTCTGCCGGCGGTCGTCGGCACAGCTTTGTCCGCAATCCTCGTACTCGCGGTGTTGGCCCTGTGCATCATCTACGGCCGGCGCGGCGACGACCGGCGCTCGTTCTCCTTCGCCGTCCTAGCGTGCATCGTCGCCTCGCCGATCGTCTGGCTGCACTCGTTCGTGTTCCTGCTCGCGCCGGTTGCGCTGTACCGGCCCCGCTTCTCGGCGATCTGGCTGTTGCCGGTCGTGCTCGTCGCGGGATCGGGGACTGGAAACGGTGCGCCGTGGCAAACTGCGCTCGTGCTTGGCGTCTCGGGCCTCGTTTTCGTCGGCTCCGTCTTCCGCGAACCGAAACCCGACGGCGCGTTCAGGCGCGTCGGTCGCAGACCATAGCCCGGAGATCGCCCGTCCCTCTGGCTCCGAGCACACGGAGCGGGGCGGCGATCCTCCACAGAGCCCATCTCGTAGCCTGGTCGACGGCGAGGCGTTTGCCGGCGAGGGTCACACGGCGATCGGCGACGACGAAGCGTGGTTCGAGGCCCGTGGCTGTCGTGACTCGGCCCGTAGGACCGACGACGGCTCGAGCGAAGGGGAGCGCGGTGTCCGGACTCACTCCTACCACGACGACACGGGCCGAGCTGGCGTTGAAGAACTCGACCCGCCATTCGGTCGTGAGGGCGTGCCGTCGTTCGTGCGTCGCCGCTGCGCAGGTGTTCTCCGGCGCCACGACCAGGACCGCAACTCGATCGTCTCTCCCGACACGGCGGTCTACCCAGTCGAGTTGAGCCGACCTGTCGCCCGCCGCGAGCTGTTCTAGGCCTCGCCCGAAGTCGACGATGCCTTGATGCGTCGCCAGGTCGACGACGACGAACGCGAGGCCGATGGCTGCGACGAGCAACCAGCGGCGTTTTGGCCGACTGATGACGAACCAGAGCGCCAGCACGGCGGACACGATGACGGCCTTCAAGTGGAAGGCGTCAACCTGCAGCGCAAAGCTGCTCCCGAATTGCGGGCGTCGGGTGAGCGTGTCGAATCCGAGCGCATGCAGCGTGGGTGCGTCGATGCCGGCCGAAACGTGACCCTTGGTCGGAAGGAGCAACGGGAGAAGCGCGACCGCCGTTGCGAGCCCTGCCGCGACGAAGCGTGGGCGGCGCATGCCGTCGTCAAGCCAAACCGCAAACACGGCGAAAACGAGGGGCACGACGTAGAAGAGGTAGCGCTCGTGCACCCGTCCCAGCCCGAACGAGGTGCTCGAGAACACCGTGACCTGGGCAACGACGAGCGCGACGAGCACGACGGTCGTGACGGCGAGGGCGCGGCGTTCCGTGGCAGCAACGCGCCGGAGGCATCTGGCTAGTCCGAGCGGTAGTGCGATTAGTGGAACAACGCCGAGAACGAGACCCAGGACGGCAATGTCGTTGCGCAGCCAGGTGAGGATCGGGCCGAGCTCGTAGCCGTGGGCGAGCGCCGCGTACGGCCCAAGGACGCCGCCTGAGCCTCCGGTGATGGACTTCGCGATGCCGATAGCCACGGCGGCGAGGATTGCCAGCCACACCGCGCTGTAGCGCCGGAGCGCGCTGCGGAGTGCCTGGCGGACATCTCGTGCCTCTAGGAGCGACGTGCCGAGGATCGTGAGCGGTACCGCCGCGGCCAAGACGATGAGCTGGCGTCTCGTTTCGAAGGCGAGAGCGCCCACGAACATGACGACGAGTTGGCTGCGCAGCGTCGGCGACTCGAGCATGCGGAGAAGTGCGAGGACGAAGAGCAGGAAGAGGAGGAACGCGAGGCTCTCGGTCGTCACGAGATACGAGTAGGTCCGCGCCGGCAGGAGGACTGTGAGAAGCGCAACGGCGAGTGCGAGCGAAGGACGGACGCAGCGCCGGGCGATCAGGTACGCCGGGATCGCGGCGAGTGAGAAGACGATGGCGTCGACGAGCTTGATCGCGACGTAGGCGTCAGGAACATGGGTGAAGACCCGGTAGAGCGGCGCGATGAGCGCGGGATACCCCCAGCCGTAACCGTAGCCCGCCGGAACATGTCCGGACGCGAGCGCCTTGGCCGCCTCCGAGTACACGAGCTCGTCCCTGAACACGATCGGCTGGGGAAGCGCGAGGCTGCCGAGGCCCGCGAGCGTTGCCGACCCAACCACGATGGCGGTGAGTCCGAGTAGCGGTCGCCTACGAAGCAGTCCGCGTAGCCGGCCGCTGCTCGCGGTTGCAGTTGACCTGGGGGTCTCCATGGAGAACCTGGAGGTTGCGCGATCGTTCGGACGGAGGCGCGTGCTCGTCGCTCATCGTGGTCCCGCCGACAGACGCGTGTGCGAGCATCTGCCCGTGGCGTTCGGGATCAGAAGGCGGAGGATCGCCGAGGAAAGCGCTACGGCGGGAGCGCACCCGGGGCCGCGGTGGAAGACCGAAGGAGTCCCGCAGCGCGATCGTAGGGCGACGGCCCGTAACTCGCCGCGGCGTCGTGCGATCCTCTGGGTCGTCACGGGGTGCTTGCTCGTCGCGAACATCGTGATCGTCAACGTCACGTTGAAGTCGCCTCCGAACAATCGGGTGACCATCCCGTATGACGTCTTCGACCGCCAGTTGAGCGCGGGCAACGTACGTGAAGTCAGCGCTCGTGGCGATACGATCCAGGGCTTGTTCAAACGGACCGTGACCGTCCGGCGAGGTCGCGCTCCCGGCCGGGTGTCGAACTTCACGACGCTGCGTCCGTCGTTTGCGACCGACAATCTGATCGGAAAGTTGATTCGACGAGGTGTCACCGTGAACGCCGACCCCGTCGTCGTGCCGCGCTCGTTCCTCGGAAGCCTCGTGCTGAGCATCGCGCCCTGGCTCCTCCTGATCGGTGTGTACTTCCTCATCGTTCGGCGCATGGGCTCGCGTTTCGGGCTCGGTCTCGGCCGCTCGCGGGCCAAGCTGTACGACCCCGACGCAACGGCGCGCGTCACGTTCGACGACGTCGCGGGGATCAACGAGGTCAAGGCCGAGCTGAGCGAGATCGTCGACATGCTGCGGGATCCGGAGCGGTACCGGCGCCTCGGCGCGGCGATCCCGAAAGGTGTGCTACTCGAAGGAATGCCGGGTACCGGGAAGACCCTCCTCGCTCGAGCGGTCGCCGGCGAGGCCGACGTACCGTTCTTCTCGGCGTCGGCGTCGGAGTTCATCGAAATGGTCGTCGGCGTCGGTGCGAGCCGCGTCCGCGACCTGTTCAAAGAGGCGCGCAAGGTGGCTCCGGCGATCGTCTTCATCGACGAGATCGACGCGGTCGGGCGCGCGCGCGGCACGACGACCGCCGGCGGCGGCCTGGACGAACGGGAGCAGACGCTGAACCAGATCCTCACCGAGATGGATGGATTCACGGGCCGTGAAGGTGTGATCGTGCTCGCGGCGACGAACCGGATCGACGTCCTCGACCTGGCGCTACTGCGGCCGGGGCGATTCGACCGGCGTGTGTCTGTGGGCGCGCCCGATCAGCGCGGTCGTGAGGCCATCCTTGGCGTGCACTCGCGAGACGTCCCGCTCGCGGCCGATGTCGACCTAGGCGCGGTCGCATCCTCGACCCCTGGGATGGTGGGAGCAGATCTCGAGAACCTCGTCAACGAAGCCGCGCTACTCGCCGCACAAAGCGGTCGTGACAAGGTGCAGATGTCAGACTTTACGGCGTCGTTCGACAAGGTCGTGCTTGGTGCGGCAAGGCAGATCGTGATGCCGAAGATCCAGCGCGAGCGGACCGCATACCACGAGGCGGGTCATGCGATCCTCGGGATGGTCGTTCCCGGCTCCGACCCTGTGCGGAAGGTGTCGATCGTGCCTCGCGGCCAGGCGCTCGGCGTGACGCTGCAGACGCCCGACGAGGATCGATACAACTTCACGACCGTTCAGCTCCGGGCGCGCATCGTCAGCACGCTGGGCGGCCGCGCTGCCGAGGAGATCGTGCTCGGCGACGTGGCGACCGGCGCCGAGCACGATCTCGAGCAGGTCGCGTTGATTGCCCGGTTGATGGTCGCTCGCTGGGGAATGTCGCCCGCAGTCGGACCGCTCGCAGTCATCTCCCGTCCCGGGGCGTCATCGGGCCTCGACGCGATGCCGACGTCGGAAAGCCTCCGTGTCCTCGTCGATGACGAGGTGCGACGCATTGTCGGCGAGTGCTACGAGGAGGCGCTCGAGACCCTGCGCCGCCACCGCGACAGTCTCGAGAGCCTCACGCGGGCTCTCCTGGCGGAAGAGTCCCTCGACGAGGCGACCGCCTACCGGGCGGCGGGATTCGAGCCGCCCGACAAGTCGGCCGCAGCCATTGACACGCCAGGGCCTCGGGCACCAGTGAGCACGTCGGTCGCGGCGGCTGACTAGCTCGGAGCTCGAGTCACAACCGCGACCTCGTTCGCCTTCTCGTACACGACGGCAGCGGTGGGCTCTGAGCGAAGGCGCGCGAGGCGCTTAGGGTGCTGGCGAAGATCGAGAACGACGGTGTCGTAGCCGGCCGTGATTCGGGTCCAGTCGTGTCCGCGCTGATCCGCGAAGTCGAGCAACGGGCCCAGCTGACGGCGGTCGAGGAGCTCGAAGCGGACGTCGTAGGCGATCCGGCCGCGTAGTGAGGGGATGCGCCAGAGCAGCCAGTCCGTTAGGCGGTCGCTCGCGAAGACGCGTGTCGACCGCGGCTGTTGCGCCACCACGGTGGCCGCCTGGCCCGGCCAGTTCCGCTCGAACCAGGCGTGCGGGCGTCGAGCGACAACGACGACCGCGGCTAGCAGGACGACGATCGCCATGTACGCGAGCAGTCGATCGAGACGGCGCGTCCGTTGTCGCGGTTGCGTGGCGTGCGCGGTTCCGCCGAGGGCGAATGGCACAAGAAGTTGCGCGGCGAGAGCGAACCAGACGATTCCGCGCACGGCGAGGACTGCCTCGACGAAAGTGAGCGAGAGGATCGAAAGCTCGTACGCATTGAAGCGCCTCCGTCTCGGCGCAATGATGATCAAGGTGGCGACCGCGACCGCGTAGAACATGGCCGTCAGGGGGGCTGGACGGGAAGCCTGCCAGTCCACGACGTAGCGAGCGAGCGGGGCGTCGACGAGCAT
>JANYJX010000109.1 GCA_025358355.1 Actinomycetes bacterium | reverse complement strand
AAACCTGGTCGCTGTAGAGCCACGCCGCCTCGGCGAAGCGGCCTTCCGGCTACCAGCGCCCCGCGTGTCCCTCCCTCTCCGTTTAGGCAAGCCGAGGCCCCAATAGTTAAGGGGTTTTCGCACGCTCGGCTTACCCAGGAATGGGCGACTTCGATGCCCGACGATGCCCGCTCATCCCCGAACCCCAGCGGAGATGAGCGCATCGTTTCTCGACGAGAGGAAGGGACACGCGGGGCGCTGGTAGCCGGAAGGCCGCTTCGCCGAGGCGGCGTGGCTCTACAGCGACCAGGTTTCGAACTGCTTGCCGGTGAACCGGCGAAGTGCCTCCACCTCGGGGCCTAGCATTGCTCGCAGTCGCTCGCGCATCTCCGCAGTCAGTACCGGGTCCTCGATCGGGCGATACAGCAACCGGCGGACGGGCTTTCGCACGAGGCCGCGAACGCGATCGGGCGCGAGGCGACCGGCTGGCCGGAGCACCCGATCCCATACCTGCGCGCCGAGCCGGCCCGGACCGAACTTCTCGGCCCGAATGTTGAGCTCGAGCTCAAAACGGGGCGATTCGAAGGAGTCGTCGACCTCGATGAACCGGAACACCTCGCGTAGCGTCTCGCGGCGCCGAGTCTTGAGGTCGTGCTGGTCCACCACGAGCAGTTGCGAGGGATCGAAGATGTTCATGTACCGTTCGATCTGAAGCCAGTAGCGGCTCGGGCAGACGATCCGGTTGTCCGGCTGCTCGTACTCCTCCATGAACCGCTTGAACGGTGCCCGGTCGCCGTCGCCGTGCCGCTGGACGAAGTGCGAGACCAGCCGGTCGATCGGATCGCGCACCACGTAGATCAGCTTGACGTCGGGCACCAGCTCGTGCATCCGCTCGGGTACGTTCTGACGGAACGGATAGGCGGCGTAGAAGGGTGTGCTCTCGCCGCGCACGCTCAGCTCTCTGTCAGGAAAATCGAACTGGGCTTCGTACCATGCCCGTCGGTCGCGCCAGTCCTCGCGCCAGAAGTAACTGAGTTCCTTCAGGGCGGCCATCCCCACCCGGGGGTGCTGGTCGAGGTAGGAGTGCAGACTGGTCGTGCCAGCTTTCGGGGCGCCAATGATGATCAGGTTCGGGAGCATCTGCTGACACTGTGATTCAAATGCGGCGCGAGGGGAAGACGAATGGTTGAATATGAAGCCGCGATCGCCCGTATCTAGTGCGACGGCAGGCCTAGTGGTCGCGGGGTTCGCCTTTCCCGAGCCCGGATCGAGAGCAAGCTCAGTCATCAAAGTAGCCCCCGTGCTCGCGACGGTTTGTGAGAGGTTGCGCGAATGAGGATCGTCGTCACCGGTGGCAGCGGCAAGGCTGGTCGCGCGATCGTCCGACACCTGCTTTGCGCGCAGCCACGACGTGTTGAACGTCGACATCGTCCCTTCGGCGGAATCGTCTGGCCCCGACTCGCCCGCGCCGTTCCTCGCCGCTGATCTCACCGACTTCGGCCAGGCCTTCGAAGTCCTGAACGGCGGCGCCAAGCGGATGCCGGTTGTCGACGCGGTGGTTCACTTGGCGGCGATCCCGTCTCCCGTGCACACCACGCCGGATCTCGTCTTCAGAATCAAGGTCGCGAGTGCCCACGCCGTCCTCTGGGGCTACATCGATGAGAGCGACGTCGCACGAAGCGGCGATCTCGCCGAGCGCGGCACGCTCCTCGCGATCGACAAAGCACGCACGCGCCTCGGCTACGAACCGCAGTTCATTTGGCGCGAGCTGTTCTAGCTGGCGCATCGCGTCTTTACACGATCGCGGTCACGAGAAGCGTAAGGTCACCCAAATGATCGACATTGACCGAGCTCGACTCCATCCAAGCATCGCCTCGTCGATGCTCGGCATCTGTACGCATCCGGCATGTTCCACGATCGTCTTCGGGTGTGGCACCTGCGTCGACCACGACCCGCCGCGGTTGCAGCCGGCCGGCTCCGGTCGCGACGACGCTCACGGGTGGGCGAGTATCTCTCGTGCGGCCGTCCAGCTAGGGCAGGCAACCGAGTCGTAAACACCGGCCGCCGCTTACGCCCGAGCGTCAGGCGCAGCTTCGGGCTCTTCGGTAGCCAGGCCCTCCACCAGGCGCCCGACATCCTCGACCGCGACTCCGACCTGGCCAACCGCGTCGGTCGCTGCCGTGGCGGCCACCTCCGCCGCGGCAACAGCTTCGTGCTGCTCCTTCCGGATCTCAGCCTGGAGCAGATGCATCTCCTCGGCCAGCCGACGCGATTCCTCCATGAGCGCCACCAAGTCGGTCTGGATGTTCCGAAGCTCTCCCGCCTCACGCCTGCTCCACATCGCGAGCATGATCATCGGGACGGTGACGAGCACCGTGAACGAGCCGGTAACGATGACAAAGATGTCCATGGGGGTCATCGACGGCCCGCTGCCAGACGCCGCGACGGGCGCCCCGTATCTCCGTGCAGTCGGCCAGATGCCTTGCGAATAGCCTTCTCGATGTCCCTTTCGGGCCTTCCGTCGCGCTGCATCGTCTCGATCAGCACACGTAGGCGGTCGTTGTCCCGCTCCAACTGTCGGTCCATCATCGAGTACCTCCGTCTCAGTTGCATCAGTGCGACCACTCGAGGCAAAACCGCCCCGCGATCGTCTTGGTCTCAATCCCGATCGACCACACCGTGCTTGGATCGAATCGGTTCGACCAGTCTACAAGTGTCACGAACCGCGCCTCAAACGCAGCTTCGATAGCCAACCAAAGCCTATAAATACTCGATTTTGTGACGAAATCCAGTTGTTACAAACTTGTGAGGAAGCCCCCTCGTCGGACGTTTGGCAGGGCCGGAGCAGGGCTAGTCAAACCGCTTAAGCCCGCTTAGGGTCAGGCGGGATGGCTGATATGGGGGCTTACGTGGGGGACGTTCCTGAGGCATGCGACGGCTGCGGCCGCGCGGCCGAGGCGAGTGGCATGCGCTCAACCGGCTGGGCGGTTCGCGTCGCGCCCGCGAACTTCGAGGGCGTCTACTGCCTCGAGTGCGCATCGGCCCTGCGGCTCGTGCCGTGGTGGGCGACCTGCTCCGACTGCGGCCGCGCATCATGCGACGAGGCGCAGGCCGAGAAGGAAGGCTGGCGCTACTTCCTCGACGGCATGGGCGAGCTCCATCCGTACTGCCCGTCGTGCCTGCTGAAACCCGCGCTAGCCGACTCGGGCGACGAAACCTAGGCCCACGCCGCGGCAGGTTCCGCCCGTCACGCGGATCGTTCCGCGGGCGGCCCGCTTCCCGATTGCGCGCCCCTGAATGGCGACGGGCAGTCGCGCTCCTAGGCCGACGTGCCGGCGCACGTGGAACGCGCCGTCGGCCGCGTACGAGATATCGCGAACGGTGACGGTGCCCGCGCACGGGAGAATCGCGTGCAGCTCGACGATCGAGCGGCGCTGCGCATCGACCCGCAGGAAGCCCTTCCCACTCGCCATCGCGTACATCCGAACTGCGGGCTGACGAAGAGCGGACGAGACGCGCGCTCTCGCAGGCACCGTGGCAAGCGGCGGGGCGGGGTCGCGATCGGGCGCGATAACACTCGCGGGATTGGGCACAACAATCGGAGGCCTCGGTCTCGGAGCAGGAGTTGTTCCCGCTTGAGCGAGCGGCGGGCCTAGCGTCGGCGCATCGCGCACCGGCAAGACACTGCCGGCGACGACGAGGCCGATGAACGCGGCCAAGAGCACCAGCCCGATCGGCACGCGTGGCCGTTGCCGGCTCGGCGCGTGCGAAACAGCACCCACTGCAACGGCTTCGGCATCCGCTTCGGCATCCGCTTCGGCGGCGGCGACACTCGACTCAGGCACGCCCGCAGGCGGACGAAGCGGTACCACCTCGCCGGCTGGCGGCAGGAACGCCTCCCACGGCCGGTCGGCCAGGGCCGCACGCGCAGCAACCGCGAGCTCGGGCGAGACGAGCGCGAGCTCGGGCGAGAGCGGTTCGGCAAACGGCACCACGTCAGCTTGGGGTTCGCGCCGGTGGCGCCCCTCCCTGCCTAGCTCGGCCACGTCTCACGCAGGATGCAACGCCCGGCGGCTACCCTTCGAGCCGCTCGGAGAGGTGTCCGAGTGGCCTAAGGAGCGCGACTGGAAATCGCGTAAGTGCTGAAAGGTGCTTCGCGGGTTCAAATCCCGCCCTCTCCGTCAGAACAGGCCCTTCGGGGCCTGTTCTCGTTCGCTACGCGCCGGCGACGGACGAGACGTACTTCGCGACGTTCTCGATGTCGGTCGCGCTCAGCTTGCCGTCGAACGGCTGCATAACGCCTTTCCCATGCGTGACTCGATCGATCACGAGCGAGTACGGTGGCTTCTTGTCGTCGAGGTTCGGCCCGATCGTGCCGCTCGCTCCTGCGTCCTTCAACGTATGGCAGCCGGTGCAGCCCGCGCTCGCGAAGACGGCTTTACCGGCAGTCGCGTCGCCAGCGTCACTGGCCGCTGTCGTAGGCGCCACGGCTGTCGCCGGAGGAGGCGTCGTCGTCGCCGGAACCGTCGCCTCTGTCGTCGGCTGTTGAGCCTCAGTCGTGGTGGGCGCCGGAGTCGTAGGCGCTGGCTTGGGCGTCTCGGCGGACGTCGCTTCGACCTCCTGCGTCCCGGTTACCCAGACAACGGCCGCGATCTGCGCACCGAAGAGAAGCACGCACGCGGCGACGAAAGCCGGAAGATCCTTCCCCGGGAAACCGGGTCGCCGGCGCGGGATGACCATCGAGACGAGCAGCGAGAACAGGATGAACGTCCCGGCGACGGCAAGCAGGACGACTTTGCCGGTTGTCGTGATGGCCAGCAGCATCGGGCGGACGCTACCACGGCCCCCAGCGGGCACGAGCGGGAAACCGCAAGGCTCAGGAGCCGAGCGGCGCCAAGGTGAGACCGTAGGCCACGAGCTGCGACCAGTAGAGCTCGGCAAGCTCCCGGTGCCCCGACCACACAACCGCGCGGCCGGAGAAGTGGATGCGGTTCGCGAACTGCATGCCGCCGTCGTAGCTCACGCCGGGGAGCACCGCGGACAACGTAAAGGCGACGCCTTCGAACGTGTTGTGGCTGTCGTTGAGAACCACCACATTCCAAGGTTCGCCGAGCCCATTCCCGAGTCCGTTGTCGATGCGCTCGCGCGGCGGATTGATTGTCTCGGCGGCCACGCGACAGACGCTAGCAAGCGCGATCCGGCCGCTCCAGTAGTCTCCCCGCCGGTGAACGCGCACACCACGCCGTCCGATCGTGCGCCGAAATCGATCGAGGAGCGGCTCAAGCGGCTTGCGCTTCTGGCAGTCGATGTCGGCGTCAACCTGGCCGAGGGCCAGTTCCTGCTGATCCAGGGCTACCCCGAGCATCGCGCGCTGGTGCGTGAGATCACGCGCGTTGCGTACGAGCGCGGAGCCGGGCACGTCGAGGTCTCGATCGAGGACGCGCACATTCGGCGCGAGCGGATCCGGCATGCAACCGAGGAATCGCTCGACTGGTCGCCGCCGTGGACGCTCTCGCTGCTCGACCATCTCGTCGGCACGGGCGGCGCGTACATCGCTATCGGCGGCGATCCGGAGCCCGAGCTGATGAACGGCCTCGATCCCGCGCGCGTCGCGAAGACACGTCCTCGCACTGCGCGGGCGAAGCTGCTGGAGGCGCAGAACGATCGGCAGATCGCGTGGACGATCATCGCGTGCCCGACCGAAGGCTGGGCGCGAACGGTCTTCGGCGAGCCCGATCTCGAGAGCCTCTGGGATGCGGTCGCGACGGCCACCCGGCTCGACGACCCGGATCCCGTCACCGCGTGGCGTGTCCATATCGCGCGGCTCCGTGAGCGGGCGCGCTTGCTCGACGAGCGGCGCTTCGACGCCATCCGGTTCCGAGGGCCGGGCACCGATCTACTCGTCGGGCTGATGCCGGAGTCGCGCTGGCTCACCGGCGAAGCTGAGACGCTCATCGGCCGCAAGCACCTCTCGAACATGCCAACGGAGGAGGTCTTCACGACTCCCGACCGTAGGCGCACGGCTGGTGTCGTCCGTTCCACCGCGCCGCTCGCCGTGCAAGGGCAGGTTGTGCGCGGGCTCGAGGTCGAGTTCTCGGCTGGCCGTGTGACAGAGATTCGCGCCGAGGCCGGCGCCGACTTCATTCGTGAGCTTGTCGCGACCGACGACGGGGCGTCCTTTCTCGGCGAGGTCGCTCTGGTCGACGGCGAGTCGTGCGTCGCGCAGACCGGCCTTGTCTTTCTGAACACGCTGTTCGATGAGAACGCCGCCTGTCACATCGCGTTCGGCCAGGCGACGCTCGAGGCGGTCGACGGCGGCGAGCTGATGCTCCACAGGGCGCTTGAGGCACGTGGCTACAACGATTCCGTCGTGCACACCGACTTCATGATCGGCGGGCCCGAGGTCGAGGTCGACGGCATCGCGACCGAGGGCAGCGCCGTCCCACTGCTGCGCGGCGACGAGTGGCAACTCCGCTGATTCGCGGCTAGACGCGTGGACTGCACGACGATCGTCCGTGGTGGCTCGGTCGTCACCCGCGACGGGACGGAGCCGGCCGATGTTGCCGTTCTCGATGGCCAGATCGTCGCCGTCGAGCGCGAGCTGGAGCTGACCGCGGCCGAGGAGATCGACGCCTCGGGGCTACTAGTACTTCCCGGTGTTGTCGACGCCCACGTTCACTTCAATGAGCCGGGCCGAGCCGACTGGGAGGGCTTCGCGAGGGGCAGCGCGGCGGTCGCCGCAGGCGGCGGGACGTGTTTCATCGACATGCCGCTGAACGCGCACCCGCCGACAGTCGACGCGCTCGCGTTCGACGCGAAATTGGCAGCGGCGCTCGGTTCGTCGCTCACCGATTTCGCGTTCTGGGGCGGACTCGTCCGGACCAACCTCGGCGATCTTGTCGATCTCGCAGCGCGAGGAGTCGTCGGTTTCAAGGCGTTCATGTGCCCAAGCGGGATCGACGATTTCGCCTATGCCGACGATGCGACCCTGCGCGAAGGCATGGCGCGCGCAGCCGAGCTCGATCTGCCGGTCGCGGTGCATGCGGAGGACGCGGAGTTGACGCAGCGACTCGCGGCCGTCGCGACCGGCACAGGCTGGAGGGACTTCGTGGCAAGCCGGCCGGTCGAGGCGGAACTCGAGGCGATCGAGCGCGCGATCGCGATCGCCGAAGAGACCGGCTGCTCGTTGCACATCGTCCACGTCTCGAGCGGCCGCGGCATCCGGCTTGTCGCGGAGGCGAAATCGCGCGGCATCGATGTCACGTGCGAGACGTGCCCGCACTATCTCGTGTTCACGGAGGACGATCTCGACGAGCTCGGCGCCGTTGGCAAGTGCGCGCCGCCGCTTCGTCCTCTGGCGGAACGGGACGAGTTGTGGGCCGAGCTCGCGGCTGGCTCAATCGATCTCCTGGCGAGCGATCACTCCCCCGCGCCCGCGGCCATGAAGACCGGCGACGACTTCTTCGCGACCTGGGGCGGGATTTCCGGCTGCCAGTCGCTCCTGGCCGCGTTGCTTCCGGAAGCGAAACGTCGCGGCGTCGCGCTCGCAAAGTTGGTTAACGGATTGACGGCCGCACCAGCCGAGCGATTCAAGCTGCCTGGGAAGGGTCGTCTGGAGCCGGGCTACGACGCGGACTTCAACCTCGTCGATCTCGAAACGCCAGGCCCTTTGCGAGCCGACGAGCTGCAGTACCGGCACCGCCACAGCCCGTACGTCGACCGCTTGCCCCACGCACGAGTGCGTCGGACAGTCCTGCGCGGTGAGACGATCTGGCTCGGCGGCCACCGTGTCGGAGCGCCCGCGGGCCGTCTCGTGAGGCCGACCGGAGTCCGGTAGCCTTGAGCGCTCGGGGCGCATAGCTCAGCGGGAGAGCGCTCGCTTCACACGCGAGAGGTCCCTGGTTCGATCCCAGGTGCGCCCATCGGTCGAATCGCAATGCGACTCGGCTGCTAGCCTCCGCTCGTCCGGTCGCGCTAGGTGGGGATGTAGCGGTTCCCTGAACCCGAAATCCGCTCCAGCGGGGCCGAATGCCGTCCGAGGGG
>JANYJX010000104.1 GCA_025358355.1 Actinomycetes bacterium | reverse complement strand
GGCGCTCGGCCGCGGCCGCGACGAGGACTACGTCGACTACTACGTCGCCAGCAAACTAGAAGCGCGTCAAGTACTCGCGGATCTCCCAAGGCGTGACCTGCTCGTGGTATCTCGCCCACTCGTCGCGCTTGGTGGCGACGTAGTAGTCGACGTAGTCCTCGTCGCGGCCGCGGCCGAGCGCCTTGCGGAGAACGGCGTTGCCTTCGAGCTCGCGCGTCGCGTCGAGCAAGTTCGTCGGCAGGGTCTGCAACCCGCGCGCGGTCAGCTCGTCGTAGGACGCCGCGTAGAGATTGTCGCGGTTCGGCTCGCCCGGCTCGAGGCCGTTCTCGATCCCGTCGAGGCCGGCCGAGAGCACCGCCGCGGCTGCGAGATACGGGTTGCACGAGCCGTCGATCGTCCTGTCCTCGATCCGGCCCGCGTCCGGGATCCGCAGCATCTGTGTGCGGTTGTTGCGGCCGTACGAGATCCAAATCGGCGCCCAGGTGGCACCGCTCGTCGTCGAGCCGAGCTTCAACCGCTTGTACGAGTTGACCGTCGGCGCGGTGATCGCGCTGTACGCGCGCGCATGCTTCGTCAGCCCGCCGACGAAGTTGTAGGCGAGCGACGAGAGCCCCAGGCCACGCGCGTCGGCGGAGTCGTGGAAGACGTTCGTTTCGGCGTTCCACAGCGACATGTGGAAGTGGCAGCCGTTGCCGGTCAGGTTCGAGAACGGCTTCGGCATGAAGGTCGCGATCATCCCGTGCTGCTCGGCGAGGGTGTGCACCATGTAGCGGAAGAAGATCGCGCGATCGCACGACACCAGCGCGTCGTCGTACTCGAAGTTCTGCTCGAACTGGCCGTTCGCATCCTCGTGGTCGTTCGCGTAGTTGCCCCAGCCGAGCTGGTTGCAGTACTTCGAGACGGTCGTGAGGAAGTCGTAGCGGCGAGTCAGTCCCGCCATGTCGTAGCAGGGCTTCTCGAGCGTGTCGTTCTTGTCGGCGATCTCGATCGAGCCGTCGTCGTTCTGCCGGAGCAGGAAGTACTCGAGCTCGATGCCAATCTTGAACTGGTAACCCATGTCCTTTGCGCGTGCGAGCACGTTGCGGAGAATCGTGCGCGGGCAGTACGGCCACGCGTTGCCCTCGACTGTGATGTCGCACGCGAAGCGCGCGAGGCCCGGCTGCCACGGCACCGGCGTGTAGCTCGTGGGGTCGGGGATGGCTGCGATGTCGGGGTCGGCCGGGACCTGTCCGATCTCACCGGCGGCGAAACCGGCGAACCCGGCGCCGTCGGTCATCAGCGACTCGAAGTTGGATGCGGGCACGAGCTTCGCGCTCGGTCGCGCGTACATGTCGACGAACTGGGCGAAGTAGAACTCGATCCCATCCTGCTTGGCGCGCGCCTTAGCCTCGTCGATCGACTGCGGAGCTGCAGTGCCCATCCCTTACTCCTCCTCGCTCGGGTTGAGCGAACCATATAGCGGGACGGGCCAGGGCGAGGCAAGCCTCGACGCTCCTAGTGCTTGGCGACCGCTCCGAGGTGGCGCACGTAGGCGCCGCCCTCGACGATGTCGCCGATCTGCTCGATCGTGTGGCGGACCTCATCGTCGGAGTTGAAGAAGTGTGGGCCGAGCCGGATTCCAGCATCAGGGCGGAAGTCGCAGAGGATCTGTCGCTCCATCAGCTCCTTGTAGACGGCCGGGAACTCCGGGACATAGACGGTGACCGTGCCCCCACGCCTGGTTGGTTCGCGCGGGCTGCGGACTTCGAAGCCGGCCGCGTCGGCGAGGTCGATCAGGAGCTGTGTCTGGTGGAGCGAGTTCTCGCGGATGCGGTCGACGCCGACCTCTTCGATCAAGTCGTATCCGGCCGTGGCCGCGTAGAGCGCCGGAACGTTCGGCGTCCCGGTGAGAAAGCGCGTCGCGCCACTCGCGTACTCCATCTCCTCCTCGAAGCCGAACGGCCGCTCGTGCGCCTGCCAGCCGGTGAACGTGGGCTCGAGGCTGGCAGCGTGATCGAGCCGGACGTAGAGCCAGCCGTTCCCCGGCCCGCCGCAGAGCCATTTCACCGAGCCGCCGACCGCGAAGTCGACATCGAGCGCGGTCACATCGAATGGGACTATCCCGGCCGACTGGTAGCAGTCGAGGATCACATAGGCCCCGACCTCGTGGGCGCGTCGCACGATCGGCTCGACGTCCTGGATCTCGCCGGTCTTGAACAGGACATGGCTGATCGGGACGAGCAGCGTCCGCTCGTCGATCGCCTCGACGATCGCCTGATCGTCCTCGCACACGACGACTTCGAGATCAGGTTGCGCTTGGTAGAGGTAGCGCACCGACGGGAAGTTGCCGCGCTCGTAGACGACGCGGTTGCGGGCGGGGTCGACGGGTGCGAAGCAGGAGAGGATGATCGCCTCGGCGACCGCGACATTCTGGTGCATTACGGTCGTGCCGGCGGGGCCGCCGATGATGCGGCCGATCTGGTCGCCGACGGTCACCGGCATCTCCCACCAGCCCTCGCCCCACGCGCGGATGCCGCGCTCCTTCCACATGCGGGCGTACTCGACAAGCCGCTCCTCAGCCTTCGCAGGCATCGCGGCGAGCGAATGGTTGATCAGGTACGTCGTGTCCCGAAGGATCGGGAACTCGGAGCGATAGTCGAGGAGATCTCGCACGACGGCCAGCCTAGAACACCCGGGGCGCGCGCGACGCGTAGAGACACGTCCTTGCTCTGACCCCCGTCATGGCTCGAACGGACACGTCTGGGGTCAGAGCAAGGACGTGTCCCGCCGCCCGCTTCCTTTGTGCCAGAACTGTGCCAATGCATCCACATCCGACCCCGCCGCCGGTCGCGGTCACTACATTCGACGAATGGCCCGACCCGAACGCTTCGCCCAATCTGGCTACTTCCACGTCATTACGAGGGCAACAGGTGGAGACGCATTGTTCCGTGACGACGATGACCGCCGCATCTTCGTTCATCACCTCCACCGCGTTTCAGCGAGACGCGGTTGGGTCGTGTACGCGTACTGCCTCATGACCACGCACTACCACGTCGTTCTCGAGACCAAGGCCTCAAACCTGTCGTCGGGAATGCAACAGCTGAACGCTGGCTATGTCACGGCGTTCAACGAACGATGGGGACGTTTCGGCACGTTGGTTTCTGGGCGGTTCCGTTCGCTGCCAATCGAGAGCGAGGAGTACCTCGGTGAGGCATGCCGCTACGTCTTCCTCAATCCGGTCAAGGCGGAACTGTGCCGCGATTCCGCGAGCTGGCCGTGGAGCGGCGGGATCCTCGCGCCGGCCATGTCCTTACTCTGACTCCCGCTGACCCCCGCCTCACTCTGACCCCCGCCAAGGCCCGAACGGACCAGTCCGGTGTCAGAGCAAGGACACGCCCCAGCTATGACAGGCGCTTGAACAGACCGAGCGCGCGCTGGTCCCACGGCACCCGATGCGTCATACCCGACCCGCGCATCTCGTCGTGATGCGCGAGATACCAGTCGTACGTCGCGCACAACGTCTCGGCATTCGACAGCCGCGGCTCCCACCCGAGTAACGCCCTGGCCTTGTCGATCGAGACGAACGAGTCGCGATATGCCGTCTTGTAATGCCACTCCGCGAGCGGCGACAACCGCGCGAGCTCCAGCCCACGAAGAGCGATCTCGGTCGGCTTCACCGGAACTGACCGCAACCGCGAACCGGACCCCGCGTGTGCGCACAACGCCTCGAGATCCTCGCGCACCGTGCCAAAAACCCCGGCACCAATGTTCACCGCCTGTCCCGCGACCGGCGCATCGAAGCACCCCACAACACCATCGACGAGATCCTCCACGGCGAGCAGCTGGTAGCGATTCGCGCCGCTCCCGAGAATCGGAATCCGCCGCCCTTCCCGGATCCAGTCGAACAGGATCTCGAACACCCCGAGCCGCTCCGGGCCGATGAAGGTCTTCGGCCGAACGATCACCGTCTCCAGCCCGCGCCGCGCGACATCCGCGCATAGCCGCTCGGCATCGATCTTTGACTCGCCGTACCAGCCGACGCCAACAAGCGGATCGTCCTCGGCAATCGGGTGTTTCTCCGGGACGCCGTACACCGCCGTCGACGAGATGAGCACCGCGCGCCGGACGCCTGCCTCGAGCGCCGCCGTCAGAACCTCTGCCGTGCCCTGGACATTGACCGAGCGGATCGCGTCGCGCGAGCTCTGGATCGGCAGGGCGGCCGCCGCGTGAACCACCACATCAGCGCCCGCAACCAACCGCCGCGCGTCGGCAGGAATGCGAATGTCTCCCGCCAACTCCTCGACGCGGCCCGCGAGCGGCGGATCGTCGAGCGATGCCAAGTCGAGCACCCTCACGTCGTGCCCGTCCGCGACCAGGCGCCGCGCGAGGTGCAGCCCGAGGAAGCCGGCGCCGCCGGAGATCGAGACCCGCATGATGCAAACTACCTCGAAGCCGGTGCGGCCTGTGTCGGGCCAGAGACAGCCCGCGGCGGCGGCGCGGAGTTGACGAGGATTGCGGCAACGAGCAGCACGGCGACCGCGATCGTACTCTCGCCGAGCAGGCTGCGGCGCAGGCCACCGGGCGTCTCGCCACGCTCGAGCCGCGGCCGGACGACGAAGTGATGCAGCGCGCCCCAGCACAGCGCGACGCTCACGATCGCCAGCTTGATCAACAGCGTCCGACCGTAGCTCGACGACCAGAGGTCGGAGACGGCCGGCAGCCGCAGGATGCTCAAGTACGTCCCCGCGACGATAAGCACGCCGATGAGAACGGTCGCGAGCCGAGAGAAACCGAGGAACGCGCCACGACGCAACTCCGGTGCGATCGGCCAAACGACCAGCGCCAGAGCCACCAACCCGCCGGCCCACAACGAGGCAGCCAGAAGGTGCACGTAGTCCGCGACTTGCGACAGCCACCACGCGTTCGGCTCCACCGCGGCATGACCGGAGAGAGACAGCCCCGAGGCGAACCCGACCGAGATCGCGAACGCGCCCCACAGCAACGCCCGCCGCTCGAACAGCCACGAGAGAAACACAAGCGCCGATACGAACGCGAAGCCGAGCGTCATCGCGACGAACGCCACGCCGAAGCGCGTCTTCGTTGCAAACGGCGACAGGTCGCCGTACATCAGGGCGACGAAGGGCAGCTGCAGCGCATCCTCGGCGCGCAACACAAACGCGACGATTCCGACATCGACCGCGGCCAACGCGCCGACGCCCGCGACGACGTGAAGCCAGTGCGACAGCCGATCAGGGATCGACCGAGGCAGCACGAGCAGCCGCATCCCGAGGCTCCCGAGCACAAGCGCGAGGCAGACGAAATACGCCCACCGCACAACGTCGTCCGTCCAGGTCGGCCCAGACGCGCCGTACGCCGACGTGGGCGCCGGTGCCGCGACGCCGTAACCAAACGTGTAGAGCCCGGAACCGACATGCCCGTCGGACGAGAGGACGCGCCAGCGCACGGTGTAGCCCGCACGAACGATCCCGCTTAGAGCGACGCGCACCGTGCGATGGTCGGCCGAGACGAAAGCCGGCGGGCCGGAGACCTTGCGCCCATCGGCTGCGAACACGTCGAGCGAGTGCGGGATGATCCCAACCGACTGATCGAAGCCGAGTACGACCTCCCTCGGGGCGACGCCCGGCCTCGACTGATACGCGGGCGACGGGTGCAGGAGCGTTGCATGGGCAAGCGCCGACGCGGGCAGCGCGAGCGCCGCCAGAACAGCGACGCCGACCGCGAGCCGCCGCCTCATTTCGGCAGGCCGGCGAGCGGCGAGAGATGCCCGAATATCGGCGCGACATCGCGATCGCAGAACAGCAGCACCGCTACCGTCACCCACGTCAGCGCGAAACCGGCATTCCAGGCAAACGCCCGCGGCCGAATCGCCTGGCCGATCGGGAACACAGCAGCGACGAGCAGCATCCAGCCAAGCACGTGGTGGAGAAATGCCGCGCGCGAGAAGAACCACGGGTTCTGCTCGTGGATCAAAAAGGCGAGGCCGCTGACGAGCATCGCGCCGGAAACGGCGAGCGTCCACCAGCGGCTCGAAAGCTTCCCGCGTACGAGCGCGAGCTGCGTGCCACCCGCGAACATCGCGGTCTCGGCCCACGACGCGTGCGCCACCATGTGCAGCGTCGAGTTCGTGAAGAACACCGACACGGGCCAGAGCAGCACGCCGATCCCGAACGCCAGCGACGGCCACAGATACATCCGCCACGGCCGCTGCCGCCACACCTCCTGACCGACGATCGCCTCTGCGAAGAGGATCAGGCCGAGAAACAGGAAGCCTGTCGCAAACAGCCAGTGGACGGTCTCGGCCCGCGGTGTCATTGTTCGCTCCGCAGGTCTTCGAGGATCCCGGGGACGATCACCGCCGCGAAGAGGAGACCGATCGCGACGACGAGCAAAGGTGGCTCAACCAGCCAGTCGTAGAACCCTTTGCCGACCGGATGGAACAGCGCAACGCGATACGGCTGCGCGATCGCCCAGACGACGCCGCCAAGCATCGTCAACGGACCGAGCGCCTCGATCGCGACCATGCGCAGCGTGCGCCGAGCGACGCTCTCTTTCAGCTGGCTGACGTACTCGGTACTCATCGGTCGACCTCCGTGGCAAGTCTGCACGGTTCGATTAGGGCTGCGCAACCATCGACCGCTCATGCGCCTCGAGGAGCCGCAGCCAGAGCTCGCTTCGTGTGGGGAATGAGGGGACTGCATGCCAGAGATCCTCGAGCGAAACCTCAGCGATAACCGCGATCGTCGCGGCGTGCAACGCCTCCTGGATCTCCGGCCCGGAGAACGTTGCGCCGACGACAATCCGCCGCTGCTCATCGATGACGAGGCGCGATGTTCCCTCAGCCCCGCGCCCGACGAATGAGCCGCCCGCGTTGCCGCCGGTCTCGACATCCACTGCTCGCGCGTCGATCCCTGCCTCGAGTGCGCCGGCAAGCGTGTACCCGACGGCGCCCACTTGCGGGTCGGTGAAGATCACGCGCGGCGAGCGAGCCCCATCGGAGCGAAGCGTCACGCTCTCGCCGAGGATCGTGTCCGCCGCGAGGCGCCCCTGGTACTTACCCATGTGCGTCAGGAGCGCGCGACCGTTGACATCGCCGACCGCGTAGAGCCAATCCACACCGGGGACGCACAGCGATTCGTCGACCCGTAGGTAGCCGCCGGGCTCGCGCCCGATCGTCTCGAGGCCGATGTCGTCCGTCGTCGGATGCCGGCCGAAGGCGGCGAGAACCTCGTCCGCCTCGAGCGTCGAGCGGTCGTCGAGCTCGATCGTAACGGTGTCGCCGTCTCGCGCGACGCTGGTTGCCGACACGCGCAGCCGAATCTCGACACCGGACTCGCACAGCCCCGCCGCGACCTGCTCGCCGGCGAACAGCTCCTCACGCTCGAGCAGGCGGTCGCCGCGATGGACAAGCGTTACCTGCGAGCCGAGCTCCGACCACGCTTGCGCCATCTCGGCGCCGACGACACCGCCGCCGAGGACGACGAGCCGCACGGGCACAGATGTCGCCGTTGTCGCCTCGATGTTCGTCCACGGGCGAGACTCGGCCAGACCGGGAATCGGCGGCACAAGCGGCGACGAACCGGTGGCGACCACAACTGCCATTCGCGCGACAAGCACTTCGTCGCCGACGCGAACGCGCCGCTCGCCGTCGAGCTTCCCACGACCGCGCACGAGCGTCACCTTGTGCGCGTCGAGCCACGGAACCTGGCGCGCGTCGTCGAGATGCGAGATCACCTCGTCGCGTCGCGCGAGCACCGCGGCCGCATCGATCGCGCCAATGGTCACTCCGGGAACGCGCCGCGCCTCACGCGTCAGCTCGATCGGACGGAGTAGAGCTTTCGACGGCATGCAGGCGAAAAACGAGCATTCGCCACCTACGAGTCGATCCTCGACGATCGCCACCGACAGCCCGCGCTCGCCGAGCCGACCTGCGCATACCTCACCGGCCGCGCCGGCTCCCAGCACGACGACATCGAACTGTCGCTCGCTCATGCCTCCTCCGTTCCTCGACCGGACGAGACGTTACGTGTGCCCGATCGTCCCGGCGGAAGAGACCGTCGCGCCGCCCGAGCCGAAATCTTGCTCTGAAAGGCGCCGCACGAGCCGGAACGCAGCGCCCGACGGATCGAGCGCCGGAGTCCCAGGATCCACCATCCGCGTCGCAACGAGGTGCGCAGCATCGATCGAGCCGTCGCCGCCGATCGTCACGTGCAGGATCGCGCTGGTCGAAAGCGCGCCGCCGAGACCGAAGACCTTGTAGCCGGCAAAGTTGCCGAGCGAGTAGGCGATCAGCCGGTTGCGGTACCACTCGACGCCGCGCAGAACGTGCGGTCCGCTGCCGACGACGAGGCTGGCACCCGCGTCGATCACCGCGTGTGAGAACGCGAGCGAGTTACCGCGGTTCTCGCCGAGGAAGTACTCCGTCACGGGCGGCACATGCTGGTGGGCAACACCCTCGGCACCGGCGTGGATCATCACGATCACGACGTCCGCGAGCGCTGACGCGCGATGGACGAGGCGCTTCGCGGCGGCGATGTTCGTCAAGCTCTGCGCCCACTTGTACGGCGCGAAACCAAGGATCGCGACGCGGATCCCGTTCACTTCCTGGATCGCGATCTCCGCCGGCCGTCCGGTGTGGAACAGCTTGAAGCGGTCGAGCGCACGCACCGTCTCGCCCTCCGCCGCAGGCCCGAAGTCGTCGGCGTGGTTGTTCGCGAGGCTGAGCACCGTGAAGCCGGCGTCCTTCAGCCGCCGCGCGTACGACGGCGGCGTGTGGAATGCAAAGCATTGTCTACTCCCGGCTCCGCATTTTGAACTGCCGCCAGTGGAGAGCGTGCCTTCGAGGTTGCCGAGCGACACGTCGGCCTGCAGGTCGGGCATGACGTCCGAGAAGAAGCTTGCGCCGCCGCCGGGTGGCAGATTCGGTGTCGAGCCCATTACGATGTCGCCGACGGCCGAGAACGTGAAGCTCCCGGCTGGCGGCGTGCGAGGCGCCGGCTTTGACGTGGTCGGCATCGTCGCGTGAGATGGCGCCGCGAGGAGTCGTGGCGTTGCCCCATCGTCAAGGACAGCGGCGAGCGCGGCGAGGACCGCAATGACCGCTCCCGCACGCACGATGAGCCCGATCACGCGCACGGGCTGAGCTAGTTGTTCCGGCTGCCGCCGAAGTACACGAGTACGAAGTACGCGAGCTGCGAGAGCGCCGCGAGCGCGCCGGCGACATAGGTCATCGCGGCCGCGGTCAGAACACGCTTCGCGCCGTGATGCTCGCCCGTCGTGACGAGCCCGAGATCGGTGATCTGTCGGAGCGCGCGCCGCGAGGCGTCGAACTCGACAGGCAGCGTCACGATCTGGAACAGGACGACCGCGCCGTACAACACGACCGCGATGAGAACGAGCCCCGTCGCACGCGTGAAGAAACCGAACATCAGCAGGATGAACCATGTGTTCGAGGCGAACGAGACCACCGGGAAGAGCGCCGAGCGCACTTCCATCGGCTTGTAGGCCTTCGCGTGCTGGATCGCGTGACCGACTTCGTGCGCAGCGATCGCGGTCGATGCAACCGAGCGACCCTCGTACACCGGCTGCGACAAGAACAGCGTGCGCTTGCGCGGGTCGTAGTTGTCCGAGAGGGGCCCACCTGCGGCTCGCTCGATCGGCACGGCGTGCAGCCCGTTGCGGTCGAGGATCTCGCGGGCCGCCTCCGCACCGCTCAGCCCGTTCAGCACCGGGACTGCCATCTGCTGGCCGACGGTCTTCTTCAACCAACGCTGAACCGCGAAGCCCAGAATGAGCGGCGGGATAAAGAACAGGAAGTAGACGCCGAAACCTTGCATGTCCTGAGGTCAGGCTAGCTGACGAGACCGGATGCGGCGGGTTATTGCTTGGTTGCGTGCCAGCCGACCGCGCCCTGCGTGCAGATGTAGTGGAAGCCCGAATAGTCGAATGTCAATGAGGTGAACGCGAATGTCCCATCGGCGTGGCCATCCGCGATGAAGACACCCTTGATGAAGAAGATCGCGTGGATGTTGCTGAATCCGTCGGGACCAACGTCAGGTCCCTCGAAGCTGTACGAGAACGAATTGTCGGCGAGGATCGGCACACCGGCTCCAGGAATCGTAAGTCTGAAACTCGTTCGGAAGTTCAGTCCAGTCGTGCTGCAATCCATGATCGAGGAGGTGGCGAACTCGTCCACCGTTCTGCTGTCAGCTGATGTAGTCACGCACACGCCTGGCCCCTGCTCCGAGAAGCCGCAGTAGTTTCCGGCCTGGACGGTTGCCGGAGGTGGAGGCGGCGGCGTGGTCGTCGTCGGTGGTGGCGGAGGCGGCGGTGGGGGCTTGGGCAAGCCCTTGACGACTTCGCAGCCAATCACCTTGTCGCTCCTGTCGGCGGTCGCGGTGTCACGGCCGAGGCCGCAGTTGAGAACATCTGCACCCGGGCCGCCGACGAGACCGTAGAGCTTGTCATTACCCGGGCCGCCCGCAATCTTGTCGGCCTTCGCCGCGCCACGCAGCGTGTCGTTCCTGGCCGTCCCGGCGATGTTGGCCGCGAACGCGGAGGCCGCGACTAGGCCGACTACAACCAGACCAGCGGGAGCCATGCGGGAATCCCACGGGCGCAAACGGGCGCAATACTCCTGCTGTAGCGCCGTAGAAACCCCCTTTCAGGCAGTTTGAGCGCGTAGTGACCTGCTGATAGCCCGGCGGAGAGGTAAGACGCCCTCGAAATCAGCGCCGAGGAAGCCGCCGCCCTCGAACATCTCGATCAGCTACGTCTCGATGAGGATGCACGGAACCGCGATACGCCGGCAGCCCGCCGCAAGCGTGCGATGGCACGAGCACGCCGGCAGCCGCTCAGCGCCTTCCTGGGCAAGCGCTTCTAGCTCGCGTGGGTACGTCTCGCGCCCCTCACCATATGGCGACCCCAAAGGGGAGAAGACGATGGACGCAAGCGAAGAGCAAGCGCAAGAGGTAGCGGGAGACCAGCGCGACGCCGTCCCGGCAGGAGCGCCCGCTGGAGCGTCGCAGAATAGAGCTTTTGGTGGCTTGACGCCGTACGAGGCGGGATTGCGGCGTGCCCGGCTCCACGCCGAGCGACAGGAAGCCGCACGCCTACGCGCAGAAGCCGACGCGCTCGGGATCAAGGCACGAGCTGCCACAGCTCTGAGCACCGGGATGACCACGAGCCTCATCACGGACACCATTGACGCGCTCGCTGCCAACATCCGCAGCGGCAAGGACGCGAAGGGCAATGCAGGAGAGCTACGCCACTGGCTCGCGCTCGCCGTCAGGCTCCAGCCAGAGGCAGAGGCAGAGGAAGGCGCCTCGTGGGCAGACATGACGCCAGGCCAACAGGCCTCCCTCCGGGCCACGATGCTCCGTCTCGCGGAGGGTGCCGAGGCAGCACAGCGCGAGCAGGCCGAGGTCGCACACGATGAAACAGACCCTCGCTTCGACGACTAGGGCGGCAGTCACGTCGGGTGTCCGACTAGGACTCTTGGCCGTCTTCGTGGGTTGCCTCGGGGAGCATGAACATCATCTCCGCGGCCATCCTGAGGTAGCGGTTCTTCATCTTGACCACTTCACACTCCGGGCAGCGGCCGTCGCGGGCGGCGTCGGTCGCTCCCTCCGGGCCGGTGACGAAGTCTGGATGCAGCCCCAGCTCGCAGGAGAGGATCGTCATGAGGCCCCCTTCTCGGCTGCCTCCTGTCGCAAGCGGCTGCGGATCGCGTCGCTCTCGTCATAGCTCAGGCCGGTCGCGCGGAATGGGCCGATCCGGTCGTCTGGCCGGCCAAACAGCAACATCCTCGCAAGGCGTACCGGCTCCCCAGAGGGGCCATGCTTCAAGATCTCGTACCAGCCACGCACCTCGTCCCGTTCGGCGTCTGAGGAGCAACAGTGCTCAAGCCTCAGCTTGAGTGCCATCTCGTCGAACCAGCGGATCACGCCGCTGCCGCCGTAGCTGAGTCGAATCGGTCGGAAGATGTCCATCCCGCAGCGGGGGCAGCGGTGTAGCTCGACGCGCGTGCCGCCGCTCCCTTCGGTCGCCAGAAAGGTCATCCCAGCCCCGCAACCTGGGCAGGTTCCCTGCTTCCCACCGTACGGCAAGGCTGACCGCCCATCATCGCCCGTGACCCCTGTGGGCCGCAAAGCATCATGCTCGTCCATCAGAGTTCCTCCTCCAACGTTGCCCCGGAACGAGGCCGCATCATCTTTCCCACCATGCGTTGGATGCTGGTTGGGGGCGGCGCAGGCCGCTCTCTTGATGCGTCACGAAGACTACAGACACGGCGGCGCACATCACTGAGCAGGAAGTGATCCCAGCGCAAACCCGCATGCAGGCTGGTCTCGCGCAACGTGGTCAGATCGCGGTCAGATGCGAATCACGATTCGCCGATTCAGACGTGCATCATCCTCGGTACCCCTGTAAAGGCCGGCGACGTCCGACCATCGGAGCCGCCCCCTCCCCTCTGGAAGGGGACTCCAGCGTGCGACGGCAAATGGACCCGCAGCTACTCGAAGAGCGCGGTCTCGAAGCCCATTCGCTTCGGCTGGAGGCACCCGATTAGGATCTGTGGTGTATCGAGCCAGAGAACCGGCGCTCAAGGTTGCCTAGAGAACGGACGATCTGTTTGCCCTGGCGCTCATTAACGGACACACGACAGACCCCTAACGGTCACACGACCAGTTGCTAACGGACACACGAGGGAGTACGATCGCAGCATGCAGATTGAGCTCGCGCAGCTAGCATCGGAACTCGGCACGACGGATCGAACCCTCCGCCGTGCTCTGCGGCAAGGGCTGATCCAAGCAAACCGCCCCTCCCAGCGCACTCTGGACATTGGAGTGGCCGAGCAGTCGTATCTACGCAGGCACTGGTCCGGGCTCGCTGCTCTTCGCGGGGCACTTCGCACGGAGCCCAGCATTTCGCTGGCCGTGCTGTTCGGTTCGAGAGCACGCGGAGATGCTCATGACGGGAGCGACGTGGACATTCTGGTCAGTTTCCGAGCGGGAGCCGATCGCCGCGAAATCGGAGGGCGATTGACGACGGCCATCGATCTCCCCGTCCGGCTTGTCTCGCTGGACGACGCTGACCCATTTCCGATACTGCTGAGCGAGATCGTCAGGGATGGACGCGTGCTGGTCGACCGCGAAGGTGGGTGGCCTGAACTGAAGGCTCGTGCCGCGACCATCGATCGCGCAGCGAAGCGCGAGCGAAAGCGAATCGAGAACGAGTTCGCGAGTACGTTCAAGCGTGCAGCGTGACGCCAGAGAAAGCAGCCCTTCTCGAAACGAAGATCAAGAAGCGCTTGGTCGACAGCCGGAAGCACCTAGATGCACTCGTCCATAACGCCGGCGAGATCGCTGCGGACTTCGATCGTGCCGCCTTCGAAAGAGCCTGGAACGCGTCCGCATCTTCAGACGAGCGCACGGTCGCTTATGCCGTCGAGGCTGCCTGCAACGATGTCATCAACGGGATTATGGGAGCAGGGCAAGACATCTGCCGTTTGAACGGATGGACGAACCAGCCCAACACAGATCTCAGCAAGCCAGAGATTCTCCGACACCTCGAAGCGAACGGGGTGATTGACAAATCGTCCAGGAAGGGCTTCGGGGATGTTTGCGATGCCCGCGATATCATCCAGCACGACTACGTCGGTCTCACGGCGGATCGGCTTCACGAAACCGTCACGAAGGTCATCAGGCTAGCGCCGAAACTTCTCGACCAGCTCTCTGCTCCGTTTGTCTCATAGAGCCTGGACGTAACGACAGCGGTCGCGGGCAAACTGAGTAGCTCTCCTCAATGCAGACGGATGTTCTAACCCAGGAGGTGATCTCCCTCTGAACCCAGCATCCAAGGAGGATCATCAAGCGTGGGCGGATCGTGGGCGGACCGCAAACTCAAGACCGTGAGATTCGCAGCGTGCGCCGCGCCCGGTTCACCGGACACCTTGGTGGATTGTTGCGTGATCATGCCAGCGTCGCCTGAGCGAGCAAGTTCTGGTGAGCCTCGATCGGCGTGCGGTAGCCGTGGCGCTCGAGCAGCCAGTGCTCGTTGTAGCGG
>JANYJX010000103.1 GCA_025358355.1 Actinomycetes bacterium | reverse complement strand
AGGTTCGCGCCGTCGCGAATCCCGACCTCGTCGATCTCGGAGAACATGTGGTCGGCGGCGTGGCGCGCGAAGACATCGGCGGCGCCCGGCTCGATCCCGATCCCGATGAGCGCGAGCTGCCCCTGCTGCACCCAGTTCTCGTGCTGGGCGAACTGATAGTCGCCGAGCTTGACGTGTGTCTCTGTGTAGGGGTGCTCGGGGTGCGGCTCCGAGAGCGTTGCGGCCATGTCGAGGTACGTCACGCCGGCCCGCAGGCAGGCGTCGAAGATCGGCGGGTTGAAACGAGGATCGGTGCCGTTCAGGACCGCGTCGGCCTTGACGTCGCGGATCAGCTCGACGACGGAATCCTCGCTCGACGCGTCGACCTGTGCCGCGTTGAAACGGTCATGCTCGCCGAGCCGATCGACGACTGCCTGCGCCCGGCTCGCATCGAGATCGGCGAGCGTGATCTGCTCGAAGAACGTCCGCCGCTGCGCGATCCCGGCGAATGCCGAGCCGACTCCGCCGGTTCCGATGACGAGGATCCGCACCGGCAGGTTTCTACACCAGTCGCGGCCGCCGTGTCGAGCCCCCGGCGAGCGGTCGCCGTCCTGTCGTGCTGCGTCGCGGTGCTTTAGACACCGTGTCCAACGCGGGCTGCGGCCCGACCGCAGACCTTGTCCACGGCGTCCCGGCGCTATACGCTCGCCCGGTTCCTCATTGACTCGGAGGTCAGGCGTGAGCGTGTCCGTAGCGAGCTACAAGAACTTCATCGGCGGCGAGTGGGTCGACTCCGCGAGTGGCCAGACGATGGAGGTACTCAACCCGGCGACCGGCGAGGTGATCGCGGAGGTGCCGAGCTGCACCGCCGAGGACGTCAACCGCGCCGTCGCCGCGGCCAAGAAGGCGTTGCCGGACTGGCTCGAGAAGACGCCGAAGGATCGCATGGAGCTGCTGCTCCAGCTTGCCAACGTGATCGAGGAGCACGCTGACGAGCTCTGGCAGCTCGAGTCGCTCAACGTCGGCAAGCCGCACTGGGTTGCCCGCGACGAGCCGGCGATGATGGTCGACAACCTCCGCTTCTTCGCCGGCGCGGCCCGCAACCTCGAAGGCAAGTCGGCTGGTGAGTACGTGCAGGGCTACACGTCGATGATCCGGCGCGAGCCGCTCGGCATCGTCGCAGGCATCACGCCGTGGAACTACCCGCTGCTGATGGTGATCTGGAAGATGGGGCCCGCGCTCGCGGCCGGGAATGTGCAGATCCTGAAGCCGGCCGAGCAGACGCCGCTGACGACGCTCCGCTTCATCGAGCTCGCACAGGAAGTGATTCCGAAGGGCGTCCTGCAGGTTGTGACCGGCGACGGCGTGCCGGTGGGCGACACGCTCGTGCGCCACCGCGACATCTCGCTCGTCTCTGTGACCGGCGACGTCGACACTGGCAAGTTGATTGCGAAGAACGCAGCCGACACCGTGAAGCGCGTCCACCTGGAGCTCGGTGGCAAGGCGCCGATGGTGGTGCTCGACGATGCCGATCCGGAGGTGGTGGCCGAGGCGATCAAGATCGCGGGCTACTTCAACTCGGGTCAGGACTGCACGGCGGCGTCGCGGATCCTGATCAGCGACCGGATCTACGACGATGTCGTGAACCTGGCCGTGAAAGCGGTCGAGTCGCTGAGCGTCGGCGATCCGGCGGCCGGCGACGACACCGAGATGGGGCCCGTCATCTCGGAGGAGCAGCAGCAGCGGGTACTCGGCTTCCTCGATCGCGCGGTCGAGGCGCGCGGGACGATCGTCACCGGGGGCGGAACCGTCGGAGATCGCGGCTACTTCGTGAAGCCGACGATCGTCGCCGACGTAGCGCAAGATTCGGACATCGTGCAGAACGAGGTCTTCGGCCCGGTCGTCACGATGCAGCGGTTTGCGACCGACGACGAGGCGATCGCAATGGCAAACGACGTCCGCTACGGGCTAGCGTCGTCGGTCTTCTCCAAAGATGTCGGCCGTGCGCTGAAGGTCGCCGCGAAGCTCGACTTCGGCTGTGTCTGGGTGAACGAGCATCTGTTCCCGCTGACGTCCGAGATGCCGCACGGCGGCTTCAAGGAGTCCGGCTACGGGAAGGACCTGTCGCTGTACTCGATGGAGGAGTACACGAGGCTCAAGCACGTGGTGGTGAAGCTCGCGTGACCCAGATCGCCTCATGACCCAGATCGCGAGGGAAGCGGCGGAGGTCGCGTCGGCGGACGCGGCGCCGGACGTTCGGCTGGAGCAGGTCGTCAAGCGGTTCGACGGGGTCGTCGCAGTGGACGGCATCTCGCTCGAGATCCCGCACGGGAGCTTCTTCGCCCTGCTCGGCCCCTCGGGCTGCGGGAAGACCACGACGCTGCGCATGATCGGCGGCTTCGAGCAGCCGACCGCGGGACGCATCTTCCTCGGCGACCAGGAGGTCGAAGGGCTGCCGCCCTACAAGCGCGACGTCAACACCGTATTCCAGAGCTACGCGCTCTTCCCGCACTTGTCGATCTTCGAGAACGTCGCTTTCGGCCTGCGACGGCGAGGTGTGCCGAAGCGAGAGCTGAGGAGCCGTGTTGCGGAGATCCTCGAGCTCGTGCACCTGACCGGCCGTGAGACGGCGAAGCCGACTCAGCTCTCAGGGGGGCAGCAGCAGCGCATCGCACTTGCGCGCGCGCTCGTCAACAACCCGCGGGTGCTCCTGCTCGACGAGCCGCTTGGGGCCCTCGACCTGAAGTTGCGCAAGCAGATGCAACTGGAGCTGAAGAGGATCCAGAACGAGGTGGGGATCACGTTCGTCCACGTCACGCACGACCAGGAGGAGGCGATGACGATGGCCGACGCGATCGCGGTCATGAACCAGGGCCGGATCGAGCAGCTCGGCACGCCGACCGAGCTGTACGAGCGGCCGCGAACGGCGTTCGTAGCGGGCTTCCTCGGCAAGTCGAACCTGCTCGACGGCACCGTTGAACCCGGTGGCGTGCGCCTGCGGGACGGCACCCTCGTGCGCGTCGAGGTCGGTGGCCGTACCGGCGACGTCGCCGTCGGCGTGAGGCCCGAGAAGATCAAGTTCGGCGGCGAGGGCGCGAACAGCCTGAGCGGTATCGTGCGGGAGGTCGCGTACATCGGCGTCGCCTCCGAGGTGATCGTCGACACGCCTGCCGGCGGGATCGCGGTCTTCCATCAGAATGCAGAGGCCGGGGCCTCGGCCCCGCCGCCGCGCAGCAACGTCACGATCAGCTGGAGTCCAGAGGCGACCTTCGTCGTCGACCAACGTCAAGGGGAGGGGTTTGAATGAACGGTCGGCTCACACGTCGAGAGCTTGTCGAGCGCGGCGCCGCAGGCATTGCGCTCGCCTCACTACCCGGTGTCTTCGCCGGTGAGGCATTCGCGTCGACTGCCGGGATCGACCCGAAGAAGCTCGGCAAGAGCCTCACGATCTCGAACTGGCCGCTCTACATCGACGTCGACGAGAAGACGAAGAAGCGGCCGACGATCGAGCAGTTCCAGAAGAAATACGGCGTGCACGTTAAGTACATCGAGGACGTCAACAGCAATGCGACCTTCTTCGGGAAGATCCAGGGCGCGCTCGCTCGCGGCAGCTCCACGGGGCGCGACATCATCGTGATGACCGACAACTCACCCTACCCGGCGCTGCTCGTCCAGAAGGGGTTCGTCGAGAAGCTCGACAAGAGCGTCCTGCCGAACATCAAGAACCTCCAGGACACGCAGCGGCACCCGGCGTGGGACCCAAAGCGCGAATACAGCCTGCCCTGGCAGTCGGGCATGACCGGCATCGGCTACAACGCGAAGCTGACCAAGCCGATCACGTCGATCGATCAGCTGCTGACCGACAAGCGGCTGCACGGCAAGGTCACGCTCCTCGACGACTACGAGGACACGCTCGGCCTCGTGATGCTCGCGAATGGAGACGACCCTGGCAAGGTGACCGACGCGTCGTTCAGTCGCGCGCTCAAGAAGGTACAGAAGGCCGTCAAGTCGGGTCAGGTCCGCCAGTTCACCGGCAACGATTACTCCGGGCTGCTCGCGAAAGGGGACATCATCGCGGCGGTCGTCTGGTCGGGCGACATGGTGCAGCTGCACGCCGACAACAAGAACCTCCGCTTCGTGCTGCCGACCGCCGGCGGGATCATCTGGACCGACAACATGCTGATCCCGAAGGGCGGCGACGCGTATACGGCGTCCGTCTTCATGAACTACGTCTACGACGCGAAGGTCGCGGCGCAGATCGAGGACTACGTGAACTACGTCTGCCCGGTGAAGGGCGCCGACAAGGTGCTGCTCAAGACCGATCCTGCCGTCGCGAAGAACCCGCTCGTGTTCCCGTCGGCAAAGACGCTGGCGCAGCTGCACCAGAACGACCCGAAGGCGCTCTTCAACGTGGATTACAAGACGCAGTGGCAGAAGCTGCTCGGCGCGTAGTAGTGCCCCTTCAGGCAATGCCCTCCTGGTCCCTCGCGCGCGATGAGCGGCGCCATGCGTCGTCCTCGGAATCCCCGATACCTTCGGGTATCGGGGATTCCTGCGTCCTAGCCTGGCTTGCTCCTCGCACGCGAGGAACGAGGCAGCATTACCTGAAGGGACACTAAACCTGCTTCACCGCCATCGCTGGCTGACGCCGTATCTCCTCCTCTCACCGGGGTTGGCCTGGCTTGCCCTCTTCTTCGTCGTCCCGCTCGGCTTCCTCGCCCAGCAGTCGCTCGAGACCGGCGATGCGTTCGGGTTCGGCGACAAGTTCAACTGGGCGTGGCATAACTACGGCGACGCGCTCTCGACGTACCACACGCAGCTTCTCCGCTCGTTCGAGTACGCCGGGATCGCAACGTTGCTCGCACTCGCGATCAGCTACCCGCTCGCCTACTGGATCGCATTTCGGGGCGGACGCTGGAAGAACCTGTTCCTGCTCTTCATCATCGGCCCGTTCTTCGTCACGTACCTGATCCGGACGCTGGCTTGGGAGACGATCCTCTCCGACCAGGGGTTCGCGGTCAGGATCCTGCGCGACATCCACGTGCTCGGACCCGACGGCAGACTGCTCGCCACCTCGGTCGCAGTGGTCGCCGGCATCACCTACAACTTCCTGCCGTTCATGGCGCTGCCGTTGTACGTCTCGCTCGAGCAGATCGACGGTCGGCTGCTCGAAGCAGCGCAGGATCTCTACGCGAGCAAGCGGACGGCGTTCCTCCGGGTGACATTCCCGCTCTCGCTGCCCGGCGTCGTCGCAGGGACGCTCCTCACGTTCATCCCCGCTGCCGGCGATTTCATCAACGCCCAGCTGCTCGGCACGCCGCGCCAGTTCATGATCGGAAACGTCATCCAGTCGAAGTTCTTGGAGCTGACCGACTATCCGGCGGCTGCGGCGCTCTCGTTCATCCTGATGGCGGCGATCCTCGTCCTGGTTGCCGTCTACGCACGCGTGATCGGCACGGAGAAGCTGACCGGGTGACCACCTCGGCCCAGACGATCCCCCTTCCCGCGCGCTCCAGCGCGCCTCGGCGGGTGCTCGCGTTCGCGCGCCGACACGTCCTCACGGCCTACGCATTGCTCGCCTTCGCGTACCTGCTGGTGCCGATTGCGATCGTCGTCCTGTTCTCGTTCAACCATCCTGCCGGACGCTTCAACTACATCTGGCAAGGGTTCACCTTCGACAACTGGGTCAACTGGGACGGTGTGCCGGGGATGCGCTCCGCGCTCGAGCTCTCCCTCGAGATCGCTGCTCTCTCCAGCATCTGCGCGACAGCGCTCGGGACGCTGATCGCGCTCGCGCTCGTCCGCTACGGCTTCCGCGGGCGCGGTGGCACCAACCTCCTCATCTTCTTGCCGATGTCGTCGCCGGAGATCGTGCTCGGCGCGTCTCTCCGGACGCTGTTCCTGAACCGGAGCGTCGCGCTCGGGTTTGCGACGATCCTGATCGCCCACATCATGTTCAACATCAGCTACGTCGTCGTCACCGTGAAGGCGCGGCTGATCGGCTTCGACCGCCACCTCGAAGAGGCTGCCATGGACCTCGGGGCGAACGAGTGGACGACGTTCACGAAGGTGACGCTGCCCCTGATCGCTCCCGGCATCCTCGCGGCGGCGCTTCTTGCCTTCGCGCTGTCGGTCGACGATTTCGTGATCACCAACTTCGTCGCGGGCTCCAACGTCACGTTCCCGCTGTTCGTCTGGGGTGCGGCGAGGGTCGGTGCCCCCCCGCAGGTGAACGTGATCGGGACCGCGATCTTCGCGGTCGCCGTCACCGCGATGATCGCGAATGTCTTCGTCCAGAATCGCCGCGCCAAAGGAGCAGCATGAGCTTGACCGGTGTCGACCTACAGAAGCTTGCGAAGGATCACCTCTGGATGCACTTCACCCGCATGGGCGGGTACGGCACGGCCGAGGTGCCGATCATCGTCCGCGGCGACGGTTGCTATCTCGAGGACTCGAACGGCAAGCGCTATCTCGATGCGCTCGCCGGGCTGTTCTCGGTCAACATTGGCTACGGCCACGGCGAGGAGATCGGCCAGGCGGCACTCGAGCAGATGCGCGAGCTGCCGTTCTATACGAACTGGGCGAATGCGCACCCGCGTGCGATAGAGCTCGCGGCCGAGGTTGCGTCGCTCGCGCCGGGCGACCTGAACCGCGTCTTCTTCGTGTCGGGAGGCTCCGAAGCAGTCGAGTCGGCGTGGAAGCTCGCGCGCCAGTACTACCTCGTCCACGGCGAGAAGAAGGTACGCGCCGCGTTGGCGGAGCCCGAGAACAGGCACGACTCCATCGTCGCCGCGGCCCATCAGCCGCACCGCTACAAGGCAATCGCGCGCCACATCGCCTACCACGGCACGACGATGGGCGCGCTCTCGATCAACGGGATTAACGCGATTCGCGCGCCGTTCGAGCCGCTGGTGCCGGAGGTGCGACACGTCCGAAACACGAACCGCTACCACCGTCCGCCCGAGGAGACCGAGGCCGAGTTCACGGCAATGCTGCTCGACGATCTCGAGCAGACGATCCTCGCGATGGGCCCGGAGACGGTGTGCCTCGTGCACATGGAGCCGGTGCAGAATTCGGGCGGCTGCTTCACGCCGCCGCTCGGCTACTGGCAGGGCGTGCGCGAGATCTGCACGCGCTACGACATCCTGCTCTCCTGCGACGAGGTGATCACCGGCTTCGGGCGCGTCGGCTACTGGTTCGCGTCGGAGCGCTACGACATCAAGCCGGACATCATCACGAGCGCGAAGGGACTGTCGTCGTCGTACGCAGCGATCGGCGCCGTGATCGCGACCGACCGCGTGATGGAGCCGTTCCTCGAATCGAGCTCGATGTACACCCACGGCATCACCTTCGGCGGCCACCCTGTGATGTGCGCGATCGCGCTGAAGAACATCGAAATCATGAAGCGCGAGAAAGTCATGGAGCACGTTCGCGAGAAGGAAGGCATCTTCCGGGCGAAGCTCGAGACACTCCTCGACTTGCCGATCGTCGGCGACGTCCGCGGGACAGGCTTCTTCTATGCGATCGAGCTGGTGAAGAACAAGGAGACGCGCGAGACGTTCTCCGCCGAGGAGTGCGAGTCGCTGCTGCGCGGGTATCTGTCGCCGGCGCTGTTCGAGGCCGGGTTGATCTGCCGCTCCGACGACCGCGGCGACCCAGTAGTGCAGATCTCGCCGCCGCTTGTTGCCGGCGAGGCGGAGATGGATGAGATCGTCGGGATTCTGGGCGACGCGCTTGCCGAGGCGTCGCGCCGCATGACCGCGTAACCGGTCGCCTTTCCTCACTCGCGAAGTAGGGTTATCCGCACGGCGGTGGCGTGCGCGGTCTGGCATGCTCGTAGCCAGAAGATTCAGGTCTCTGTCGACGTGGGAGGTTCGATGAGCAGCGCGGGTGGCAGCCCTTTGAGCGGCGCGGGGAGCACTACAACTGAGGCTGTCGTCGTCGCTCGCGACCTGACGCGCACCTTCGGAGCCGGGGATACGGCTGTCCAGGCGTTGCGCGGTGTCTCGGTCGACATCGAGGCGGGCAAGCTGACCGCGGTCATGGGCCCGTCCGGATCGGGCAAGTCGACGTTGATGCACATCCTCGCTGGCCTCGACAAGCCGACCTCCGGCACGGTCGAGCTCGCCGGCACGGAGATCACGACGCTCGGCGACAACGATCTGACGAAGCTCCGCCGCCAGCACATCGGCTTCATCTTCCAGTTCTTCAATCTTCTGCCGATACTCGATGCCCGTGAGAACGTCCTGCTGCCGCTGACGATCGCCGGCGAGAAGCCGGAGGACGGCTGGTTCGACGAGCTGATCGGGCAGGTCGGGTTGGGCGACCGCCTCAAGCATCGCCCAGCCGAGCTGTCGGGTGGCCAGCAGCAGCGCGTCGCAATTGCGCGTGCGCTCGTTTCGCGCCCGACCGTCGTGTTCGCCGACGAGCCGACCGGCAACCTCGACTCGTCGACGAGCGGCGAGATCCTAGAGTTGCTCCGGAAGTCGGTCGAGACGTACGGCCAGACGACCGTGATGGTGACGCACGACGCGCGTGCCGCTGCGATGGCCGACCGGATCCTGCTGCTCGCCGACGGCGTGATCGTCCGCGAACTGCCGCGCTCGGATGCCCACGAGATCCTGATGGCGATCGAGGAGCTGAACCGGCGGTGACCCGCTTCGCGCTTCGCGGCATCCTCGGCCGCAAGCTTCGCACCGTTCTGACGGCGTTGGCCATCGTGCTCGGCGTCGCGATGGTGAGCGGCACCTTCGTGCTCACCGACTCGATCGCGAAGGCGTTCGATGCGATTTTCACTGAGCAGTATCGCGGCACGGACGCAGTTGTCACGGGCAAGTCCGCATTTGTCCTGACCAACAACAACACCACGGCCCAGCCTTCGTTCGACGAGTCGCTGCTCGCAAAGGTCAGGGGTCTGCCCGACGTCCGCGCCGCGCTCGGCGGGGTCGCCGCGCAAGCCCACCTGATCGGCAAGAATGGGAAGGCGATCGTGTTCGGCGGCGCACCGAACCTCGGGTTCAGCGTCGACCCGTCGCAGCCTGCGTTCAACTCGCTTTCACTCGTCGATGGCACCTGGCCGAAGGACTCGGAGGTCGTGGTCGACCGGTCGACCGCGAGCAAAAAGCACCTCCACGTCGGCGACACGATCGGCGTGCAGGCGCAAGGACCAGTGGTGCAATTCCGGATCTCGGGGCTCGTCAAGTTCGGGGCCGTCTCGACGATCGGCGGCGCGACCCTCGCCGGGTTCGATCTCGCGTCGGCTCAGAGCCTCTTTGACAAGCGGGGAAAGCTCGACGACATCCGGATTGCAGCGAAGGCCGGCGTGTCGCCAGGGAAGCTCGTTGCGGAGGTGCAGGAGATCCTCCCGCCGGAGACCCGGGTGCGAAGCGGTTCGTCGCAGGCGACGAGCGACGCCAAGGATACGAACGGCTTCATCACGTTCCTGCAGACGTTCCTCCTGGCGTTCGGAGGCATCGCGCTGTTCGTAGGCTCGTTCGTGATCGCGAACTCGCTCTCGATCACGATCGCCCAGCGGATGCGCGAGTTCGCAACGCTGCGGACGTTGGGAGCCTCGCGACGGCAGGTGCTCGCCTCGGTGATCGTCGAGGCTCTGGTCATGGGCGTAGTCGCGTCGCTGGTCGGGCTGTTCCTCGGGCTCGCACTTGCCAAGGGCCTGTTCAAGCTCTTCGACGTGGTCGGCTTCACGCTGCCCAACAACGGCCTGACGTTCGAGACGCGGACGATCGTCGTCGCGCTCGCGGTCGGCATCGTGATCACCCTGCTCGCCAGCCTCCGACCCGCGTTCCGGGCAACACGCGTGCCGCCGATCGCGGCCGTGCGCGAGGGGGCCGTGCTTCCTCCGGGGAGATTCGCGCGCTTCCGCGTTGTCGGCGCGATCGCGACTGCCGCGCTCGGTTTCGCCGGGCTCCTGCTCGGCCTCTTCGGCCACGGACTTGGCACGAAGGGTGTCCTCGTGCTCATGGGTCTTGGCGCGCTCCTCATCTTCATCGGGGTCGCACTCTTTGCGTCCCGACTCGTTCGCCCACTCGCGGTCGTCGCCAATCCGGTTGCACGCTGGACGGTCTTCATCCTTTCTGTCCTTGCGTGGCCGCTCTTCGCGCTGCCTTTCTGGCTTCTCCGCTTCGGTGCCTGGGGCTCCAGTAGCACAGGCAAACGCGCGCTCGCGTTTGTGGGTGGCGCCGTTCTCAACCCGCTGCTGCTCGTGGTCGCGCTCGCCATGATCGTGCGGAAGGCAGCGACCCGATGGAACCCTGAATGGCCCGCCGAGTTCCCAGGCGTTCTCGCAGATCACTCTGCGACAAGCATTGGCAGCGAGAACAGCCAGCGCAATCCGCAGCGGACGGCCTCGACTGCGGCGGCCCTGATGATCGGGCTAGCGCTCGTCACGCTCGTGGCGACGCTCGCGGCCGGGATCATCAAGCCGTTCGAGGACGCCGTGAACAAGATCTTCACTTCTGATTACGCGATCACGGCGCAGAACAACTTCGATCCGATTCCCGTCAGCGCTGCGAGGGCCGCCGCTTCCACCCCGGGTATCGACGCGATTGCAAGCGTTCGTGGCGGCGACGGAAGAGCTTTCGGCTCGACGATCCAAGTCTCGGCAGTCGATCGCTCGATCGGTCGCGTCATCACGATCGATTGGAAAAACGGGTCGAATACCGTCTTCGAGGCTTTAGGCGCAAACGGCGCATTCGTCGATGACGGGTATGCCAAGAAGCACAAGCTCTCGGTTGGTTCCCCGATCGCGCTGCTCACTCCTAAGGGCGAGACGCTTCACCTCGTCCTGAAGGGGATCTTCAAGCCGCCGACCGGCGGCTCCCCGTTCGGTGCCGTCACCATCTCGAGCTCGGCGTTCGACGCCCACTACGACCAGCCGCAAAACCTCTTCAGCTTCGTTGCGATGCGTGGCGGCGTCACTGACGCGAACACCGTTGCGCTCACGAACGCGCTGAAGTCGTTCCCGAACGCGAAGGCAGCGACGCGCGACCAGTTCGTGAAGAACCAGATCAGCTTTCTCAAGAACATCCTCAACATCCTTTATGTGCTGCTCGCGCTTTCGGTCGTCGTGAGCCTGTTCGGAATCGTGAACACGCTCGTATTGACGGTGTTCGAGCGGACCCGCGAGATCGGGATGCTGCGTGCGATCGGACTGACGCGGCGTCAGACGCGCCAGATGATCCGCCACGAGAGCGTGATCACCGCGTTGATCGGCGCCGTGCTAGGGATCATCCTCGGGCTCATTCTCGGCGGCCTGTTGACCGCACGCGTGAAGGAGATCGTGTTTGTCGTGCCGGTCACCCAGTTGATCGTCTTCACTATTGCGTCGATCTTCGTCGGCATCGTCGCGGCGATCTTCCCGGCACGACGGGCGGCGAGGCTCAGCCCGCTCGAGGCGCTGCATTACGAGTAGCTGTGCCCCGGTCGATTCGACCCACTCTCATTCGTCTACATGCTGAGGCGGCCGAAGCCGCCGTACCACCAACATCGGAGGAGGCAGGTCATGTCGGACGTGACGATCAAGAGCGTCGAGGAATTCGATACGCCGAACGGCGGCGGCTTCTGCAGGGCTCGGGCGAGCTTGGGCGTGAGCTCGTTCGGGATGCAGGTAGTGAACTTCCCGCCGCATTTCGAGCACTACCCCGAGCACGACCACGCAGATGACGGGCAGGAGGAGGTCTACACGGTTCTCTCAGGCTCGGCGACGCTGCATGCGGGCGGAGAGACGCACGTGCTGACCCCGGGCGTCTTCGCGCGGGTGGGGGCGAACGTGACGCGCAAGGTCACGACGGGCGACGAGCCCGTGCGCATTCTCGTGATCGGCGGCACGCCGGGCGCGGCGTACTCGGCGCCCGGGTATACCGAAGAGGGCGCGCCGCTCGGCTGAGGTTGTCCGTTCCGGTCAATGTCCTTGCTCTGACTGCGGCCATGGCCGCAGCGGACGTGTCGGGGGTCAGAGCAAGGACATGTCCCTCGCTGGCTGGTGGTGGCATGTCCAATCAGCGCTGTCGTAGCTCAGCTGTGTCGAGCAATTCGCCCGGTCCAGCCGCGCGGCGGCGTGTTGGTTCCGGCCAATGCCCTTGCTCTGACACCGGCCATGGCGGCGAGGGACGTGTCGGGGGTCAGAGCAAGGACACGTCCGTGTGCGACCGACGCCGCCCGTACCCAGATCGGGTGAGGCGCGGTTAGCGGGAGCGGCGGGCGACGCCTGCTCGTTCGGCCGCTTCCGCGACCGCCGCGGCAACCGCCGGCGCCACGTCGCGGTTGAAGACGCTCGGGATCACGTACTCCGGGCCAAGCTCATCGACCGGAATGACAGCAGCCAGCGCCTGCCCGGCTGCGACCTTCATCTCCTCGGTGATCGCCGACGCACGCACATCCAGCGCGCCGCGGAACACACCCGGGAACGCGAGCACATTGTTGATCTGGTTCGGGTAATCCGAGCGCCCGGTCGCGACAACCATCGCTTTGCCGGGCGGCAGGTCCTCGGGCGCGATCTCGGGCGTCGGGTTCGCCATCGCGAAGATGATCGCCGCATCAGCCATTCGCGAAATGCCCTCCCGCGACACGGCGCCCGGCTGCGACAGCCCGAGAAAGACATCAGCCCCGGTCAGCACCTCGTCGGCGGAGCCCTGCTCCAACTCGGGATTTGTCCGCTCCGAAAGCGCCGCCTTCACTTGACTGAGCCCTGGCCGGCCGCGCCAGATCGCACCGGACGAGTCGCAAACGACAACCCGCTGCGCGCCCGCCGCAACCAGGATGTCTGTCACGGCAACGCCTGCCGCACCCGCGCCGGTCACTACGATCTTCACGTCCTCGATCTTCTTCCCGACCACACGCAACGAGTTGGTCAGCGCGGCGAGCACGACAATCGCCGTCCCGTGCTGGTCGTCATGGAAGACCGGGATGTCGAGCAGCTTGCGCAGGCGCGCCTCGATCTCGAAGCAGCGCGGCGCCGAGATGTCCTCCAGGTTGATCCCGCCAAAACCGGGAGCGATCGCCTGCACCGCGGCGACGATCGCGTCGGTGTCTTTCGTCGCCAGGCAGATCGGCCACGCATCGACGCCGCCGAACTTCTTGAACAGCAGCGCCTTGCCCTCCATCACCGGCATCGCGGCCTCGGGGCCGATGTCGCCGAGGCCGAGCACGGCTGTTCCGTCGGAGACGACAGCGACCGTGTTCTGCTTGATCGTCAGATTCCAGGCGGCTCCAGGGTCGGCGGCGATCGCGGTGCAGATCCGCGCGACGCCGGGCGTGTAGGCCATCGAGAGATCGTCGCGCGTCCTCACGGGCACCTTGCTGCGCATCTCGATCTTGCCGCCGAGGTGCATCAGGAACGTGCGGTCGGACACGCGCTCGACCTCGACGCCCTCGATCGCGCGCACAGCTTCGACGATCCGCTCGAGGTGCTCCGTGTCGGACGCGTCGACGGTGACATCGCGGATCTTCGTCTCGCCTTCGACGCGCACGAGGTCGATCGCTCCGAGCGATCCGCCCGCGTCGCCGATCGCCTGCGCGAGCCGGGCAAAGGAGCCGGGCCGGTCGGAAAGACGCACCCGAAGAGTCGCGCTGAAGGAGGCGGAGAGGTGGCTCATGTGCGAATGACGCTAGCGGCTGCGAGTCCTTCGATCTCGTCGTCGGTGTAGCCGGCCTCGCGCAAGATCTCCGCCGAGTGCTGCCCGACGAGCGGCGGCGGCGCGCGATGCAGCGCTCGTTCACCGTCCAGCGAGAGAGGAACCGCAGCGAGCTGTAGGTCGGGAATCGACGGATGCGGCAGCGGCTGGAGCATTCCGAGAGCTTCCGTTTGCGGCGCGGCCGCCACATCCGCGGCATCCGCAACCGGCGCGGCCGGCACGCCCGCTGCCACCAGCTTCGCGAGCCAGGAAACCGAATCGTCGGTCGCCAGTCGCTCGACGAGGATCGCGTACAGAGCGTCGCGATTCCCAACGCGAACCGGGTTCGTCGCGAAGCGCGGATCGTCCGCCAGCTCGGGCAAGCCGACGACCGAGCAGATCGCCGCGAACAGCCGGTCGTTGCCGCCGGCGATCATCAACTCGCCGTCGCGCGTGGGAAACACCTGATACGGAGCGAGCATCGGGAAGGCGGTCCCCTGTCCGTGCGGGACTGTGCCGTCGGCGAGGTAGCCGGCAAGGTGGTAGCCGATGTAGCCGAGCGCGGTCTCATAGAGCGACACGTCGACGACCGCGCCGACTCCGGTGTGCTCGCGCTCGAGCAACGCCGCGAGTATCCCGAGCGCGGCCCATGTCCCCGTGCCCTGGTCGATCAGCGACGAGCCGACCCGCACGCCCGGCCGGCCGGGCTCACCGGTCATCGAGATCAAGCCGCCGGCCGCCTGCATCAGCGCGTCGTAGCCGGGCTCGTGCGCTAGCGGGCCGACGCGGCCGTACGCGCCCACCGAGCAGTAGACGAGCCGCGGGTTGCGTGCACGAAGCGCGGTGGCGCCGAGGCCGAGTTCCTCAGCGAGGCCAGGGCGGAGGCTTTGCAGGAAGACATCCGCGCCGTCCGCCAACCGGAGCAAAGCGTCGCGCCCACGCGGATCGCGCAGCGACAGTGCGAGCGAGCGCTTGCCCGCGTTCGCGGAGAGGAACATCGTCGACTCGCCATTCCAGAACGGCGGCCCCCAGGCGCGGCAGTCGTCGCCGGTGTCGGGGCGCTCCACCTTGACGACGTCGGCGCCGAGCGCGGAGAGGATTTGAGCACAGTACGGCCCCGCAATCGACGTCGTCACGTCGAGCACGCGCATCCCCGCGAGCGGCTGGTGCTGCACAAGACCATCATCGCGGCTCGCCCTCTGCCACGATGCAGTCGTGTTCCATTCGCTCGTCAACCTCGTCACCGGGGAGTGGTGGACGTACCCGCTGATCTTCGGTGTCGCGATGGTCGACGCGTTCTTCCCGCTTGTCCCCGGTGAAACGGTGGCGATCACTGCTGGCGTTCTCGCAGGCTCGGGCCAGCTGAGTCTCCCGCTGTGCATTGCCGCCGCCTCACTTGGTGCATTCGCCGGTGACAACGTCTCGTACGGGCTCGGGACGTGGCTCGGCGAGCACACCGTCAAGCGG
>JANYJX010000024.1 GCA_025358355.1 Actinomycetes bacterium | reverse complement strand
TCTACTTGATGTCGCGCGGGCTCAACGAGGCCGAGGCATCGGCCATGATCGTCTCCGGCTTCGTCGAGCCGATCACCAAAGAGCTGCCGCTCGAGTACGCCGTCGAGATGAACCGGCTGATCCAGCTGCAGATGGAAGGATCAGTTGGATAGAGCCGCGGCGGCCGGCGCTACCCGTCCCGGACACGACGCAGGAGTCCTGGATGTTCACCGACCGGAAGGGCTTCGACCCGGAGGCGTTTGCGGCGGCTGCTGCTGGATATCGCGGCCGTCGCCGCGTCGGCGAGGGCGAGGGCGAGAGCGAGATCGAGCGGGCGCGGGAGGGGATCCGCTTCGAGCTGCTTTGCGAGCACGAGCTGCTCGCCACGCGCGCCGACGCCGACGACAAGTTCTCCGCGTACAACCTCGCCTCCTGGCGACACGGTCATCTCGTCCCGAAGGGCGTCGTGCTCGGGGCGCCGCTCTACGTCAAGGCCCAGAACGCGGTCGAGGGCGGCTCGCTCTTCTGGCGCCTGCTGATCGTCGCCGGCTCCGGTAACAGCGGGCCTCGCGTATGGACCGCACGGCAGCAAGGAGAGAATCTGTGATCCCACGCACCGCCGTCCTCGGATTGCCCAGGATCGGGCGCAACCGGGAACTCAAGACGGCCCTCGAGGCGTATTGGGCAGGACGGATCGACGCCGGCCAGTTGCAGTCAACCGCGCGCCAGGTGCGGGCGGAGGCCTGGCAGGCCGCCGCCGCGCACGTGGACGTCGTCCCAGTGGGCGACTTCAGCCTCTACGACCACGTGCTCGACACGGCCTGGGCTCTGGGGGCGATCCCGGGTCGCTTCGGGGAACCCGACGGCGACGATCTCGACGCCTACTTCGCGCTCGCACGCGGGAGCGTCGGCGTCCGTCCGCTCGAGCTGACCAAGTGGCTCGACACCAATTACCACTACCTCGTTCCCGAACTGCACGAGCAGCAGCGGTTTCAGGCGCGGGCCGGTCACTGGCTCGGGCAGCTCGACGAGGCTCGCGCACTCGGGATCGAGGCTCGGCCGGTGCTACTCGGGCCGCTCAGCTTCCTGCTGCTCGGTAAGCGCCACCACCGTCCGCTCCAGCTGCTCGACACGGCGGTCGAGGCGTACACGAGCCTGCTCGGCACGCTCGAGCAGGCCGGCGTCGCCGAAGTGCAACTCGACGAGCCCCTGCTCGCCCTCGACCGCACAGCGGCCGAGCTCGACGCGTTCGCCGAAGCCTTCCGGGCGCTCGCGGCCGTCGGCCCCGCTCTCTCGCTGACCACCTACTTCGCCGGCCTACACCGCGATGGGGCACTCGAGCGCCTGCTGGCGCTGGAGCCGGTGGAGCTTCACCTCGATCTCGTCCGCGCCCCTGAGCAGCTCGACCCGGCGCTCGCCGCGATCGGGCAGACGACGCGGCTCTCGCTCGGGCTGGTCGACGGCCGCAACGTCTGGCGTACCAACCCGGACGCGGCGCTCGCGCTGATCGACCGCGCGACCGCGGCGCTCGGCTCCGGTCGTGTGACGATCGGCAGCTCCTGCTCGCTACTGCATGTTCCCTGGTCGGCCGCCCGCGAGAGCGGCATCGACCCGCAGCTGCGCGGCTGGCTTGCGTTCGCCGACGAGAAGCTGGCCGAGCTGCGCCTGCTCGCACTTGCCGCAGACGCTCCTGCCTCCGACCGCGGGCCGCTGCTCAAAGAGGCGCGCGCCGAAGTCGAGGAGCGCGAGCGCTCGCCACGCACCCACGACCCGGCTGTCCGTGATCGGCTGGCCGCCCTCTCACCCGATACGAGCAGACGCGCTCTGCCCTACCCTGAGCGGGCCGCGCTGCAGCGGGCACGGCTGGCGCTGCCGGAGCTGCCAACCACGACGATCGGCTCTTTCCCGCAAACCGCCGAGATCCGCCGCGCCCGTGCCGAACACCGCGCCGGCCGCCTCGACGACTGCGGCTATCAACGGTTCCTCGAGGAGTGCATCGCCGAGGTCGTCTCCGCGCAAGAGCGGATCGGCCTCGACGTGCTCGTCCACGGCGAGCCGGAACGCAACGACATGGTCGAGTACTTCGCCGAGCAGCTCGACGGCTTCGCGATCACCGCTCACGGTTGGGTCCAGTCTTACGGCAGCCGCTGCGTCAAGCCGCCGATCCTCTACGGGGACGTCGCCCGCCCGGCGGCGATGACCGTCCGCTGGTGGCGCCACGCCCAGTCGCTCACCAAGCGGCCGATGAAGGGGATGCTGACCGGGCCGGTGACGATCCTGCAGTGGTCGTTCGTCCGCGACGACCAGCCGCGTGAGCAGACATGCGCGCAGATCGCGCTTGCGATCCAGGACGAGATCGCCGACCTCGAACGCGCCGGCGCCGCCGTGATCCAGGTCGACGAGGCGGCGCTCCGCGAAGGCCTGCCGCTCCAGCAGGCCGACCGCGACCGCTACCTCACCTGGGCGATCGACTGCTTCCGCCTCACAACCGCGCACGCCCGCCCGGAGACGCAGGTACACACGCACATGTGCTACTCCGAGTTCGCCGACATGGTCGAGCACGTCGTCCGCCTCGACGCCGACGTGCTCTCGATCGAGGCATCACGCTCGGGCATGGACATCCTCGAAGCCTTCGACGGCCGCCCCTACCCGAACGAGATCGGCCCCGGTGTCTACGACATCCACTCCCCGCGCGTCCCCGAAGTCGAGGAGATCGAGCAGCTACTCACGGCCGCCGAGGCGCGAATCGACCGCGGGCGGCTCTGGGTCAATCCCGACTGCGGACTGAAGACTCGCGGCTGGCAGGAAGTCGTGCCAGCACTCGAACACCTCGTCGAAGCGGCGCGTCGGCGGCGCGCAGTCGCAGGGCCGTCCTGAGCGCACCCGCCGCCACGATCGACGCGTCCGGTGCAGCGGCCGCTTGAGGCCGGGGACGGCGGCTGGTTCGCCCTCGCAGAGCACCTTGCCCGACTCGTCGACGATGTGCCTGGCCGAGAGGAGCGTCCCAGGTGCCAGACTCGAATTCGACGCGCGGCGGCACGTCTCTTCGGCCAGCACGACCAGCCTGGCCCTCCGGGGCGGGAAGGAGCGTCATGCGTGAGCACGGTACGCCTCTAATCGACGCCTTCGCCCTCTCGGGTGCCGAAGGTCACCGAGATGGTCGAAGCTTCCTCGTGCCCCTCCCGCGAGAGGCCGCGTGCGTGGCCGAGCATGGAGAGTTCGGCGATGTCCCGGCGGAAGAAGAGCGAGACGGTCCAGTCGGTGACGACCCGTAGCTTTCGCGACGTGAGCGGGAGCTGGTAGAGGTGGTATGTCCGCGTCGCGAACCAGCCGAGGAAGCCGCGGAGGCGGAGCCCGAGCACGTCGCCGACCCCCTTGTGGCGTCCGAGCGTCGCCACCATCCCGCGCATGCGGTAGTGATACGGCCTCGGCGCCGCCTGCAGGTTCTTCGCCAGTCGCCGCGCCTGGCGGAGGGCGTGCTGGCTCGTCGGTGGATCCGGGTGGTCTGGCGTAGCCGCGTTCAGCACGCGGGCGCAGTCGCCAAGCGCCCAGATGTTGCCGCAGCCTTCGACGCGAAGAATGTTATCCACGCGTACCCGGCCGCGCTCGTCGAGGGGGAGGCCTAGCTCGGCGAGTAAGGGGTGGGCGCGCACGCCCGCCGTCCAGACGAGAGTATGCGTCTCGAGGCGACTGCCGTCGGAGAGTACGAGGCTGTCCTCCTCGACGGACTCGAGTGTCGTCCCGACGCGGATGTCGATCCCGCGCCCAGTGAGCTGCCGGGCGGCGTACTCGCTGAGCCGGGTCGGGATCTCGGGAAGGATCGTCGGGGCGGCGTCGACGAGCACCCAGCGCTGCCGCGCTCCCCGGAGGCGCGGGTAGTAGCGCAGCGCGTCGCGCACGAGGTCGGAGAGCTCGGCGAGCGCCTCGACGCCCGCGTAGCCTGCGCCGACGAAGACGAAGGTGAGGTGCCGCTCGGCGCGAGACGCGACGAGCGCCGCGTCGGCCGCCTCGAGCTCGCGCAGGACGTGGTTGCGCAGGTGGATCGCGTCAGCGAGGTTCTTGAAGCCGAGGCCGTGCTCAGCGAGCCCGGGGATCGGGAGCGTGCGCGGAACGGAGCCGAGGGCGAGCACGAGCTGCTCGTAGGCCACATCGAACGAGCCTGCGTCCGTTGCGACTGCTACCGTTCGCGAGGCTTCGTCGAGACCGACGGCCCGTCCCAGCAGGAGCTCGGCGTAGGGGCACATCATGCGCAGAGGCACGACGACATGGCGCGGCTCGAGCGTGCCGGAGGCGGCCTCCGCCAGCATCGGCGTGTAGAGCATGAAGTTCTCGGGGCTGACGATTGTCGCCCCGCGCCGCCCGAGCAGCCGAGCGACGTAGGCGCCGGCGAAGCCGCCGCCGAGAATGAGGATGCCGTTTCGGGCTGGACGCGAAGAAGTCAAGTCGAGAAGATCTAGTTGATATGGTGTGTATCGTGAATACTAGGCAAACATCCTCTGCCGGCGATACGGGTTCAACGCAGCGAACTGCCGAGACACCTGACGAACCGGGTGCGCGGGTCCTGCTCTCGACCAGCTCCATGTGCTGAGCTCAGCGAGGGGAGCATGAAGAAAAAGGCACAGCCGACAGTCGCGCTGGAAGACGTCCGTGCGGCTCTCTCCCAGGTCAAGGACCCGGACCTGGGTCGGGACATCGTCACGCTCGGCTTCGTGAAGGACCTTCAGATCGACGGCGAGAACGTTTCCTTCGCGATCCAGCTGACCACTCCAGCCTGTCCCGTTCGCGACCAGATGAAGGAGGACGCGTATCGGGCCGTCCTCTCCCTCCCGGGCGTCACGAACGTCGAGGTCGAGATGACCTCGAAGGTGCGCGGCACTCAGTCGGAGCAGAAGGACGCGCTGATCCCGCTGGTCAAGAACGTGATTCCCATCGCGAGCGGGAAGGGCGGCGTCGGGAAGTCCACCGTGAGCGCGAATCTCGCGGTCGCGCTGGCGCAGCTGGGCGCCAAGGTGGGCTTGATGGACGCCGATGTCTACGGGCCGACCATCCCCACCATCATGGGCGCCACGGCTCCGCCAACGGCGGAGAACGGCACGATCGTTCCCGTCCTCCGCTATGGCGTCAAGATCGTCTCGATGGGCTTCTTCGTGCCGAAAGGAGAGGCCACCATCTGGCGGGGCCCCATGCTCGCCAAGGTGATCGACAAGTTCCTCGGTGGCGTTGAGTGGGGCGAGCTCGACTACCTCCTCGTTGATCTGCCTCCCGGTACCGGGGATGTCCAGTTGAGCCTCTGCCAGAAGATCCCCCTCACCGGCGCGGCGGTCGTCTCGACGCCGCAAGATCTCGCGTTCAACGTGGCCGAAAAGGCCATCTTCATGTTCACCAAGCTACGCACCCCGGTCCTAGGGTTGGTCGAGAACATGAGCGGCTTCGAGTGCCGCCACTGCGGCCAGCGTGAGGAGATCTTCGGCAGCGGCGGCGCCCGGCGGTTCGCTGCGGCGAGCGGTGTCCCCTTCCTGGGTGAGATCCCCCTCTCGACGGATATTCGCACGACCTCGGACGAGGGAACCCCCATCGTCCAGTCGATGCCCGAGTCGCTGAGTGCCCGCGCCTTCCTTCGCGTCGCCGAGAACCTCGCGGCGCAGGTCAGCACCCTCAACATGGGTGGAGCCTCCAGCGATCGACCGGAGATCGCGGAGATCACGCAGCCATCCGAGAACGAGGTGCAGATTCTCTGGCAGGACGGGCACGAGAGCATCTACACCGGCTACGCCCTGCGCGTGGGCTGTAAGTGCGCGCTGTGCGTTGACGAGATCTCAGGGAACAAGCGGCTTCGCGAGGAATCGATCAGCAAGGATGTTCGCCCTCTCTCGATCGACCCGGTGGGCCGCTATGCGATCCGCTTCCACTGGAGCGACGGGCACTCGACCGGCATCTACACGTTCGAGCATCTGCGCGAACTATGCCCCTGCCCGACCTGCGCGGTGTGATCGCGAAACGCCCTGGCTTGCTCTGGGGGCCGCCCCAGCTGGCTGATTGATAGACGCCGCAGCGGCCGCGCCGGAAGCGCGGTGAGAGGCCTCGCGCCGGCGGCGAGAGCGGCCTTCACGGATGTCCAGCGTAGCTTCTGGACGACGAGCTTTTCAGGTTGCTCTTCTTACCGCCGCAGGTACGCGAGGACGGCGAGTACACGGCGATTGTCCGCGGGCGATTCCTTGATCCCGAGCTTCGCGCAGGCGACCCGGATGTGGGTTTCGACGGTTCTCGGGCTGAGCCAGAGCGTCCGACAGATGCCTTGGCGACCGCCCCTACCGGGACGGCATACCCGCAACCGAGGCGCTGGCAGAACTACGCCTCAATGCCGGAACCCAGATCGCCCCCGAAGTGGTCGCCGCTTTCGGACGGATCCTCCGCGAACGCATGCTCCCCGAGCTCCTCGCCTCGTAAGAAGAGCCGAAGACTGAACCGCCCTGGCTTGCTTGGAGCCCCTGTTATCTGGCCGACTGGTAGACGCCATGACGCACCCGCCGGAACCGAGGTCGCCCGCCGGAGGCGCCTGCGGCCAACGCCGCTTTCACGGATGTCCACAGAAGCGATTCGCCGGCAAGCTTCTCGGCTTCCGCGTGGATCTCGCGCGCTCGCATCGGCTGTCCGGCCCGCGCTAGTACCAGCGTGATTGTCTCGAGCACCGGGCTGGGTCTCGGCGGGGCGGCTCGAGGCTCGAGCGGTCGCGCCGCTGCTGTCGCGAGCAGCCGCTCGTGAATTGGCCTGAGCCGGGAGAGCTCAAGTAGGAGTCGAGGGTTCGAACGTGCCCCGTTTAGTTCCATAGGGGTTCAAGAGTGCCCCGTTGTCTACTACCTAAGGTACGTCGTACGAACCCCCGGCGCCGAGCAAATCGAGATCGACTCATTCGCCGGCTTGCAGAACGTGCTCTCAGAAGATGTGCGCCCAGAGGTGCGCGGGCTTCGCGTTCGCAACCAATCCGGCTCCGCGAGCCTTGGGGACATGCCGAATTGAGAATGTGTGGAGTTCTGTCAGAAGACGCCGTAGCGGAGGTATGCCTCCTCAGGATCCATTCCCTCCCGAAGCGCGACGCGAAGGTCGCTCTCCGTCGCGGCTAGCTCCTCGGCCCGGGCAACCACCACAGCTACATCGGGCGCCGCGACGACGACTACTCCGTCCCGATCCGCGAGCACGTGGTCTCCCGTACGAACGACGACCTCGCCGACCACGATCTCGCCGCCTAGCTCGTCGATCGACCAGGCGCCGGCGATGTCAGCGGGCGTCGTGTATCGGCAGGCGACGCCAAAGCCGAGCTCGAGGATGAACTCGCAGTCGCGTGCCCCGCCATCGACAACGTATCCGGCGACACCTCGGCCGTGGAGGGTCTCCGCGGAAAGTTCGCCCATGTGTGCGAGCGTCAGGTCGCTCGGCTGGCAGACGACGACGTGCCCCCGAGGCGCAGCGGCGAGGAAGCGTGTCCATGAGAGCAGACAGTCGTGCACGGAGAGCTCCGGCTTGCGGCTGCCGGCGACGGTAAAGGCGGGACCCGCGATCCGCCGCGCCGGATCGAGCAGTCGGATGTCGGCGGGAAGCACACCCGACGGCAGCTCGCGTTCCCGCATTGCGTCGTAGATCGCGCCCGAGTAGCAGCGGGCGAGACGCCCAGTGAGCTCGTCGGCGCGGGTCAAGTCGCTGGCACCTCGGGTGCGGCGCCGGAGTCGGCGGTCTCCGAGAGCTCCTCCGGCGTCACGACTCGCGAACCGCTTTCGGCGAAGAACGCGCTCTGGGGCACCCCGAACTTCGTGGTGTTGCCGCACGTCTCCGGCGATAACGACGAAGGGGGGAAACAGAGCATCGGGCTCTTCTGCGCGACTCCACCGCTTCGCCGCCGCCTTGCAGCGGAGGATGGCGAACCTCGTCTCTCTGGCTGAACACGCGTACGACGGGCATCCGTCGGCATGGGCTCAGGCGATTCTCTTTGCGGCTGCGGCGAAGTGCTCGAGTGCGTCGCGATCGAGCTCGACACCGAGGCCAGGTCGCTGGGGCGGGCGGAGTGAGCCCTCGTGGAAGACGAGCTCGTCGTGGGTGAGGTCCTTGCGGAGCCGAGACTCGCAAAGCTCGGCCGGCAAGAACTCGAAGAACGGCATGTGCGGGGTGACCATCGCGAGCTGTGCGGCGACTGCGACCGAGATGCCTGTCTTCCAGGCGTGCGGGACGATCAGGCGACCGCGGTTGGCCGCGAGATCGCAGACGCGTCGTGCCTCGGTCAGCCCGCCGACCCGGCCGATATCTGGTTGCGCGACCTGGACGCCGCCTTCATCGATCAGCACTTCGAAGTCGTGCCGGGTGGAGAGCCACTCTCCCGCTGCGATACGCACGGGTGAGCGTGCGGAGAGTTCAGCGTAGCCCTTGACATCGTCGGTCCAGAGCGGCGTCTCGAGGAAGAACACGTCGAGCCCGTCCCAGGACTCGATCACTTTGAGTGCCCGCTCCACGGAGTCGAAGGCGTACTGGACGTCGACCATGATCGTCATCTCCGGGCCGACTGCGTCACGTACCGCCGTCACGACCTCGGTGATCCGCTCGTCCGGCCCTGCGAGGCCCTTGTGAACGTAGGGACCGGAGAACGTGGCTTCCAGCTTGCAGGCCCGGAACCCCATCGCCCGGGCACGCGTGGCCCAGCCGACCATCGAGCTGACGTAGCCGTCAAACGAGTCGACCTCGGGCTGAAGGGACGCGTACGGCGTTAGCTCGGTGCGGGTCGCCTCGCCCCATAGCTGCCAGCACGGCACACCCCTTGCCTTGCCGCAGATGTCCCAAAGCGCGATATCGAGCGCACCGAGTGCATGGACCACCGCGCCGCGCCGGCCGGACATGGCGCTCCCGACGTAGAGTTCCTGCCACAGACGCTCGGGGTCGAGCGGGTCCTGCCCGAGCAGCATCTGCTTCAGCCCGCGGTCCATTGTGTGCGTGCCCGGGGCTTCGATGCAGGCGCGCGCGATCCACGCGTTCAGGTCGGTCTCGCCGATCCCGACGATCCCTTCGTCGGTCTCGACCTCGACGACGATCGTGTCCTGCGCGGAGCTCGTCGCGTCGACATCGAAACCGGGGTCGAGGAGGACGTGCGTTCGGATGTCGACGACCTTCACGTCACACCCGGCTGTAGGCGCCGTCGATCGAGATGTTCGCCCCGGTCATGAACCTGGCCTCGTCCGCGCAGAGAAACACGCAGGCATCCGCGATCTCATCTACGCGGCCGAAGCGGCCGATCGGGTGCTTTGTCAGGAGCTCGGCCTCCATCTCTGCGCCGCCCTCCATGGAATCCATGACGGAGCGGTGCAACTCGGTTTCGATCACCCCGGGCATGAGCGTGTTCGAGCGGATGCCACGCGGCCCGTATTCGACGGCGATGTGGTCGGAGAGCATGTTGAGGCCGGCTTTCGAGACGTCGTAGCCGCAATCGCCGGACCACACGGTGATCGCGCAGACGGAGCTCATGTGCACGATCGAGCCTCCGCCGGCTGCGAGCAGGTGTGGGATGGCGTACTTCGCGACGAGGAACGGGCCGCGTAGGTTGATCCGCAGGATCTCGTCGAAGGCAGCCACGTCCCATTCGTGCACCGGTACCCAAACCGACACGTCGACACCGGCGTTGTTGATCACGCAGTCGAGACCGCCGAGGGCCGCCGACGCCGCGTCCACGACAGCCTGGGCACTCGCCGGTTCGGACAGGTCACCGAGCGCAGCGACCGCGGCGGAGCCGACCTCGTCGACGGTGCGCTGCGTGCGCTCGGGATCGCGCCCCCCGACGGCCACGCGCGCGCCCTCCCGCGCGAAGCGGTTTGCGACCTCGCGGCCAATGCCGCTCGAGGCTCCGGTGATCAGGGCGCGTTTGCCGTCGAGTCGTCCCATCGGGGGGCCTCCTACAGGTCGAGTGGCGGGTAGGCGAAACAGCGTGCGGTCGCGCCGCCGTCCGCCACAATTTCCGCGCCGTTGATGTACGAGGCGCGATCGGACAGCAGAAACGCGACAACCTCGGCCATCTCCTCCGGCTGCCCCACCCGAAGCAGCGGTGCGAGCAGACCCTCGCGGCGAAGTGCCTCCTCGCGGTCGAGATCGGGGGGAAGCGTCGCGTGCGTCATGGGAGTCTCGATGCAGCCGGGGAGCACGGCGTTACAGCGGATCCCGAAGGGACCGTAGTCCACGGCGATCGACTTGGTCATCATCAGGATCGCCGCCTTTGCCGTGTCGTAGACGAAGTAGCGCGGGAACGCGGCGATGCCCTGGATCGACGAGACGTTGACGATGGAACCAGCCCGCGCGGGGAGCATCCGCCGAACGGCGACGCAGGCGCCGTACATCGCGCCCAGCTGCAGGACGCGTAGGCCACGCTCGATGTGCCCGGCATCGATCTCGTGGGCGCCGCCGACCCAGTCGATGCCGGCGTTGTTCACCCAGTGACGGAGCTCGCCGGCGGCTTCCGCAGCGTCTGAAGCGCGCTCGTGTGTGGCCCAGTCGCCGACGTCGCCGACCAGCGGCTCGCAGCGATCGCCGAGCTCGCCGGCGGCGATCTCCAACGCAGTCTCGTCACGGTCGACGGCGATAACGTGGACGCCTTCCGCGATCAACCGCGACGCGATCGCCCGTCCGATCCCCATCGCTGCGCCTGTGACGACGGCGGTCTTCACTGTTTGCTCCTTCTCGTGCGTAGCGGGGGGCGGTACGCGTCCGCCCCCCGCCTTTGGCCTTCCGGATTACTCCGGCGGGATTTCCCGGTAGACGAGCGTGATGTCCGTGCCGCGCGCCTTCTTCACGGCTGCTACCACGAAGTAGAACACGGCTCCGAGAACCGCCGGCCCGATCGTCCAGACAAACAACTTGCCGAGGTTCGCGTTGGTGCCGAGTTGGTCGTAGTGAAGGTAGGCCCACCAGACGAAGACGCCCGTGAGGATCGCTCCGGCGCCCGCGATCTGCACGAGAGCCACTCCCAGGAACGACTTCTGCGAGGCAGATGCCCGGTACAGCTCTGGTCGGAGGATCGGGGCTAGCACGCCCGCGAGTCCGACCAACCCCATCGCGATCAGCTGCACGAGCAGCGCGTAGACGAGCACTTGGAAGAAGCCGGTCGAGTTGTAGACCGCCCAGACGAACACCGCAGCCGAGGCGAGCAGCGAGATGAGGAGCGCGAGATCGGGGCAGCCGTACCGGTTCACCCGCGTGACACCCTTGGGCAGGACACCGTCGAAGGACATCGCGAAGAGTGCTCGTGTCTGCTGCAACGTCGAGATGTAGGTGATCAACGGCCAGAACACGATGTAGCCGACGAAGACGACGATCGCGAACGCCGTCGAGCCGACTCCGATCGAGCTGAGGTAGAAGAACGGCGTGCCCGGAACTGCGATCTCGGCAGGTAGCCCGCCGCCGTTTGCAGCGCGTAGGAAGTCGCTGCCGAAGGAATGGAAGAAGATCGCCGCGAAGATCGCGACGAGCGCGAGCGGGATCACTCCACCGAGGGCCATGTTGTTCGCTGTCTTCAGCGTCGAGGCCTGTCGCAGCTCGCCGCCGACGAAGCTCGACCAGTAGCTGAAGATCGCGGTCGTCGCGAACACCGCGATGATCGGGATCGTGAGGCTGAACGAGAAGCTCGGGTGCACTACAACGCCGTTCTTGACCGCGGTCGCGATCGTGCCGGCGTACGCATCCGGCTTGTGTGTGATCCCTTCCGCGAAGGAGTTGAACTTCGAGATGAAGTGACTCTTCGACTGGAAGAGCGCGATCACACCGCAGACGCCGAGCGACGCGGTGACCATCCAAAAGAAAATGTTCTGGAGCCGAAGGATCCAGCGCCAGCCCCACAGCTGGATCACGCCCGCGAAGGCGAACATCAGGAGGCCGAAGAAGATCATCCAGCCCTTGCTGGTCGTAATGTGGTTGCCCCAGCTGACGAGGCCCGGGTGGTGGCCGATCAGACCCACGGCGACACAAAGGGGGCCGATTCCGGCGGTCACGACCGCAAGCCCGAAGAACGCGTTCGAGAGCAACCCGGCGGTCGTCATGCAGAAGACCGAGACGTATCCGATGGATGGGTGGATCACACGGCTAACAAGCATGTAGTCGCCACCCGAGCGGGGGATCATCTGGGTGAGAAGCCCGAATGCATACGAGAACGCAAGGCTCATCGGCACGACGAGGAGCAGGGCGAGGAACACGTTGCCACCAGGCCCTGTGGCAAGGGCGAAGAAGAGCACCGCCGCCATCGTCTGCGTCGGGTGGCCAGGGATGAAGTTGATGACGAGCGACGAGCGGGGTGGCACCCCGCGCACGAGGCCGGTCGCAGTCCGGGCGAACAACCCAGACTTGCCGACCGCTGGTGTTCCTTCCGTTTGACTCACAGGAGACCTCCGTTCGGGATGGCCCTTAGCTAGCCGGTGACGAACTGGTGTTTGCGCACGTCCGAGCCTGCGAGCGTCACGACGGCCCCGTGGATGTGGCCGCTGTTGTACTCGGAGCCCGTGTTGATCGCGAGCGTCCTTCCGATCCGTACCTCCCCTCGCGACTCGTGGATGTGGCCGTGGAGTGAAAGCAGCGGCTGTAACTCCTCGATGATCTGACGGACGGCGTGGCTGCCGACTGGGATCGGGTGCGGCTGCCCGCCGACATATCTCAGAGTGAGATCGGGGTTCATCTCATTGGCCGTGTCGAGCCCCGAGTCGTACGGCGGGACGTGCAGGTTGAAGATCGCAGTCGCCGGATCCTCGAGCTGGTCTGCGAGTGCCTTGATTCGGGCGTAGAGCGCGTCCTCGTCGAGCTCCCGCGGCGTGTGCCAGGGCGTCGGGTTCGCATAGCCGCACGAGATCATCTCGTGTGGGCCGACACGCACGACCCTGTCGTCGCACGCCTGAACGTGCCTGGCTTCGTCCAGTACCGCATCGCACGACCAGGGATCGTCGTTACCTGGCATCACGAAGACGTCGATGCCGTACGCAGCCATCCGCTCGTCGGCGAGGTCGATCCAGCTTCGCAGCTCGGTGAGCAACGTCTTCTCGAACAGCGAGGCACGCGCCGCATCGTCCTCGCTTACGCGGGCGATCTCCTCCGGCGAGGCACGCCACGGGTACATCCCGTTGAAGCGAATCGCCGAAACGAGCTCGTCGAGCTCCGCGGGCGTGGTGCCCGAGCGCGTCTCACCGATGAGGGTCGTCGTGAAGGCTCCCGTGTCGTCGATCGCGATCGGCACGATCGCCTTGCCGGTGAGGTCGCCGCCCATGATGAGCGCCTCGACGCCGTAGAAACGGCCGGCTCCGAGGAACTTGCGCCAACAGAGATCGGAGCCGTGGACGTCGGACGCGTAGTAGAGCGACAGGGTGTCCGTCGCAGTCGCGCCGCCAAATCGTCGCCTAGTCCGCCCGAGCACCATCGCCTACCTCACAGCCGTTTCCGAAATCGTTTGCGTAGCGACCGTAAACCGTCAGCCGGACGGCGTCAAGAGGCGGCGCTACGCAAACGGGCGAGCCGAAACCTGGCTGACGAAACGCTCACCGGCTGCGAGAACGATGGCCTGTCGCTCGGCGAGCGCCCGCTCGAGCCCGAGGGAGTGCGGCACCGAGGCCGGCTCGAGCCCGAGGAGCTCAGCCTGTCCGCGCCAACGGCCGCCGCTGGCGCGGACCTCGCGCCAGATCCAGAGGTGCGGCAGGGCGGCGACGTCCCATTCGACACGCAGGCCCTGGCCGGTGAGATCGTTGACGACCTCGTACCAACCAGCCGGCAGCGCCTCGACCGCAACGAAGCGGCTGCCGGCGAGGTCGAGGGAGATGCGGTCTGCCTGCTCGGTCGTATCGTCGAGGAGCAGCACGTCGGGCCAGTTCGGAGCCGAGGCAGGAGCCCGAACAGGCCCTGTCGTCTCGGACAGCTCGAAGGCCCGCCCACCCGGGAGACGGATGGTGGCTGCCGGCGAGATCAGCTCGAGGCCCGCCACGAGATGCTCGACGGCCAAGAACGCCGCTCGGTCGCCGACCGCTCGCCACTCGGTCTCGACCGAGAGCACGTCGTCGCGCGCGGAGACCTCGCGTGTCACCTCGAGTCCGTGCCCTTGCCAACGCAATGTCGCAGCGCTGTTTTGGAGCTCCAGCACCTGCCAGGGAGCGGTCGAGGCGGCCCCATGGAAACCGTGCCGCTCGCCGGAGACAGTGCAGTCGTTGCCCGCATTCGGCGTCACCGTCTGCCAACCACCGCGGTAGCGATCGGTCCATGTCTCCTCGTCGAGCGTGCCGGATCGCGGTTCGAGGGACGGAAACGGCGGACGGCCGAGGAGTTGGCGTCCGGTCTCGAGGTCGACGAGGTCGAGGATCTCGCCGCCGTGCAGCGGATCGAGACGGGCGAGCACGCCGCTGGAGCGAAGGACGATCATCGGAGGTCGAGCACGACCCGGCCAGCGTTTCCAGAGCGCGTTGCCTCGATCGCCTCCTCGATCTCCTCCAGCCGATAGCGGTGCGTCACAAGCGGTTCGAGGCCGAGCTTGCCAGCGACGACCAGCGCCGCCAGCACCGGTATGTCGAGCGCCGGAGTCGCGCCGCCGATATGCGTGCCGAGGACGTCGTGCTCGAATTGCGTCAGGTCGTACACCGGGAACGACGCTTTGACGCCCAGCGCCGGCTGGCCGATCAGCACCGTTGTCCCGCCAGTGCGCGTCGCCGCGAACGCCTGCTCGGCAACTGCCGGAATGCCGATCGCCTCGAAGGCGTGGTCGACACCGTCCGATACGATCCGCCGAATCGCGGCTACCGGGTCCTCCGCGCTCGGGTCGAGGGCGTGGGTCGCACCGAGCCGAAGCGCGAGTTCGCGCTTGGACACCACCGGATCGACGGCCACGATCGGATGGGCGGACACGAGAGAGGCGCCGAGCACGGTTGCAAGCCCGACGCCGCCGCAGCCGAGGATGGCGACGGACTCGCCCGGCCGGACGTTCGCGCGGCGGGTGACCGAGACGACGCCGGTCAGCACGCCGCAGCCAAGCAGGCAGGCGAGCATCGGGTCGAGTCCGGCCGGAACGGGAATCGCCCCGTTGGCGGGAACGACCGCGTGCGTGGCGAAGGACGAGACGAGAGCAAGGTGGTGCACCGGCCCGCCGCCGTGACTGAGTCGTGTCGTGCCGTCCGGCAGCACTCCGAGGTCCATCGCCCGCGCCGCCGCCGTGCAGAGGTTGACGCGTCCTTGCAGGCAGAAGCGGCAACGGCCGCACGCTGGCGTGAACGTCAGAACGACATGCTCGCCTATCCGACCCGGGTCGACTCCCTCGCCAACCGCCTCGACGATCCCGGCGCCCTCGTGGCCCAGTACCATCGGCAGAGGCGCCGGCCACTTGCCGTCCAGCAACGAGAGGTCGCTGCGGCAGATCCCGGAGGCCAGAAGCCGGATGAGCACCTCGTCACGCCGTGGCGCTTCAAGCTCGAGCTCGGCCACCCGAAGCGGGCCGCCTGGCACCTCGAGGACGGCCGCCGCGATCCTCATTGTGGCGCCGGGCCAGTCGAGCGGCGAACGACGAGTTCCGGTTCGGTTTCGATTACGACATTGCGCCGCTCCGCGCCTTCGACCTGCTCGAGCAGGACGTCGACGGCCGTCGAGCCCAGCTCGTGCAGCGGCATGCGTACCGCGGTGAGCGGCGTGTCGAGAAACCCGCAGACAGGATCGTCGTCGTGGCAGACGAGGGACAGCTCCTCGGGCACCCGAATCCCTCGCTCACGCACCGCCGCGACCGCGCCTAGCGCCTGGTTGATGTTCGCCACGAAAACCGCCGTCGGCCGCGTGGGTTGCTCGAGCAGCTCGTGCATCGCCGCGTGCCCGGCTTCCTCGCTGAGCACCGCCGGGACGACGATCGGAGTCGCCCCTGCGGTCCGGGCGAGCTCGACGAACCCCTCGCGGCGGCGGGCGACGGTGTCGAGCTCGAGCGGCCCCGCGAGGTGGGCGAGGAAGCGATGCCCGAGATCGAGGAAGTGCTTGGCAACCATCCGTCCGGCGTCGCCGTCGCGCATCGTGACGTTGCGGCCGCTGCCTGGATGGGCGCGGTCCATGAAGACGCAGGGGACCGGGCCGGACGAGAAACTGTCGAGGTGCGGGTTGTCGAGCCTCGCGCTCTGAATCAGCAGGCCGTCGATCCGGCCCTCCTCGACGAGCCGCTCGTAGGCGTCTTCCGCCGCTTCGCTCTCGCCTGTGTCCTCGGCGAGAACGAGCACGAAGTTCCGTTCCCAGGCACGGTTGAAGGCGCCGCGCACTATCGGGGAGTTGACCGGGTTGCGCAGCGACGGCACGAGGAGCCCCAGTGTCCCCGTTGTTGCAAGCCGTAGTCCTCGGGCTATGGCGTTCGGCCGATACTGCAGCTCGTGCGCAGCTGTGAGGATCCGCTGTCGCGTCTCCGGCCTGACCGAGACCTCGCCACGGCCGTTGATCACCCGTGACACGGTCGAGATGTGCACGCCTGCCGCACGGGCGACGTCGTCGAGGCGGGCGGGGCGAGCGCGATCGGCCATTCCAGATCGCGATGATAGTTGCCCGGCTCCGGCTGAGCTAACGTTTGCCTGGTGACATCGATCCGACCGGACATCGTCGACGAGGCGCGCCGGGTCGTCGCCGAAGCGAACGCCGAGCAGCTGACACTGCGTGTTCTCGGTGGCGTCGCTGTCCATCTGCACACGGCTAGCGGCGTTCATCCCGGGCTGACACGGCCGTACCGGGACATCGACCTCGTGACGACGCGGAAGCACGGGAGGGAGGCGGCGCGGCTGTTGCAGAGCCTGGGCTATCAGCCCAACGAGCGGTTCAACGCGATGAACGGCTCGACCCGCCTCGTGTTCTACGACATCGAGCACGAGCGGCAGGTCGACGTCTTCGTCGGCGAGTTCAGAATGTGTCACGAGATTCCGATCGCCGACCGCCTCGACCTCGACCAAGAGACAGTCCCGCTTGCCGAGCTCTTGCTCACGAAGCTCCAAATCGTGCGCCTGAACGACAAGGACCTGCGCGACATCTGGGCGATCCTCCACGAACACGACGTGGCCGAGCACGACGACGATTCGGTCAACGCGGCACACGTCGCACGGCTCCTGGCGGCCGACTGGGGGCTGTGGAGGACGAGCCGGCAGACAGTCGAGGCGGCGCGTGAGCATCTTGCGGACGCGCAGCTCGACGAGGCGGACCGATTGCTGTTGCACGAGCGGCTCGATCGGCTGTGGGAGCGCGTCGAGTCCGAGCCGAAGGGCCTACGGTGGCGAAGCCGTGCAAAGCTGGGCGACCGTTCGCAGTGGTACGAGGAACCGGAGGAGATCGCTCACGCCTCCGTGGACCCAACGGCTTGAGGCTTGACGCTCGAGGCTTGGGTCTTGACGGCCTGCGGCAGCTCGCTCTAGAGTCGCACAAACGTTTGCTTTCAAGGATCGTGGAGGTTGGTCGTGGCAGCGGATCGCTTCAAAGAGAAGACGGTCGTTCTCTCAGGAGGTGGACGAGGCATCGGCGAGGCGACCGCGCGGCGTTTCGCGCGGGAGGGCGCGGAGGTGCTGTTGATCGCGCGCACCGGGAGTGAGATCGACGCCGTCGCCGCCGACATCGGGGCCGGCGGCGGGAAGGCGTCGGCGTTCGCGGCCGACGTCTCCGACCCGGCCGCAGTGGACAGGGCGGTCGAGGCGGCACGCGACCGGTTTGGCCGGATCGACGTCCTCGTGAACTGCGCGGGGATCGACCACGACAGTCCTTTCCTCTCCTTTCCCGACGACGCGTGGCAGCGTGTGATCGGCGTCAACCTCACTGGCTCCTTTCTGATGGCCCAGCGTGTCGCCCGGGTGATGACCGAGACAGGCGGCGGCTCGATCGTGCACATATCGTCGATCGACGCATACGGTGCAGATGGGAACCAGGTCGCGTACAACGCGTCGAAGGCTGGCCTGCTCGGGCTCAACAGAACCATGGCAACGGAGCTAGCCAGTCACGGGATCCGCTCGAATGTCGTGAGCCCCGGATACACAGCGACGCCACTCACCCGCCAATACGTCGGTGACGCGATGTACGAGTACATGACGAAGGACTTTGACCGGATCCCTCAGCGGCGCATGGCGACTCCGGAGGAGATCGCAGCGGCGATTCTCTTCCTCGCCTCCGACGACGCGAGCGCGATCACCGGCAGCGAGCTGACCGTCGACGGCGGGACTACCGCAAACCTCTACATCGTCGAGACACTGCCCGCTGGGTAGCGGACAAACCAACAAACACCGTACGGAGAGGAGAGCGAGCGTGTCACGCCAGGCAGTCCCAGGCCCGAGACCGAGCGGACCGTATTCGCCGGGGATCATCGCCGAGGGGAAGTTCGTCTTCGTCTCCGGCCAAGGTCCGTTGCGCGACGGCGTATATGTCCCGGGCGCGATCGAAGAGGAGACGCGTCTGACGCTCGACAACGTACTCGCCGTCCTCGCCGCGGCCGGAAGCGGCCCGGAGCACGTGGTGCGCTGCGGCGTCTGGCTCAGCGAGCTTGCGGACTTCCCGGGAATGAACGCGGTGTACGCCGACGTCTTCTTAGACCCGAAGCCGGCGCGGGCGACCGTCCAGGCAGGGCTGATCGTCGGCCGCGTCGAGATCGACTGCATCGCGACCGTCCCCGTCCCCGTCGCGTGACCACGCTGAAGGCAATCGGCTGGGATCATCCCCGTTGCAAGGAGCCGATGGCGGCCTGCGCCACCGCATGGCAGCGCGCAACCGGTGTCACCATCTCCTGGGAGTGGCGCAGCCTCGAGGCATTCGGCGACCAGCCGCTCCAGGAGCTAGCACCCGCGTACGACCTGCTCGTAGTCGACCACCCCTTCTGCGGTACCGCCGTCGCGACCGGCTGCCTGCGACCGCTCGACGACCTACTCGCCGCCGAAACCCTCGCCGCGCTCGCGGCGGACGCCATCGGCGCAAGTCATAGCTCCTACACCTACGCCGGCCACCAGTGGGGGCTCGCAACTGACGCCGCGTGCCAGGTTTCGGCGGTCCGCGCAGACATTCTCGAGGCGCCCGCACCTGCGACTTGGGACGACGTGCTGCAGTTGGCGCGTTCACAGCCGGGACGAGTGGCCCTCCCGCTGGCGCCCGCACACGCTATCTCGAGCTTCCTCACGCTCTGCGCCAACGTCGGCGAGCCCGCGGCGATCGGAGAGAATCTCGTCGACGCCGCTACAGGCTTTGCGGTGCTCGAGCTTCTAGCGGAACTCCACCACCTCGGTCCCGTGGGGATGACAGCGCTCGAGCCCCCCGACGTGCTCGGGCTGCTCACCTCATCCGACGAACTGGTCTACGTTCCACTCACATACGGCTACGTGACGTACGCAAGGGCTGACACCGTCGAGAGGCCCTGCAGCTTCGTCGACATCCCTTCCGCCGGGCACGGGCCCTTCGGCTCGGTGCTCGGCGGGGCGGGGCTCGCAGTCTCGGCAACGAGCAAGCTCCCAGATGAAGCAGCGGCTTTCGCTGCTTGGGCAAGCGGCGCTGACACGCAGCAGACCATTGTCGCAACACACGGGGGGCAGCCCGGCAGCCGCTCCGCGTGGATCGATCCCGCGCTCGACGCCCAGGCCGGCGGTTTCTATTCGCGCACCCTCGCCACAATCGAGGCCGCGTGGGTGCGTCCGCGTGAGGCCTGGTGGCCCGACTTCCAACTTCGCGGCGGTCAGCTGCTCGCCGCAGCACTCGCTGACGGCCTAGCGGCTAAGGCGACGCTCGACCGCCTCGACAGGCTCTATCGCGACCACAGCCGGAGATCTGCATGAGGATCACCGGCGTCACCTGCCATGTCCTCCTAGACCCAGGGTATGAACGGGACGCGACGAGCTCGAACCAGGACGACATCGTTGTCGAGGTGCACACTGACGAAGGCATCACCGGCATCGGCGAAACCGACCTGAACGCCTGGGTCGCGCGCGCCTGCATCGAAGCTCCTGGCATGCACACGATGGACCTTGGCCTCGGCGAAACGCTCGTCGGCATGGACCCGCTCGACCCTGTCGCGGTCTGGGACAGCCTCTACGTGGGAACCGCAATGACCGGCCGCCGTGGCGCGGTCGTCCATGCGCTCGGGGCGCTCGACATGGCCCTCTGGGATATCTGTGGCAAGGCTGCTGGCGTTCCGACGTGGCAGCTCCTAGGCGAGCCCGCTCACGACTTCTTCGCCCCCTACGCCTCGCTGCTACCGAACCGCGGCGACTCGTGGGACGACTTCAGCCAGGCACTCGTCGACCAGGCGGCGTGGGCGCAGCGGCTCGGCTTTCGCGCTGCGAAGCTCGAGATCCTTGTCACCGGGCCCTACGCCCACTCCGGGTTGAGAGAGCCTGACGAGCGGATGGTGGAGATCGTCGCCGGCGTGCGACGAGCGGTCGGTCCGGACTTCACGATCATGGTCGACGTCGCCTACGCCTGGGAGTCGGTCGAGCGGGCGCTGGCCGTGATCGAGAGCTGGGCCGAGTACGACATCTTCTTCGTCGAGACGCCTCTCTGGGCGGACGACCTCGAAGGCTACGCGGAGCTCGCGCGCCGCTCACCGATCAAGATCGCGGCGGGTGAATGGCTCGCGACGCGCTACGAGTTCCTCGACCTGATGGACCGCGGGCTCATAGACGTCGCCCAGCCAGACGTGGGTCGCGTCGGGGGGCTGACGGAGGCGCGGCGGGTATGCGACCTCGCAGCCGAACGGGGCCGGCTGGTCGTGCCGCACGGCTGGAAAACCGGGATCACAATCGCAGCGACCGCGCATCTTGCTGCGGTCACCCCGCACATGCCGTTCTTCGAGTTTGTGCCGCAATCTGTGGCCGAGTCAGCCCTTCGCCGCGAGCTCGTGGTCGACGAGCTCGAGCTCGTCGATGGGCTCCTTGCTCTGCCGCAGAAGCCGGGCCTCGGTATCGAGCTGAACCGTGAGGCGCTGGAGCGCTTCGAGGAGGCGGCGCGGAAGCGCCAGCCGTGACCCATGGAGGGGGAGCAGTGAAGGTGGGGATGAGCGACGTGCGCACCCTGGCTACGGGCCTTGATCATCCGGAGGGAATCGCGCTCGGCCCCTACGGGCTGCTCTATGCGGGCGGGGAGGCGGGCCAGGTATACCGCGTCGACCCGGCTACGGGGGACGTCGAGCAGATCGCGAAATCGGAGGATGGCTTCATGCTCGGCGTCTGCCTCGATGTCGAGGGGTCTATCGAACTCTGCGACGCCGGGCGCGGCGCTGTGCTGCGAGTCGATCCCTCCGGAGCGGTCGAAACGTGGTGCGCGGCCGCCGGCGGTGAGTTGTTTGACGCCGGAGCTCATCCTCGCCGATGCGACCGGTGCGCAGTCCCCGATGCCGACGAACGTCTGCTTCGTCGGCGACGACCTCGGCACACTTGCCATGGCGTCACTTGGGGGCCATACGCTGAGCGCTGTCGAAGTAGCCGTTCGCGGCCAAGGGCTGCACTACCCCTGACCCACTCGACGCAAGCGTCGCGCGCGTCTCTTCTGCAAGCTGACGGAGGAGCGCAGGCGGCCGTGTCGTGTGCTCTTCGGCGTACCTCTCGACCTCCGGAGGGACAACGTCTATCCGGAGCATTGTCATCAAGAAACGTCGCTCCCGTGGACGCAGACTCGATGCGCTCGGAGATGTCCTCCCGCAGAACGGGTCAGTGACGACGCCGCCTACTGGTGATGCGGCCCGCACGAGGAACGCCGCGAGCCCTTCAGGCAGGGGAGCGGTGTGCTCCACCCCGTAGTGCTGGTTGTAGCTCTGCGGCAGAGATCACGTTGCCCGGATCGGCTCCGCCATTCTCGTAGGTCGGTGCACGGTTTCGGCCGTAGCCGGAGAGAGTCTCGCGGCGGCGGTTCTTGTCGAGACGGCGGCGCTCGATCTCAGATGGGGAGGTTTTGTACGGGATCCCTATTTCGTCGAGGGCGAAGTAAGGTTTCGGCCGTTTCGCGCGGCTAGGTACGACGGGAGCGCCGATCGCCGGCACCAGGCGGCTCGTCGTTTCGGATGGAGGTGCCGCTTCAGCCTGGTGCTCGCCGTGGGCCGTTACCGACTGTTATGGCTAGTCGCGGATCGTGGCCAGCGGTTCTTGGAGCGCGCGGCCGAGTTGCGTCAGCTCGGACGGGACGCGGGGTGGGATCTCGAGGTACACGGTGCGCATGACGAAGCCGTTGCGTTCAAGCGTGCGCAGCGTCTGAGGCAAGACCTTCGGTGTGATCCCGGTCGTGCCACGGATCTCGTTGAAGCGCCCTCGAGAACCGGCACCCCGTACCTTTCGTCGAGGGGCGCGAGCTGCGCCCTCATGCGTCTTGGTCAGCGTCGGCGGCTTGCACGTCTTCGAGGACGTCTTCGATCATTTCCTCGAGCTCGAAGCTCGCGTGCGCCTCCGCGATGTGCTGCTGTGCGCCCTCGATCGCGGACGCGACGTCCGGGGCGATGAGCTCGTAGTCGCAGCCCGCCTCCACACACGTCCAGCGCTTGGCAATTGCTGTCATCACCTACCCGGCCTCGACGCCGACGACGAAGTCGATCGAAGGGTCGAGGATCTGCTCGATGAGCGTCTCGTCGGGAGTGATCCGCATTTCCCGGCAACGGTTCCGGTAGTGGCGCACCTTCATCGTCTGGTACTTGTTCAGATCGAGCCCGGGGACAGCCTTCTGGTACTCGACGAGGCCGACGATGTTCCCGCGATACGCGTTGAACACCCGGTGTACCTCGTCCTCATACGACGGGTCCTTCTCGATCAAGAGCCTGCACGCGTATGTGCCGAACGTGATGTGGCGCCCCTCATCCATGAGGATGAGCCTGAAGCCCTGCCTAAGTACCGGGAAGGCGTTCCAGCCGTTGGTCGTGTCGATGACGATCTCGTATGAGGGCATGGTCAAGACACCCTCGACGAAGGCGTTGTAGGCCGCCGAGAACGCGACGAAGGCGCGCTCGATCTCGGCCTCGGTACCGCCCATCGTCGCCTCCATCAGTCGCCTACCGTAGTACGGCAGCGCTTCGTGCAGGACGTCGCGCACTTCGAAGCGCCCGCTTGGATCGATCGTCTTCCCCCTGACGAGGAAGTGCTGTGCCACCTCCTCCGGCTCGAGCACACCGACGACCCGATCGTGCCAGCGCATGAAGAACTCGGCGTGCTTCGCCTCCTCCATCAGGAACGTCGAGAGGTACACCGTCCAATCGAACCGGTTGAGCGCGTGCGAGGCCGCGAGCATCGGAACGAGCTCGTCCGTGACGTTCTGCTCACCGGCGAGGAAGCGAACGGTGACGCCCAGCAGCCCGCGTTTCTGCTCATCGTTGATCCGCTTCCAGTCTCTCGCATCCTGGGTGAAGTCGAGATCCTCGACGCTCCACATTTTCCGGAGCGCCTTCTCATACTTCCGGTAGACCGGCCCCTCGATCATCTCGCGGGTGAAATGAAACTTTCGTACGACATTCGGGTCGACGGGCTGACCAACGGTTGTCGCCATCGCTGTTCTCCTCTCGGCCGGATCGCAGGAGCAAACGATAACGGTAGTACTGTCTTTTACATGGGCCGACTGCCGCGGCCGTCGTGCTAGAGATGAGAGTGCGAGCGGAATGGCATCTCTCGTCCCGCGCCATATTCGGTCATCCGTTCGAGGTGGGCCCGGGGTTTCTGGTCTTGTGGGGCGTTTGTGTGCGGGTGGGGCGGACGTGGACCGCTCCCCGCCCGCGTGTTGACGGTTTGGTGTGCCCCGCGTTCGATGGACCCGGTTATCTGGCTA
>JANYJX010000014.1 GCA_025358355.1 Actinomycetes bacterium | reverse complement strand
GTTCACCGCGATGACGTAGATCGCGCCGAGGTGCTTGCGAACGCCGACGAGCACTCCGCTCGCGGAGTTCGCTGACGCGGTTCCCGCCTGGTCGAGCAGCGCCGGCGAGAGCGCGACGATGTCGCGATCGACCTGGTTGATCACTGTCTGGATCGGCCCTGACCAGACACCCGGGAAGTAGCCGATCCCGCGCGCGCCGGCGGCGATCGAGAGCCACGACTCGGCGACGACCGTCTCTGGTGTCGGATCGACTTTGAAGCAGCGCTCCATCGGGCCAGCTTCGATCCACTGGAACGTCGGCTTGCCCGGCTGCTGACGGATCAGCTCGCGCTGCTGCCAGTACGTGTTCGGCAGGAGATTCACATTGCAGCGGCTCTCGATCGGATAGGTGTCGAAGCCGATTACGTTCGTCCGCGCGAACAGCGGCGGGTAGACACCGCGGCCGTACGTCGGCGGGGCGGCGTAAGGGAGGAAGTGGTCGGTCAGCGTGAGGAAGGTGACGCGACCGTCCTCCTTGATCGTCGGCAGCTTGTCCGGCTTGGCGATCGTCTCGTCCGCCTCGTCCGGCAGATGCCAGCCAACGAGCCCCGGTCCGGAGACCGAGCTGCGCGTGTTCTGATCGAGCGCGGAGTAGGCGCGGCCGGCGAGCGCGGTGAGCTGCGCTTTCGGCGTCGTGCATTCCGTGCCGAGGAACAGGTTGATGCCGGCGGCGAGGTTCTGCGCGTAGCCGTACGGGCACTGGCGCCAGACCATGCGCGGGAAGAAGCCGGTGCCGTTGATGTACAGCGCGGTCGGGCCGGTCGGGACACTGGAGGTGCTGTGCGCGGTCGGCGAGGCGAAGAACTGGCTCGTGCTCGCCGTCGAGGTGGAAGGCGGCGTGATCGATGCCTGCGGATTCGCGGGGAGCGAGCCCGTGTAGAACGAGCCGTCGGCGGTCGCGAAGCCCTGGCCCGCATCCGAGACGACGCGGAACTGGTACGTGTAGCCAGGCTCGAGTCCCGTCAACGTCGTGGTGCCGGCGCCCGCATTCGAGACTGCGGTTGTCGCCGACCACACGCCGAAGCGGCTGTCGACGCCGTACTGGACGACGACCTTGCCCGGCATATCGACTGTCCAACCGATCACCGCGGACCCAGAGCTCGGGCGAACAACGGTGATCGCAACGTGTTGTGGCCCGGTGAGCGCCCGCGCGGGGCCGGCAAGCCCGGCTGCGGTCGCAAGGACCAGCACGAGCGCAGCGAGAGAGGAGATGCGAGCCGTGCGAAACATCCCCTCTTGCGTCGGTTCCAGGAGAGCTAGTGGCATCCCTCGATCGAGGGAGTCGGGTACCCCTGGCGGGCGCGTTCGGCACGGTTGCTACGGTCACGACATGACATCAGCCACGATTCACACCAGCGAGGGTCCCGTCCAAATCGAGCTCTTTCCGGCCGACGCGCCGAAGACGGTCGAGAACTTCACCACTCTCGTAGGCGCCGGTTTCTACGATGGCCTCATCTTCCACCGCGTGATTCCCGACTTCATGGCTCAGGCCGGCTGCCCCAGCGGCGACGGCACCGGCGGCCCTGGCTATCAGTTCGAGGACGAGCAGAGCGGGCACCCGATGGTGCGTGGCGCGCTCGCAATGGCGAACGCCGGCCCGAACACGAACGGCAGCCAGTTCTTCATCGTCACCGCAGAGGCGTGCTCGTGGCTTGACGGCAAGCACACGGTCTTCGGCCAGGTGACCGAGGGTCAGGACATCGTTGAGCGGATCTCGCGCGCAGAACGCGACGGCCGCGACCGCCCGGTGACGCCGATCATGATCGACCGAGTGGAGCTAGCGCTGCCTGAGTCTGAGTAGCGATCGTCAGGAGCTTGTCGTCCTCTGAGTGGTCGACCTGCAGCGTCGTGTGCGTGATCCCGAATCGGTCGCGGAGGATGGCTTCGAGCTCGCGGCGGATCGCGTGGCAGTCGTCTCCGGGATGAACGAGCACATGCGCTGAGAGCGACGGAAAGCCACTGCTCACCTCCCAGACGTGGAGGTCGTGGACGCTTGCGACATGGGCGTGCGTGGCGAGTGCCTGGCCGATCTCAGCGACGCTCAAGCCGTCGGGCGCCGCTTCGAGGAGCACGCGACCGCTGGCGCGGAGCAGGCCGTAGGCCGAGCGCAGCATGATCGCCGCGACGAAGAGCGCGGCGATCGCGTCGGCCCGTACCCAGCCGGTTGCGAGGATCACCGCGCCGGCGATCGCGGTGGCGACGAACGCGATCAGGTCGGTGAGGATGTGCTGGAACGAGCCCTCGACATTCATTGACTCGCGGTTCGCCTTCGAGAGCTGCCACGTTGCGGCGAGGTTGACGGCGACCCCGACGAGTGCGACGACCAGGATCGGCAGCCCTTGTGGCTGCGGCGGCGAGATCAGCCGGCTGACTCCTTCGTAGCCGATCAAGCCCGCGAGGACGAGCATGGTGAACCCGCTCGCCTGCGCCGAAAGGATCTCGGCGCGCTTGAGGCCGAAGGTCAGGTCGCCGCGCGCGGGGCGCGCGACGAGCCGGATCACGACCAGGGAAAGTCCAAGCGCGCCCGCGTCGGTGAGCATGTGCGCCGCGTCCGAGAGCAGCGCGAGCGAGTGGACGACGATGCCGACGATGACCTCGCCGACCATGAACGCGAGGATGAGCCCGAGCGCGGCCACAAGCCGTCGTGTGTCGGTGTCGGCGGTGACCGTCGCGTGCGTGTGTCCCGCGTGCGAGTGCCCTTCGTGGTTAGCAGCAGCCATTGGCGCAACCCTCGCCGCGCCAGCTTTGGCGGCCCTCCCGCACGGCCACGCCCGCGATTGCGAGCGCGGTCAGCGGATCGGCCCACCACCAGCCGGCGATCGCGTTCGCGCCCAGGCCGATGAGCAGCGCAATAGAGAGGTAGGCGCACAGCTGGGTTTGCGATGCCTCCTTGACCGCCGCGGCCGAGCTGAGCTTGGCGCCGATCTGCCGCTTCGCGCGCGCGAGCAGCGGCATCGTCGGGGCGGTGAACATGGCCAGCCCGATGCCGGCCCAGCTTGTTCGCGGATGATCGCCACCGGCAAGCGTGCGAACAGCTTCGATCCCGACGTAGGCCGCCAGCGCGAAGAACGTCGCGGCGATCAGCTGCTGCGCTCGGCGCTCGGCGGCGTGCGAGCCGACCCGCTTTCCTGTGAACAGCCACAGCACGACGAGGCCGGCGAGCGCTTCGATCAGACTGTCGGCTCCGAACCCGATGAGCGCGATCGAGCCGGCAGCGATTCCCGCGCCGATAGCGATCGCAAACTCGACGACATGCCAGCCGATGCCAACCCACGCGAGCACGCGGGCGCGTCGTTCCAGCTTGGCGCGGTCGCCGTGATCGCCCGCTAGGGCCAGTGTTCGCATCAGCTGGACAGGTTCGGACACCGAACCATGATGCCACCTCGGCTGTCGAGAGACGGCTAGGCGGCGGGAGGCTGCGTGCGGCTGAGCTTGTGCGTGGCCAGATCGCGGTCGGCCAACTCGAGCAACTCTGCGCCTGAGCCGACGCTGGGCACGGCCGACCCGATGCCGATCGCCACCCAGTCTCCTAGAGCTTCGGCGATCCGCTCGGCGAGCCGCTCGGCGCCTTCCTGCGGTGTTCGGGGAAGGATCACTGCGAAGTCGTCGTCGCCGATTCGCGCCGCGATGTCGGTTACGCGCAGTCGCGTCATCAGCAACTCGGCAAGCGCGAGGAGCAGCCGGTCGCCAGCGTCGAAGCCGCGCGTCTCGTTCACCGACCGCAAGCCGTGGACGTCGAGCAGGATCAACGAGACAGGCGAGTCGTACCGTCGTGCAGCCGCGAACTCGCGCCGCAAGTCTTCGAAGAAACGCTGGCGATTGCGCAGCCCGGTGAGCCCGTCGACACTCTGGAGCATCTCGAGCTCGTGCTGCAGCTGGGCGTTCTCGATGGCGATCTGCTCGAGACCGTGCGGGACGAGTCCCGAGACGATTGAGGCAATCTGGGCGACAAGCTCGTCGCCGGCAGGCCCCGGAACCGTCTCCCGAACCGCGTCGGCTATCCGCGCGAGCGGCTCGTCCCGCTGCCCGGAGTCGCCCGTGCCGGGAGTGACGGTATCGAGGCTCGCGTCCATCATCGTTCCGATCTTCGGCCGGGCGCAGGCGGAAGGCGTCCCTCCAACGGGGGATACGTGGCGGGCACGTTAGGCTGCCCCGATGAAACTCGAAGGGAAGACCGCCGTTGTGACCGGCGCATCGAGCGGGATAGGCGCTGCGACCGTGCGCCAACTGCGCGAGGCTCGCGTGTGCGTTGTCGGCGGTGCGCGGCGCGTCGAGCGGGTTGAGGCCGACATCGCGCTCGTGCTCGATGTGACCGAGCCGGAGAGTTGTGCCGCGTTTGTCAACGAAGCAGTTGCCCAGCTCGGTGGGATCGACATCCTGTTCAACAACGCCGGCCTCGCGCTTGGCCGCTACCCGTTTTGGGAGTCGAACGAGGAGGACGAGGCACGCGTTCTGCACACGAATGTCGACGGCGTGATGCGGATGACGCGTCTGTGCCTGCCGCACATCCGCGACGAGGGCCACATCGTCTTCATGGGCTCGATCGCCGGGCGGCAGGCCTACCCGAACGGCGCGTCGTACGTCGCCTCGAAGTTCGCCGTGCGCGGGTTCGTCTACGCGCTGCGCGAGGATCTCCTCGGTCGACCGATTCGGATCACGACCGTCGACGCAGGCCTTGTCGAGACCGAGTTCTCGATCGTTCGCTTCAAAGGCGATGTCGAGACGGCTGACTCCGTCTACGCCGGGATCGACCCGATCACGCCCGACGAGGTCGCCGACTGCGTGATGTTCGCGCTGACCCGGCCGGCGCACGTGAACGTCGACGAGCTCGTGATCAAGACGCTGCGTCAGTCGTCCGGCGCGCGGGTCGTCCGTCGCGAAGAGTGAAAGTGCGGTCGGCGTACGACCGCGAGATCCTCCGGCTCGCTCTGCCCGCTCTCGGGGCACTTGCGGCTGAACCGCTCTACGTCCTTGTCGACACCGCTGTGGTCGGGCATCTCGGTCGCGCGCAACTCGCGGCGCTCGGGGTGGCTGCGACCGTCTTCTCGGCGCTCGCGATGTTCAACTTCCTCCAGTACGGGGCGACTGCCCAAGCCGCGCGGGCGGTGGGAGCAGGAGACGAAAAGGCAGCCGCGCGACTCGGTGGGCAGACCTTGTGGCTCTCGCTCGGGTTCGGAATCGTTCTAGCGGCCGTGATCGCGGCGTTCGCCTCGCCGATCGTCCACCTGATTGGGGCGCACGGCGCGACCGCTGGCTACGCCACGACCTACGTGAGGATCGTCGCGGTCGGCGTTCCTTCCGCGTTCCTCGCGCTCGGCGGCCAAGGGTTCCTTCGCGGCGTCTCCGACTTGCGCACGCCTCTGATCTTCCTCGTGGCGGGGAACATCGCGAACCTCGTGCTCGAGGTCGTCTTCGTCTACGGCTTCGACTGGAACATCCGCGGCTCGGCGTGGGGGACGGCGATCGCGCAGACGGCAATGGGCGTTGGGATCGCGTGGGTGATCCTGCGGCGGGTGGGTCGCGAGCGGCTTGCGTTCCGTTGGGATGTCGCTCGCCGGCTGCTCTCGATCGGGAAGTTCATCTTCGCCCGCACCGTCGCGCTGATGAGTTCGTTCATCTTGGCGGGCGCGGTGGTTGCGCGTCTCGGAGACGCGCCGCTTGCCGCGCACCAGGTCGCGTTCCAGCTGTGGATTTTCCTCGCGCTGGTGCTCGATGCGATCGCGATCGCCGGGCAGATCATTGTTGGGCGCGAGCTTGGCGCCGGCCGGGCCGATGCCGCCTACGCGGCGAGCGCTCGGATGATCTGGCTGTCCGTCGCGGTGGGCGCCGCGTTCACCGTCGTGCTGTTCGCTCTACGCGATGTCTTGCCGCAGATCTTCACGGGCGACCGCGCGGTTCTCGCCCAGTGCGCGCTCCTCTGGCCGCTGTTCGCATTGATGCAACCGCTGAATGGTGCGGTCTTCGCCCTCGACGGGATCCTGATCGGTGCGAGCGACGGGCGGTTCCTCGCCGGCTCGATGGCGGCGGCCTTCGCGTGCTGCGGGACGGTGCTGCTCGTGTCGCTGCGCGAGGGTTGGGGCGTGCGCGGCGTGTGGCCGGCGCTCGTGCTGCTGATCGTGGTGCGACTCGCGACGCTCGGGGCCCGCTTCAACCGCCGGCGGTGGCTCGTGACCGGCTTCTAGGAGCACCCAGCACAATGATCCAGCGGGTCATCGTGTCAGGTGCTCTAGCGCGGGACCAGGTTGCCGTCCTGGCCCCAGCCGTGCCAGCGCTCGGGCTCCATCCACGCCGTGATCCGGCCGTGGTCGCGGTTCCCGAACGGCATCCGCGTGTAGCGAATCGCGAGTCGGTCGATGTCCTCGAGGGTGTAATCGTCTGTGATCTCGACGATCCGGCCGAGCAGCGACAGGTGAATCTCCCACTCCTGCTTGTCGAAAACGGTGAGTGCGACGCGCGGGTCGCGGCGGATGTGCTCCAGCCGGACACGTTTCGGATCCATGTTCAGCATGATCCGGCCCTTGTGCCAGTCGTACCAAGTGGCGACCGAATGCGGTGAGCCGTCCTTGCGAATCGTGGCGATCACCGCCGGGTTCGCGCGCGAGAGGAAGGTGTCCCACTCGCGTGGAAGCGGCATCAGCGGCATCGCCAGAGATTACTCCGCGGGCGCGGCGCGGCGTCTTTCCCAGTAGCGGGCGAGGCCCTGATAGCACTGCCACGCGGGAACGGCGTGCTCGAAGCGGCCGGTGTCGGCGCCGAGGTGGGCTCGCGAAGCGGCGACGAACTCGTCCTCGGTCGCGCCGGCGCCGACTAGCTCGGAGTCGTGGTGGAGTCGTTCGCGCAGCTCGGCGAGATGTCGCGCGACATCGTCGAACAACCCGAAGTGGATCAACGCGAGGCGATTGGGCTGGCGGCGCTCCAGCTCGTCGAGGGTTGCGTCCCACTCCTCGATGTCGATGTCGGGCGGTGGAGTCGGCGGGATGACTCTCTCGGCCGGATCGATGCGGACGCCGGCGGCGTCACCGGCCAGCAGGACTCCGTCGCGGAGGTAGCAAACGTGATGCGTTGCGTGGCCGGGGCTCGGGAAGCAGTCGAAGTCGAGCACGCGGTCGCCGACGAAGCGGATGTTCTCGTCGGGGATCGGCACGAGCTCCCCCCAGAGCGTGTCGAAGGTGTCTGCGTAGAGCCGTCGCGCGCTGCGTTCGAGGCGCGACGGGTCGACGAGGTGTGGTGCGCCGAATGCGGAGACGTGCACGGTCAGCCGCGCGTTCTCGCGGACGAGGACACCCGCGGCTCCCGCGTGGTCGAAGTGGATGTGTGAGAGGAGCAGATGACGGAGGTCGCCGATCGCCAGGCCGTGCTCGGCGAGGGCGGCGCGCAGCGTTTCGACCGTCGTTGCCGGCCCGCAGTCGAAGAGCGCCGGCCCGTCTGACGTGTCCAGCAGGTAGGCCGCGATGACGCGCTCGTGACCGAGGTGGCGAAGGTCGATCAGCTGCGGTTCGGCCATGGCGAGGACTGTACGCTCAGGTCGTATGGCGCCGAATCACGAGCGGGCGTTTGCCGAGCGGCCCGAGGTCTACGCGGTGTGGGGCCAGCTGAATGGCGCGATCAAGGCCGGGATGGACTTGCGGCGCTACGAGCTGGCGACGCTTGCGGCCGCGCGGCGACTGCGGTCGAGCTACTGCTGCCTCGCTCACGGCCAGGTTTTGGCTGGGCTCGGCGAGCCGGTGCTCGAAATCGCGCGCGACCACCACGCGGCCGGTCTCAGCGAGATCGACGTTGCCGTGATGGATCTCGCCGAGCGGGTCGTCGACGACGCGACTTCGATCGACGATGCAGACCTGCAGCGGCTCCGTGCTCTCGGGCTGTCGGAGACCGAGATCATGGACGTCGTGCTCGCCGCGGCCGCGCGCTGCTTCTTCTCGAAGACACTCGACGCGCTCGGCGTGCTACCGGACGCGAACTACGCCAAGCTCGAGCCGGAGCTGCGCGAGGCGCTCGTCGTCGGCCGGCCGATTGCCGTTTCCTGAATCAATAGAGAGGACACGAGATGTTGATCAGCACGATGAACGATCTACCTGGCTACGAAATCGACGAGGTGTTCGGCGAGGTGTTCGGGCTCACGGTGCGCGCGCGAAACATCGGGTCGCAGATTGGCGCGAGCCTCAAGTCGCTAATCGGTGGTGAGCTCGGCGGGATGACGAAGATGCTTGCGCAGGGACGCGAGGAAGCGATCTCGCGGCTGGTTGAAGAGGCGACGGCGAAGGGCGCGAACGCGATCGTCGCGATGCGCTTCGACACGTCCGAGCTCGGCACCACGTGGACTGAGATCTGCGCCTACGGCACCGCGGTCAGGGCGCGGCAGGTGTGAAGCCGATCGCGGAGGCGGAATTCGCGTTGCGGCGCGAGCGGCTGCTTGAGCACGTTCGCGCACATGGGCTGACCGGCGGCGTCTTGTTCGACGATAGGTACGTCCAGTACTTCACGGGCTTCGGGTTCCTGGCAACCGAGCGGCCCGTTGCGTTTGCAGTGAACGTGGCCGGCGAGATGGCCGTGTTCGTCCCGGAGTTCGAGGTCGATCGCGTGCGGGCGGAGACCGCGTTCGAGCGCGTCGAGTCGTACCCCGAGTACCCGGGGCTCGAGCATCCGATGCGGATCTTTGCTCGTGTGCTCGCCGACATGGGCATCGCTGCGGCGGGTGCGGATCAGGACGGCTACCCAGGGATTCTCGGTTACGCTGGGCCGGCTCTTTCTGAGGTCACGGGCGTGGCGGTCGTCGGCGTCGCGCCGTTCGTCGAGAGCTTGATGGTGCGCAAGAGCCCGGCCGAGGTCGAGCTGATCCGCGAGAGCGCGCGCTGGTGCGAGGCGGCGCACAGGCTCCTGCAGCAGTACTCGGTGCCGGGCGCGACCGAGGCGGAAGCGAGCCTGCACGCCGGCCACGAGGCGACGCTAGCGATGCTCGCCGCGATCGGTCATACCGGGCAGCAGTCGTCGTCCGACGGCGTCTCGGCCGGGTATCGCGGGCAGATCGGGCAGCGCAGTTCGTGGGCGCACGCCGTAGCGCACGACATCGAGTTCAAGGCGGGCGACCTGCTTGTGACAGAGACGAGCGCGCCGATTTGGGGCTACCACGCCGAGCTCGAGCGCGGGATGGTGATCGGCCCGCCGTCCGACGAGATGCGGCGACTCTTCGACCACACGGTCGCCGCGCAGCAGGTCGCGTTTGACGCGTTCCGGCCCGGCGCGACGTGCGCCGATATCGACGATGCCGTGCTGCGCTATTTCGAGGCGAACGACCTGCTCGGGAACTGGCGCCAGCACGTCGGCCACGGGATCGGTCTCCGCAATCACGAGGCGCCGTTCCTCGACATCGGCGACCACACGCCGATCGAGCCGGGGATGGTCCTCACCATCGAGCCGGGCGTCTACGCGAGCGACCTCGGCGGCTTCCGGCACTCCGACACGGTCGTCGTGATCGAAGACGGGATCGAGATCCTCACCGATTACCCGCGCGACCTCGAAAGCCTGACGATTCCGGCGTAGCCCAAGCGTCACCCTCGAAGTGCGCGGAGCGCGTTCAGGATCACGCCCACGTCGATTACCTCCTGTAATAGGGCGCCTTCGACAGGTGGCAAGAACCCCGCTGCGGCGAAGCCCATCGCAACGAGCGAGGCGCCGATGCCGATGAGGACGCTTTGGAGAGCGATCTTGAGCGATCGGCGACCGATGCGGATTGCGTCGGCGACGCGGTCGACTCGATCGACGAGGATCACGGCGTCTGCGGTCTCGGAAGAAACAGTGGCGCCCAGCGTCCCCATCGCGATCCCCACGTCCGCGAGCGCGAGCGCGGGTGCGTCATTGATACCGTCACCGACCATGATGACGCCACCAAGCCCGGGTTGATCGCGTAGAGCGCGCACCACCTCGAGCTTCTGTTCCGGGTTCTGCTCCGCGTACACCCGATCGAAACCGAGCGCGTCGCCGATGCGGTTTGCGACGGCTGCCTTGTCCCCTGTCACGAGCGCGACGTGTTCGATGCCCTCGGCGCGAAGCCGCTCGACGAGATTCATCGCCTCGCCACGCAGTTCGTCTTCGACGAGGGCGACCCCAGCGAGTTTGCCGTCGACCGCGACGAGGATCTTCGCGGCGCCCGAGTCGACATCGGCCGGAAGCGTGGGATCGATCTCGAGCTCGACCAGCCACCGCGCGCTGCCCACGACCACATGGTGGCCTTCGACGACCCCGCGAATGCCACGACCGAAGGTCTCCTCCGTGTCACTCGCCGGTGCGAGGTCGAGCCCACGACTTTGGGCGCCGACAATGAGGGCGTCGGCGAGCGGGTGGGCAGAGAGGCGGTCGAGTGACGCCGCGAGCTGAAGCGTCTCGTCGGGAGAAGCACCGTGTGCTGGAACCATGCGAACCAACTTCGGGTGGCCGAGCGTGAGCGTGCCGGTCTTGTCGAACAACACGGTGCGCGCGGAACCCAGCTTCTCGATTGTGCCCGCGCTCTTGACGACGACTCCCGCCCGCGCCGCACGCGAGAGCCCCGAGATCAGGGCGACCGGCGCTGCGAGGATCAGCGGGCACGGTGTCGCGACAACGAAGACGGCGAGCGCACGGACTGGATCTCGCGAAACTGCCCAGGCGATCGCAGCGACGATGCCCGTCGCAGGCAGAAAGAAGGCTGCGTAGCGGTCGGCGAGCCGGACGAATGGCGCGCGCTCGCTTTCTGCGTGTTGGACAAGCCGGACGAGAGCGGCGTAGGCGCTTTCCGCCGCGGGGCGCAACGCCCGGAGTTCGAACGCCACGGCAACACTCGCAGTGCCACTACGCACCATGCCTCCGCGTCTGATTGTGACGGGGAGAGGTTCGCCCGTCAGCGCAGACTCGTCCACCACCGCTTCGGCGCCTTCGACTAACCCATCGACGGGGACGACCTCTCCGGCTCGGACGAGAACGATGTCGCCGGTCTGCACATCGTCGATCGGAATTTCCTCCATCGTGTCCCCTCGTCGGACGACAGCGACATGCGGCGCGCGCTCGACGAGCGCTGTGAGCTCACGTCTGGCGCGGCGATTCGCCGAGTCCTCGAGCCCGTTGCCGCCGGCAAGCATGAGTGCGACGACGGCTCCAGCGAGGTACTCGCCGAGCGCGAGAGCGCCGGCCATCGAGACGAGCGCGATCGCATCGACCCCGACATCGCGCCGGAGCAGGCTCCGGACGACCGAGATCGTCAGAGGGATGAGCAGCATCGCCGTTGTCGCTGCCCACGCTGAATCTGCAGCGGTCTCGAAGCCGGTCACGTGCAGCCCGACTCCAGCTAGCACCCCGCCGAGCGCGGCCAGTGCCGTCAACTGCGATAGCCGAGAATGCGTCTTCGTCTGCATCGTGCTCATGCGCGTGCCTCCGACTTTCAAGACGGTAGGGACACTCGATTGTTCACTGTGCCTGAGCGGAGTCCCGGTTCGAATCCGGGATTTCTCGCACCGCACATCGACGTGCGGGAGCGGATCTCTAGCTGCGCGCCAGCGCGTGCTCAAGGTCGAGGATCAAGTCATCTGCTGACTCGATGCCAACCGACAGGCGAACGAGGTTGCGCGGCGCTGCGAACTCTGACTGGGCCGTGGCGCCGTGGGTCATGCGGAAGGGGTGCTCGATCAGGCTTTCGACTCCGCCGAGGCTCTCGGCCAGCGTCCACACCTTCGTTCGCGCGACCAGTGCGACGGCCTCCTCTTCGCTCGTGGCGAGGAGCGAGATCATGCCGCCGAAGTCGCTCATTTGACGCGCTGCGATCTCGTGGCCGGGATGCTCTGCGAGGCCCGGGTACAAGACGCGCTCGACCGCCGCGTGCCCGCTCAGGAATTCGACTACGGCGCGCGCGTTCGCGCAGTGCTGACGCATCCGCACCGCCAGCGTCTTTACCCCGCGCAGCACGAGCCACGCGTCGAACGGGCCGGGCACCGCGCCGAGCGACTTCTGCAGGAAGCGCAGCCGCGCGGAGATCTCGGTGTCGCTCGTCGCGGCGAAGCCGCCGATCACGTCGGAGTGGCCGCCGATGTACTTCGTCGTCGAGTGGACGACGATGTCGGCGCCAAGCTCGAGCGGGCGCTGGAGATACGGCGTCGCGAACGTGTTGTCGACGACGACCTTCGCGCCCACTCGATGCGCGGCGTCGGAGACGGCGCGGATGTCGACGATGTTCAGCAGCGGGTTCGTCGGCGTCTCGATCCAGATCAGCGCGACGTCGTCGCCGAGGTGCGCCGCGACCGCCGCCGGGTCGGACAGCTCGGCCGGCGTGAGGTACGTGAACCGGTAGCCCTTCGGCTCGTACACCTGCGAGAACAGCCGGTAGGTGCCGCCGTAGACGTCGTTCACGCAGACGACGCGCTGGCCCGGGTCGACGAGGTGCATGATCGTCGTCGTCGCGCCGAGGCCGGACGAGAAGGCGTGGCCGAACGAAGCGCTCTCGAGCGAGGCGAGGCACTCCTCGAGCGCGGTGCGGGTTGGGTTCGCGACGCGTGCGTAGTCGTAGCCCTTGTGGACGCCGACCGCTTCCTGCGCGAACGTTGACGTCTGGTAGATCGGCGTCGTCACCGCGCCGGTCGTGGGATCCGGCTCCTGGCCCGCGTGGATCGCGCGCGTCTCGAAGTGCAGCGAATCGGCCACGACCGAAGGCTACCCTGGAAGAATGGGCAGCGGCCGAATGGAGACCCTCGACGCGATCCGCCACGACTGGAGCCTCGACGAGATCGCGGAGATTCACGAGCTGCCGCTGCCGGATCTTCTGTTCCGCGCGCAGACGATCCACCGCGCGCATCACGATCCGCTTCAGGTTCAGGGATGCGCGCTGCTCAGCGTCAAGACAGGCGGCTGCGCCGAGGACTGCGCGTACTGCCCGCAGTCGTCGCGCTACGACACGGGGCTTGGGCGCGGGCGGCTGATCAGCGTCGAGGACACGCTCGCCGCTGCCGAGAGTGCGCGCGACCAAGGCGCGACGCGGTTCTGCATGGGTGCGGCCTGGCGCAGTGCTCCGCGCGGTGCGCAGTTCGAGCGCGTGCTCGAGATGGTGCGTGGCGTTCGTGCGCTGGGGCTCGAGGCGTGCTGCACGCTCGGGATGCTCTCGGCTGAGCAGGCGGTTGCTCTGGCCGACGCGGGTTTGACGGCGTACAACCACAACCTCGACACCTCACCCGAGTACTACGGCGCGATCATCACGACGCGCACATACGCGGATCGGTTGGAGACGCTCGGGTTCGTGCGTGACGCCGGCGTCACGGTCTGCTGCGGCGGGATCATCGGGATGGGCGAGGTGCTCGCCGATCGGCTGGGCTTGCTCCAGCAGCTCGCAGCCCAGAGCCCGCACCCGGAGAGCGTGCCGATCAATGTCCTGGTCCCGGTCGCGGGGACACCGCTCGGCGACACGCCGCCGATCGATCCGCTGGAGCTCGTGCGCGTGATCGCGACTGCGCGGATCCTGATGCCCGCGTCGATCGTGCGGTTGAGCGCGGGCCGTCTTGCGCTCTCGGACGAGGCACAGGCGCTGTGCCTGCTCGCCGGTGCGAGCTCGATCTTCATCGGCGACAAGTTGCTCACGACCGGGAACCCGGAGGCCGAGCGTGACCGGGAGCTGCTCGATCGGCTCGGGATGCGGCTTCGCACCGAGCCGCTGACCGTCATCTAGACGGACGCGCGCAGCGCCTTGGCCCAGGCGCGCGGAACTTGTGAGCCCACGGTGATCTTGCTGGCTCCGAGCCAGCCGGCCAGCTCGCGAAGCGCTCTGCCGATATCTGCGCCGGCGTTGGCTGGCGCACCGGGCTGCGCCCAGACGCCGTTCACGTTCAGCACGCCGGTCTTGCGCTCGAAGACTGGCTCGATGCGGCCGATCAGCTGGTCGCCGCGGAGGATTGGCAGCACGTAGTAGCCGTACTCGCGCTTCGCCTTCGGCACGTACATCTCGAGGCGGTAGTGAAAGTCGAACAGCCGCTCGGCGCGGTCGCGGTCGTGGACCAGGCGGTCGAACGGTGAGAGAAACGTGGCCCGTTCGGGAACCGGTCCGTCGACGGCATCCGGATGCGCCTCCCAGCCGGCCGCGGCGCGGCGGACACCGAGCGCGCGGAACCTCGCCTCAGCGTGGCGCGTTTCCATGGCCTTCGTCGAGAGCGTCTCGGTCGCGGGCAGCCAGCGCTCGGCGAGATCCCAGAGGCACTGGCCCTCGCGCCGGCCAGCGACGGCGATCTCGCCATAGAGATCCAGCGACTGGAGCATCAGGCCGACGCGCCGTGAGCCCCACCAGCGGTGATCGCGCGGGTCGCCCGCCGCCCGATCCTCCAGCTCGCGCGAGAGCAGTGGGCCACGCTCGGCGATCTCGCGGAGCACGTAGCGGCGGAAGGCGCGGTTCTCGGCGAGGAACCCGCGCACCCAGCGCTCGCTGTGGTACCGGGTCGATGTCCGCCACCGGCGCTCGAATGCGCGGACGAGCGGCAGCTCCTCGATCGGCCGGATGAAGGCGTGCCACTCGAAGAGCTCCTTCGTCTCCCACAGCAGCCGGTCGAGCTCGGCGGTGTCGTAGTGCCCGAGCCGGCTCCAGAGAACCAGGTGTTGTGGCGTGGCGACGGTCGCGATCGGGTCGATCTGCAGGAAGCCGAGCTGGCGAACCGTGCCAGGCACGTCCGTCGCTGCGCCGTCCAGCAGCTGCGAGCGAACCGCGATCCGCCGCGCTTCCTCGACCGAGACGAGCCTCACCGCTGCACGCGCTCCAGCCCGATCGACGCGCGCAGCCGGTCGAGAGCGCGGTCAAACGCGTCGTCGAGCGCGCCCGACGCGCGGACGCCTTGCTCGCGATGGAACGCCTTGACGATGAGCGTCCCGTTCGCGCGATCCGACTTGAGGTCGGCCCGGCCGACGATCCGATCGCGCCAGAGAAACGGCAGCACGTAGTAGCCGTAGACCCTCTGCGGCTCTGGCTTGTAGACCTCGATCAGGTGGTCGAAGCCGAGTACGCGGCGCGCGAACGGTCGATCCCAGAGGAGGTTGTCGAACGGCGAGAGCATCACGGCCGCCGCGGGCGCGGGACGATCCAGCTCAGCCCCCGCCGCCACGATCACCGGCGTGCCGCCGTCGTCGACCTGCAGCCGCTCGAGCAGGCCATCGGCAACCAGGCCGTCGACCGTCGAGCGGATCCGCGCGACGCCCCCTCGCAAACGCCAGTGCTCGACGATGCCGGATTCGGTGAGCGCGCCTCGCGCCGCGACCGCCTTGAGCGTCAGCACGCGCAGGCGCTCGGTTTCGCTGGCGGGCGTCGCGTCGAGCACGGCGCTCGGCAGCACGCGCTCCGGCAGGTCGTACAGCCGCTGGAACCCCTGCCGGCCGGCGATCACGAGCTCGCCGCGATTCCACAGCCGGTCGAGCATCGCCTTCGCCGGCTTCCAGTTCCACATCCCGCCCTCCGACGCGCCCTCGAAATGACGCGCGCCGAGCGCGCCGCGCGAACGGATCTCGCCCAGGATCTCGTCTGCGAGATGCGGGTGCGTCCGATCGACCTCGCCGTACCAGTGCCGCCCCCCGTTCTGCATCGCTCCGGCAAACAGCGGCCAGTCCTCGACCGGCAGTAAGCACGCCTCGTGCGCCCAGTACTCGAAGACTCGCCCGCTGCCGAGGAGACGCGAAATGACCTCGGACGGGTACTGGCCGGCCCGCGACGAGATCGCAATCCGGTGGCTGCGCTCGACGGTCGAGATCGAATCGAGCTGAACGCACGAGAGCTGCCGGATCGTGTCAGCGACCTCGCGCGTGGTGGCTGTCCTCCGGCGCCCCGCGTACCCTTGGGCGGCGACAACGAGGCGTCGGAGCGCGGTTGCGGTGATCGTGCGCACGCCGAATGTCTATCCGATGCGACAACTTCTCTCGCTCATCATCATCGTGGCCGCGACTCTCTACGGGTTGGGGATCTGGCTGTTCCTGCTCCACCCGGACGACCGGCTGCCGACGCACGCGGCGGACGCGGTCGTTGTGCTTGCGGGAAGCAACGATCGGCTGCCCGTTGCATTGGCCCTGATGCGCCGGCACGCGGCGAAGACGCTCGTCGTCTCGGAGGACAGCGCATCGCGGGATCCGGTGCGCTACCGCCTGTGCAATGGCGCGAGGCCACGCGACTACAAGCTGATCTGCCAGCATGCGGATCCCTTCTCGACCCGGGGCGAAGCGCGGCTGGCGGGGGATCTTGCTCTTCGGAACCACTGGCTCTCGCTGATCGTCGTCTCGTCCCGCTACCACCTCTTCCGGGCGAAGCGGCTCATCGGTCGCTGCACCAAGGCGACGCTGATCATGCGCGGCACCGACGCCGACACGTGGTGGTACAAGGCGGCGGCTGTACCGCTCGAGTGGGCGAAGCTCGCCCGCTCAGCCACGTTCCAGCGCGGCTGCTGAGCCGGCCCTCCGCCTAGTCGGGCGTCGAGCCGCTGAGGATCGCGGCCAGGCGGGACGAATCGATGTTCCCGCCCGAGACGATGCAGACGATGCGTCCCGTCCCGGCGCGGCGCGAGACCGCAGCGGCCACGGCGAGCGCGCCTGCTCCTTCCGCAACGACGCGTGTCCGCTCGGCGAGCAGCCGTACCGCGGCGGCCGTCTCGTCGAGGGAGACGACATGCGAGCCGGAGAGCAGCTCGCGTGCCCGTTCCCACATCGGCGGCAGCAGCGCCTTAGACCCCGCGCCATCGACGAAGGAAGCGCGGTAGTCGACACCGACCTGCACGCCGTTGTTCGCGAGCGTCGCCGCGACGGGCGCGCCGGTCTCCGGCTCGCACGCGTACACACGCGTTGCTGGTGACAGCGCCGCGAGCCCACTCGCGATTCCCGTCGCCAGCCCACCGCCGCCCCACGGGATCAAGACCGTGTCGATCGCGTCGAGCTGCTCGACGAGCTCGAGCCCGATCGTGCCGTTTCCGGCCATCACCTTGTCGTCCATCACCGGGTGGACGAACAGCCCCTCGACGCCGGGGTAGGAGCCCTCTTCCATCGCCTGCCACCAACGGTCGTACGGAACCTTGATCACGTGCCCGCCCAGCCGTTCGACGGCGGCGATCTTCGTTTCGGGAGCGTGATCGGGCGCGACGATGGTGGCGGGGATGCCGAGGTCACGAGCGACCCAAGCCACGCCCTGTGCCATGTTGCCGGCGCTCGTCGTCAGAACGCCGTGCACGACGGCTTCGGGCGGGGCCTGCCTGATCGCGTTCGCCGCACCGCGGATCTTGAACGAGCCGATCGGCTGGAGGCATTCGAGCTTCAGCCAGACCTCGGTCTCGGGCAGGTCGACCTGGAGCCGGACGAGCGGCGTGCGGATCGCGTCGCCCGCGATCACGCCTCGAGCGCGCTCGATCTCGGCGAGCGGGATCAGAACTCGACCTCGGTGCCGATGCCGCGTTCCCGCGCGCGGGCGACGACGAGCTCGGCCGCCGCGAGATCCTCGACCGCGAGCCCGAGCGACTTGAATACCGTCAGCTCGTCGTCGGAGGTACGGCCGGGGTGGACGCCTTCGAGCAGCTCGCCCAGCTCGGCCTTGATGTGATCGGGCCCGATGCCGGCCTCCTTCACCGCGAGCAGGTAGTCGCCCGCCTCGTTCAACGTGGACTCGCGACGATCGACGAATAGCGACCCGGCGGCGACGGTTGCCGAGTCGAGCTCCCGTGCAATGGCGATCGACGAGCCGACGGCGTTCACGTGGACGCCGGGTGCGAGGAGGTCACGGGAGAGAATCGGCTCCCGCGATGACGTCGTGGTGCAGACGACGTCGGCCCCGGCGAGTGCCTCCACGATCGTCTCGACATGAGTCGCACCTGTGGTTGCCGCGAGCTCTGCGGCGCGGGCCGAGCCTCGGCTCCAAAGCCGAATCTCCGCAGCGGGAAGAACGCATCGCATCGCCTCGATGTGCGATCGTCCTTGGACGCCGGCGCCGATCACGGCGATGACGCCGGAATCGGTCCGTGCGAGGAGCCGCGTCGCGACCGCCGAGACTGCCGCCGTCCTGATCTCGGTCACGGCGGAGGCGTTCAGCAGTGCGCGTAGCTCGCCGGTGTTGCCGTCGTGGAGCATCACCGCGCCTTGATGCGGATCGACCCCGAGCGCCGAGTTACCAGGGGCGATGACGATCTCCTTGAGCGAAAACAGTGGTGCGTCCCCACCGCGGTACGCGGGCATGAACCCCATCACGGCGGATGCGCCCGCCGGTCGGAAGATGAACCGGAGCGGCATCGAGAGCTCCTCGCGCTGGAGTGCGGCGAGAACACCCGCCATCGCCTCGATGCACGACTCCATGTCGAGGAGCTCGCGCACCTCAGCGTCGGAAAGAACGAGCACGCTCACGCAAACACCTCCGTCAGTCGGGACACGTCTGCAGCGGTCAGGTTCAGCCTGATCGCCTCGGTCGCTGGCGCAAGGTGCTCCGCGCGACCGGGGCCGACCACGACGCCGGTAACTTCTGGCTGCCCGAGCAGCCAGGCCAGCGCTAGACCTGCCATCGAGACGCCACGCTCGGTCGCCTCGGCCTCTAGCGCTTCGAGGGCGTCGAAGACTCGGTCGGTGCGGAATTCCTCGTACGGCTCGGGCCGCTGCGTCATGCGCGAGCCAGCCGGGAACGGCTCGTCTCGGCGGTACTTCCCGGTGAGCCAACCGCCGGCGAGCGGGCTGAACGGGACATACCCGAGCCCACGGTCGCGGATCAGTGGCAGAACCGTTTCGACGTCGTCGAGATCGAGCAGCGAGTACGAGTTCTGTAGCCACTCGTAGCGCGCGCTTTCCTCCAGCTGCGAGATCTCGAGTGCCTCGGCAAGCTGCTCCGCGTTGAAGTTCGAAGCGCCGATGGCGCCGACCTTGCCTGCGCGCACGAGCGAGTCGAGGGCGCGCAGCGTCTCCTCCTGCGGCGTGTCGGGATCGAACGCGTGCGTCATGTAGAGCGCGACCTGCTCCACGCCGAGCCGCGCGAGGCTCGTGTCGATCTGGCGCAGGATGCGCGCGCGCGATAGTCCGCGATCTGCGCCCTCGTCCATCGCGTTGAAAGTCTTCGTCTGGAGCACGAGCTCGTCGCGGACCGCCTGCGGCTTCGTACGAAGCCACTCGCCGATCCAGGTCTCGCTGCGACCGCCGCCATAGGCGTCCGCGGTGTCGAACGTGCGGATGCCGAGCTCCCAGGCCGTGTCCATGATCCGGAACGCCTCGTCCTTCGCGATGCCCTGTCCGAAGAACCCGGGCGACGAGCCCACACCGCCGAAGTTGCCGCAGCCGAGGACGATCCGCGTGACCTCGAATCCACTCCTGCCGAGCGCTCGCCTCTCCACGCCGCGAGCCTACTTGGAACCTCCAGCCGCGTGATAGACAGCCGCATGGAGTTCCGCCGCCTCGGAGCGAGCGATCTGATCGTCTCGGAGATCGCCCTCGGCTCCTGGCTCACGCTCGGCAGCGGCATCGACGCCGAGACAGCGCGCGCGATCGTTTGATCGCTCGTTCGAGCTCGGAATCAACTTCATCGACACAGCGAACGTCGACAACCGCGGCGCCGCTGAAGAGCTCCTCGGCGAGGCGCTCGCAGCGAGGCCTCGCGACTCCTACGTCCTCGCGACGAAGCTCTACATTCCCGCTGTCGGATACCGACAAGGGCCTCTCGCGCGCTCAGGTCGAGAAGCAGATCGACGCATCGCTCGCACGGCTCCGCACAGATTCCGTCGACCTCTACCAGTGCCATCGCTACGACGCCGACACGCCGCTCGAAGAGACGATGGACGGGAACTCCGAGGTGGTGCGGGCAGGCAAGGCGCGGACCATCGGCTTCAGCGAGTGGACGCCCGCGCAGATCCAGGCGGCGCTCGACTTGCCCGGGATGGAGAAGTTCGTCTCGAGCCAGCCGGAGTACTCGCTGCTCTACCGCGCGCCGGGATCGATGTTTGCGCCGCGAACGGCATCTCGCAGATCGTCTGGTCGCCGCTCGCGCAGGGCGCGCTCACCGGCAAGTACAGCGCGGGCGACAAACCTGCGGCTGGTACGCGAGCGAGCTCCGAGAAGATGGGCTGGGCAATCGGCCGCGTCCTCGCCGACGACGTGCTCGCCGCCGTCGACCGGTTGAAGCCGGTTGCTGAAGGGGTCGGTGTTGCGCTCTCGCAGCTAGCGCTCGCGTGGGTCCTCCAAAAGCCGAACGTTGCTTCGGCGATCGTCGGGGTCAGCCGCGCCGAGCAGCTCGACGGGAATGCCGCCGCGTCGGGTTTGCAGCTCGACGCTGCCACGCTCGCAGCGAGTGACGATGCCGTTCAGGGCGTCGTCACGTATGAGCGCTGACTCCAGCTACTGAATCTGCGTCTCGCAGTCGGCGTTGAACGTGTCGGTGCCGGGACCGCCGATCGCGACATCCGTGCCGGTGCCGCAGCTGATCGTGTCGTTGCCGCCGCCGCCGAGAATGCAGTCGTTGCCGCCGCCTCCGCTCATAACGTTGGCCGCCGCCGAGCCGAGCAGGAGATCCGCGCCGCTCGTGCCCGTCACTCCCGCGACAACCGTTGTCAGCGTGATACCGGAGCAGCTGGATGGTTTCAGCTTGTCCGCGGTGATCGTTGTCACGAAGCGTGTGACCGTCGTGCCGGGAACGGTGTTGCTCGCGCTCAGCGCTGTACTCGTCAAGCCGAGGGCCAAGACGCCGATGACGAGCACCAGCCGAAGGAGACATCTGGCCATAGCGGTCGCTCTAGGTCGAGCGCCGTCGTTTCGTGCCGCCGCCGAGGCCGGCCGCGAGCACGAGCAGGACGGCAAGCGCCGCCGCGACAGGGGGTCGGTGGAGCTGCGAGACGAGTCGGCCGGCCGACGGCACGTGGAGCCAAAGACGTCCGACGAGTTGCGATCGCGTCGGCCGGTCGGGATCGATGAAAGAGTTGTTGTCGCCCTTGAACACGTAGCGGCCGTCGTGAATCGCAACGATCCGGTGAAGGACGACGCGGTGGATCAGCCCACTCCGGTAGCCGACGACATCGCCTATGCGGTAGGCGCTTGGTGGCCGCAACGCGACGAGATCCGACAGCCGGAGCGTCGGCAGCATGCTCGTGCCGTCCACCGTGACGAACGAGGTCGAGCCTCCAAGCTGTGGCGGCGCGACGTACCACCAGGTGGCGGCGAACGCCGCGGCGGCGAGTGCGACTGACAGAGCCGTACGCGTGCGCGAGAACCGTTCGCGGACCGACTCGTCAAACGTGGCCGGTACGACGACCGTCGACATCGTTACTGTGCTGCGACGACTGTCAGCTGGGTCGCGGCGACAGCCGTGGCCTGAGGCGACGTCGTGGTGCACGTGACGCTGCCCGCGGTGTTCGTGCAGCTGTACCACGATCCCGCGGCGGCGAGCTGCACCTTGACGGTGGTCGCGGCTGCCGGCGCGATCGTGAACGCGACCTGGTCGAGGTTCGTAGGCGTCGTTGCGTTCAGCGTGTACGCGATGCTGCTCACCGTGTAGCCGCTGATCGTGCCCGAGCCTGAGCCGGCCGTGCTACTCGGCACCGTGTTGGTCGCGGCGTAGGCGTAGGCGCCTGCGCCGATCGAGAGCGCAAGGATGGCCACGATCAGCGTCCGGCTGGGTCTGCGAAGGAAGGTCATCGAGCCTCCTCGGGGTTGTCCCCGAATTCGGTTACGGCCTGTTGTCGGCCCGAGACCCAGAATCGGTTCGTTCCGGGTATGCAGCACCCCCCGGAAAGGGGATTGCCGGTCCGGACGAGGGAAGTCGATTCCGTTCGCATCCCCGGAACCCAGTACACGGAACCCGAAGGAGCGCCACATGCAGCACTGCAACGCGACTCAGTCCCCGGCTCGGCTGCTCCACTTCCTCGCCGCGATCACGGCGATCGCGAATGACGAAGAGGGCGTCGAGCGAGCGCTCCCGAAAGTACTCACGCTGATCTGCACCTTCATCGGGTCGTCCGTCGGCCACGCCTTCGTCGTCTCTTCGGGCAGTGCCGAGCCGACTCGTCTCTGGCATGTCGAAGATCCGCGCCGGTTTGTGGCGTTCCGCCAAGCATCCGAGTCGATCTCGTTCGTCGTCGGGCAGGGCCTTGTCGGGCGCGTGCTCGGCACGAGAACAGCGGTCTGGGTCGAGGACGTCTCCCGCGACCCGAACTTCTTCCGCGCCGACGCGGCTAAGGCCGCGGGTCTCGGGAGCGCCTTTGCGTTTCCGGTGCTCGCCGGTTCGGAGGTGGCGGCAGTGCTCGAGTTCTACGCCACGACGCCGACCGATCGCGACGACGAGCTGCTCAGCCTGATGCAGACGGTCGGCATCCAGCTCGGCCGGATGATCGAGCGGGCGCGTGCCGCCGAGGCGATGCGGGTCGAGCACGCGCGGCAGCGACTGTTCTTCGAGACGTCGAGCGACGCTGTTTTCGTCGCCGACGCGACGGCTCGTATCACCGACGCCAATCCCGCGGCCTGCCGGATGCTCGGGTGCAGGGTCGACGAGCTGATCGGCAAGAGCCCGGCTGCGTTTGCCGCTCCCGAGTGGGTGGACGTCGTGGAGCAAAGCGTGGAGGCGAAGCTCAAAGGGGAAGGTGTCAGTAGCCGCTACGAGTACGTCGTGGTCGACTCCGCCGGCAACCGCATCCCGGTCGAGGTGACGTCGACAGCGTTGCGCGACGGCGACTCCGTGCTCGGCGTCCATGCTCTCATGCGCGATCTGCGCGAGCATCGGCGCGCGGAGCGCGCCTTGCGGGAGAGCGAGGAGCGCTTCCGCGGCGCCTTCGAAGCAGCCCCGATCGGCATGGGTCTGACGTCGCCCGACGGGCGTTGGTTGAAAGTCAACGAAGCGCTATGCCGGATGATCGGTTACACGTCCCGCGAGCTGCTGACGATGCGCTGGCACGAGATCACCCACCAGGATGACTTCGCCGAGGACCTTGCGTTCGGCAAGCGTCTGCTGGGAGGCGAAATCAGCTCGTACCAGTTGGAGAAGCGCTACTTACGCAAGGACGGATCGGTGGTTTGGATCCATCTCAGCATCTCCCTCGTCCGCGACGATGACGGTTCTCCGGCGTATTCCGTCGCCCAGATCCTCGACATCGACGAGCGTAAGCGCCGCGAGCTTGAGGCGACCGATCTACGATCTCGGCATCCGATATCCGGCTCGCTCAGCCCTCGCGAGCGGGAGATCCTCGGCCTGCTCGCCGAGGGGAAAACGAGCGCCGAGGTGGGGATCCAGCTCGGTATTGCAGAGGAGACGGTGCAGACGCACGTGCGTCGCTCCATGGCCAAGCTCGACGCCCGTTCGCGGACTCAAGCCGTCGCGTCGGCGATCCGGCTCGGCTGGCTCGGCGACGACCACCCCTCACCCGCCTGATGATTGATGCGATGCCGGCGCGACGGTCAACTGTGGCCGTCGCCTGTCGATAACCCGAATATGCCGGATACCGCTAGCAGTCTGGCCCGTCTCGAGCAGGAGGAGCGCGCGGTCTCGCAGCGGCGTCGGCGGCTGCATGAGCGGATCGACTTCATCCGCGGCAGCGGCGTCCACGACCCGGACGGCGCCGAGCGGCTCGCCAAGCTCGAGCTCGAGGAGAAAGAGGTCTCTCGCCACCGAAGCGAGTTGCACGGGCGCATCGATGCGCTTCGCGGCCAGGCAAGCGCTGCCGCGCCCGCGCCTGTGGCGCCGAAGGAGACGCTCCTGGAACGACCGAGTCGCGCCTACGTCGCAGCGATGCAGATCGGCTTCGGCTCGCTCACCCGGGATGACTCGCAGCTGACTTAGGGCCTATCCCGCTTGGAGGGGCCCGTGGCTTGACGGCGGAGTCTTCTTCGTCGTCAATGAGGGAGGCGGGCATGGGTCTTGGTGCAAGGATGATGGTTGGCGGATCCCGGATTGGCTGTGGGAGCTGATGCAGCCGCTGTTGCCGGCGCCGCCGCCGCACCCGTTGGGCTGTCATCGCCCGCGAGTGTCGAACCGTGATGCGATGGACGCGATCTTGTTGGTGCTCAGGACGGGGATGCAGTGGAACGCGCTCAACGTGACCGACGGCTGTTCGTCGTTGGCGGCGCATCGGCGCTTTCAGGAGTGGGAGCAGGCCGGGGTGTTCCACGAGTTCTGGCGGCAGGGCCTGCTGGACTACGACGAAGTCGTCGGGATCGACTGGGCTTGGCTGGCGGCCGACGGTGCGATGACCAAGGCGCCGCTGGGCGGCCCGAAGACCGGCCCGAATCCGACCGGCAGAGCTAAAAGGGGGCGAAACGGTCGGTCCTCAGCGAAGGCAAGGGAGTCCCGATCGGACTCGATCACGAGGGCGCCTAGCGCAACGACCACAAGCTGCTGAAGGGCACGCTCGAGTCGATCCCGATCGAGCGGCCCGCCCCGACCAAGAAGCGGCCGCAGGGTATCTGCCTCGACGGGGCCTACAACAACGCCGACTCGCTCAAGCTGGTCGGCGAGTACGGACTCATGCCGCACATTCGCACGCGCCGTGACGAGATCGAGCTCAAAGCCAGCACCCCCGGCTGGAAAGCGCGCCGCTGGGTCGTCGAGGCCTGCCACTCATGGCTCAACCGCAACCGCGCGATCCTGATCCGCTGGTCGAAGAAAGACGCCAACCACCTTGCCCTGCTCCAACTCGCCAGCGGCCTGATCGCCTTCAAGAAAGCCCATACCGCCCGACTCGCCCACGCCCAAGCGGGATAGGCCCTAAGAGCTCGAATCAGAATGAGCTTCGTCGTCGGGATGGGATGGGCGCGTGCTATGCAAGGACCAGGGAGCGTGAATAGCAGCGCTATTCACGCGACTGAGGACGCGGCAGCATGCGTGCACAGCCCATCCCGGCGACACAAGGTCTCATTTTGATTCGAGCTCTTAGGCCCACGCGTGCGATGCTGTCGTACGTGCTTCTCACTGCTCTGCCCAATCCGCCCGCGTTCGTGCTTGCGGTCGTCATCGCAGCGGCGATCTCGATGGCGGTCTTCCGACACGCGGACAAGCATGGGAACACGCACGCGACCGCGTGGGGCGTCGGCGCGTTTCTCGCGGCCGGTGTGGTTGTGCCGGTCTATTTCCTGCGCTACTGGCTCTCGCGCAAGCCGAGTTAGATTCTCGGCGGCGCGGCTACCGTATCGCCGTGTCACCGCTCGACAGCCGACCTGGCTCAGCCGTTGCGGCGAATGGAACGTCGATGCGTGACGCGATCCGACCGTACGGGATGCATGCGTTCCTGCTCGCGTTCACGGTGGCGATGCTCGTCTCGGACGGGATCTTCGGCGGGCTCGGCCCACAACTCGCGCTCGGGCTCGTCGCTTTCTGCGTGCTGTGGGCGTTCTCGCACCGCGTCGAGGGGTTGCAGCGGGTTCAGCTGTGGCTCACGGTGCCGCTCGCGACGGGATTCGAGGCGCTCGGCTCGCTCGTCTGGGGCGGCTACACCTACCGGCTACGCAACATCCCACTGTACGTCCCGCCGGGGCATGCGCTCGTCTATCTGTTCGGGATCACCGCGGCGACGCTGCCGGTTGTCCAGCGGCACGGCCGGCGGGTTCGGCTCACGGTGCTCGCGATCTGCTCGGCGTGGGCGCTTGCTGGCGTGACGGTGCTCATTCCGCTGACGGGCCGGGTCGATGTGCAGGGCGCGCTGCTGTTACCGCTCTTCGCCTGGTGCATCTTGCGCTCCGGGCGCGGCGATATGTTCGCCGGGATCTGGCTCGCGACGACGGCGATCGAGATCGTCGGCACCTGGGCCGGCGACTGGGCTTGGGCTGCGCAGGCGCCGTGGACGGGCATCCCGTCGGGGAATCCTCCGTCGGCGATTGCGGCCGGCTACGCGGTGATCGACGGCTCGGTCGTCTTGCTCGGGCCGGTCGTCGGTCGCTTGCTTGCACGCTTCCGGCCCAGCGCGTTGGAACCGGCATAGGATGGGCACCGTGAGCATCCATCCTTGGAGTGAGTGGCCGGTCGATCAGCTCAGCCCGACGATCGGGCGGCAGATGCTGCACACGGAGTCGATGACGGTCGCGCGGATCATCCTCGCGAAGGGGGCGCTCGTGCCGCTCCATCAGCATCCGAACGAGCAGATTACGAATGTGCTCGAAGGGCGCCTGCGGTTCGTGCTCGGTGACGAGGAGCACATCGTCGGTGCGGGTGCGACGGTGCTGATCCCGGCAAACCTGCCGCACGAGGTCGAAGCGCTCGAGGACTCGATCGCGCTCGACGTCTTCTCGCCGGTGCGCGAGGACTGGGTGCGCGGCGACGACGCCTACTTGCGCCGTTAGCCGCGCCGTTAGCCTGGCGTTGCTGCGAGCTCGGGCGAGGGGTCGCTCTCGTTGCCGGACGTATCGACCGCGCGCACCACGTAGTACGACGTGACGCCTGCGGGCGCAGTAGTGTCGGTGAAGTTCTCGAGGATGAGGAGCCGCGCGTTCAGTCGCGTATACACCCCGCCCGGTGTCGTCGAGCGGAGGACTTCGAACCCCGCCACGTCCGGGTCGATTGGCGCGCGCCAGCTGAGCTGGACCGCCTTGCCGATCGCGGCCGGGCCGCTTTCAGGGGCTGTCGGCGGCGTCGTGTCGTCGAACAGGAACGGCAGCCGAGTGAGCAGCGGGACGATTGGGACGTAGCGGTTGTCGTCGGTGCGGATGTCGCTGCCGCCAGGGAGCTCATCGCGGAGGCAGATCATCGTGCGCGCTTCCGTTGTGAGAAGGCTCGCCTGCCAGTCGTATGGCGCCTGATCGCTTCCCGCGGCGGCCAGGATCGCTGGGATCGCGCGACGCTTGAGCTCGTCGCGGATCAGGTTGCGCGCAAATCCGACGCTCACGTGTGCCTGCGTGAGCGCCGCGATGTAGGCGTTGCGATCGCCACCGAAGTTACGGGCGATCGACTGCTGCTCGACCGCGAGCACTTGATCGTTCCCGACCTGCACGCGATTTCGGAAGACGATGCGGCCGAACAGCGTGTCGAGCGCCGAGCCGCGATCGCCGGTGAAGGCCGCGAGCTGGGTGATATCGGCGGAGCGGATCCTGCGGCTGCCGAAGAGATTGCAGGCGACACCGGCCGGCAGCACGATCTGACCTTCGGTCAGTGACGGGTTGAAGGCTGCGCCTCCGACGGTTGGCGCGTTGCACAGCGCCTGGTTGCGCGTCCAAAGCGAGACGCACGCCGCGGCCGGTTTGTCGGGATCGACGCTACCCGCACCGAATGTTCCCCAGCCCCACATCCAGATCGAGCCGAGATGCATGTCGGCGGCGACCTCGCTTGCAGCGAGCGTCTCCCACTTGACGACGCGGAGCCACGCCTCGCGCGGCTGCAGGCCCTGGCGTCCGCCGGCGCCCGCGATCAGCCCCGAGTGGAAGCCGAGCACGAGCCCGAGTCGCGACGACGGTACGCCAGCCGCGACGAACGATGCCAGAGTCCTGCGCATCCCGAGCCGCACGCGGCGGTTTCCGAGCAATGACCCGAGGGTCGAGATCTTGCGGGCATCGAAATACGCCTCGTACGCAATCGCCCCGGCCTGGCCGACCTGCTGCCACCACGCGGCGGCGTCGCCCGCGAAGCTCGGATTCCCGTTCGCGAAGAGGACCGGATGCGCGCCGTGCGCCGCAAGCCTCTGGATCAGAGCGAGGATGTTCGCCCGGTACTGCGCGTTCGTCGGCGACCACGGCGTTGGGAGCGATGAGCCGAACAGCTCGTTCAGTGCGATCCACGGTGTCGCGCATGCGGTCGAAGCGGCGGCCCTCGCGTAGAGCGCGTCTGCGACGGCTGGCATCGTCGCGGGATCGGCCGGCGCCGAAGGCTGGCCAACGAGCTTCGGCAGATGGATCACGAAGTAGGTGGTCGCCGCGCCCTTCTTGCGGAAGTTCGCCGGGATCTTGGTTCCGCTCGTCGCGACGACGACGCCCAGCTTGGCGAGGACGGCGCGCGTATCTGGCTTGACGGGGCCTTCGCCGTAGTCGACCCAAAGCGGCGCCGTGTCGGGAACACGACACGCATCGACGGCTCGAGCGGCGGGTGTTGCGCCGGCGAACGCTGCAGTGCCGAGCGCGATCGTGAGCAAGGCGCTGGTGGCGAGAAGGCGGCGGAGCACGGCCTGAACCGTAACGCCCGTCTGCAATGGCTTCGTAAAGCTTCCGAAGAGTTTAGGGACTCGGGCGCGACGCGCGGCTGAGCTCGGCGAGTTCCTCGGCGGTCAGCTCGAGGTCGACGAACGGCAGCAGTTCGGCAAGTTGCTCGGCTGTGCGGGCGCTTGCGACCGGCGCGACGACGGTTGGCTGCGCGAGGAGCCACGCGAGTGCGACGGCGGCCTGAGTCGAGCCGTGCGCTGCGGAGATCGCATCGAGCGACGCGAGCACGGCGATACCGCGTTCGTCGAGGTAGCCAGTCGCACCCTCCGCTCGCACGCTTGTAACAGCGACGCCCGCCCGGTACTTGCCCGTGAGGAAGCCCATCGCGAGCGAGAAGTACGGAATGCAAGCGAGCCCGCCCGCGAAGCACAGCGGCCCAAGCTCCTGCTCGTACTCGCGCTCCATGAGGTTGTAGTGCGGTTGGAGCGCCACATACGGCGTAAGGCCGGCAGCCTTGCTCGTACGGAGTGCCTCGCCGAGCCGATGCACCTCGTAGTTGGATGCTGCGGCGTGGCGGATCTTGCCGGCGCGGACGAGCTCGTCGAACGCGCCTAGCGTCTCGGCTAGCGGAATCGAGCTGTCGTCGTCGCCGTGTGCGTAGTAGAGGTCGATGCGGTCGGTCTGTAGCCGGCGCAGTGAGCCCTCGACAGCTGTGCGGATCGTGTCTGCGCGAAGATCGGCGAGATCGGTCAGGCGGCCGACCTTCGTCGCGACCACCATCTGATTGCGGTTGCCACGCGACGCCATCCAGCGGCCGATGATTGTCTCGGATTCGCCGCCCTCGTGGCCGTGAACCCAAGCCGAGTAGGCGTCGGCCGTATCGATGAAGTTGCCGCCGGCTGCTGCGTATGCGTCGAGAACGGCGAACGACTCTGTCTCGTCGCTCGCCCAGCCGAAGGTGTTGCCGCCAAGGCAGAACGGGAACACGTCGAGATCGGTCTTACCGAGTCGCGCCACCGCGGCGATCATAAGGCGCGAGCGGTTAGTCTCAACCAGATGACCTATCTTGCCGCTGCTGATCGCTACGGCTCAATGTCCTATCGGCGCAGCGGGCGAAGCGGCCTGCAGCTGCCGGCGCTGACCCTCGGCCTGTGGCAGAACTTTGGTCACGACGTGCCGTTCGAGACATCGCGCGCGATCGTTCAACGCGCGTTTGACCTCGGCATCACGCATCTCGATCTCGCGAATAACTACGGCCCGCCGTACGGCTCCGCGGAGGAGAACTTCGGCCGCATGCTGCGCGAGGACTTGCGGCCGTACCGCGACGAGCTCGTGATCTCGACGAAGGCCGGCTACCACATGTGGGACGGCCCATACGGCGAGTGGGGATCGCGCAAGTACCTCGTCGCGAGCCTCGATCAGAGCCTCGCGCGGCTGGGCCTCGACTACGTCGACATCTTCTACTCGCATCGTTTTGACCCGGAAACGCCGCTCGAGGAGACGATGGGCGCGCTCGACACCGTTGTGCGGCAGGGGAAAGCGCTGTACGTCGGCGTCTCGTCGTACTCGGCCGAGAAGACCCGCGAGGCCGCCGCGATCCTGCGCAGGCTCGGGACGCCGCTCGTGATCCACCAGCCGTCGTATTCGATGCTGAACCGCTGGATCGAGCCGGATTTGCTCGACGCGCTCGGCGAGCTGGGCGTCGGGTGCATCGGTTTCTCGCCGCTCGCGCAAGGGATGCTGAGCGACCGTTATCTGGGCGGGATTCCCGCAGGATCGCGCGCGAGTCGGTCAGGGTCTCTCTCGCCTGAGCTGCTGACCGACGAGACGCTCGCCAAGCTCCGCGCGCTGAACGAGATCGCGGAGGGACGCGGCCAGACGCTCGCGCAGATGGCGCTCGCGTGGACGTTGCGCGACCCGAGGATGACCTCGACGCTGGCCGGCGCGTCGAGTGTTGCGCAGCTGGAGGCGAACGTCGCCGCACTCGCACGGCTCGACTTCACGAAGGTCGAGCTCGACGAGATCGACCGCTACGCCACCGACGGCGCGCTCAATCTCTGGTCGACCTCCAGCAGCGCGGGCTAGGAACCGGCCTCGGGCGCGGCGCTGAGCTGCGCTGCGACAGCGGCTGCCGACGGCATCGCCGCGATCTCGCTCGCGATCTCCCGTGCACGTTCTGCGTAAGAGCGGTTGTTGAGGAGAATGACCAGCTCCGCCCGAACTGCGACAACGCTGAGTTGGGCTGGCATCAGCATGCGAGCTGCGCTGGCCGCCCGGCAGGCGTTGGCATTCTCGAACTGATCCGCTCCCTGGGGAAGAAGCAGCTGCGGCAGCCCGTAGGCGAGCGCGGCGAGCATGGAGCCTGAACCGCCGTGGCTGACCACCAGGTTGACGTGCGGAAGCACCTGAGCTTGCGGGATGTAGCGCTCGACGATGGCGTTCTCGGGCAGAGGCTCGAGTGACGCCGGATCGTTGCCGCTACCGATCGTTGCGATCACGTTGCAGTCCAGGTCTGCAAGCGCATCCAGCAGTAGCCGGAAGATCGAAAGAGCGTTGAAGATCGTCCCCAAGGTCACATAGACAGTGGGCCGCTCGGGCAGACGAGTGCCCCACGGCACCGAGGTACCCGTGAGGGCTTCCGGCTCGGCGGGACGCAGCCGTAGCACCGTGACGCCGTCGGGCGCGGGTTCCGGCTGGAGGCTCGGTGGGCAGATGTCGACGTAGCGACCACGGAACGCACCGCACAGGGGCTCCGGGTCGAGCCCTTGATCTCGCCAGAGCGACTCCACCTCGGCTGCCGCCTGTTCGAAGCACGCACGAGGTACGGCGCGACCGAAGCCGTGGTGCACCGATGGCACTCCGAGTGCGGCGGCGACGACCGGTGCAGCGAGATCGGCAGACTCATGGACGATCAGGTCCGGCTGCCATTCCCCTACGACCCCCCGAAGTCCCGGCAGCTTCGCGGGTGCTTCGATTCGGGCGAACCGTGAACTAAAGGCGAATGGTCGCTGCTCGCTCGGCGGCATCGTCTGGACCTGCAACCGCGCCGGCGCCCAGCGTCTGAGCAGCTCCTGCTCGTCGATTCCCGCGACGAGGAGTCGAAATCCGGCCGCCTCGACCCGTTCGCCGAACGAGCCGGCTGTCGCGAAGGCAATCGCGTGTCCGTCGTCGCGGATCGCGCGGGCGAGCGGCAACAGCGGGCGAAAGTGCCCCTCGGCCGCGGTACATGAGAAGAGGATCCGGATCTCAGCCGCTTACGAGGGAATGCGTTCGGGGTAGCGCGTCAGGCCGTCGTCTGGGATCGGCTCCCACGGCGCGGCGTATGCGACGAACTGACGGAAGCTCGGGCGGATCCCGGGATCGGAGTCGAACGCGCCGAGCCTGACCGCGCGGAAGTCGGGGTTTTCCGGGTGCTCAGACCAGAGGGCGGAGCCGCACTCCGAGCAGAACGCTTTCTTGAATGCGCCATCGCCGGCGTTGTAGCTCTTGACCAGCTGCTCGCCGGCCGTGACCTTGAGCGATCCCGGCGCGATTCTCGCGTTCGCGGAAGCGGCCGATCCGCTGCGTCGCTGGCAACGGGTGCAGTGGCAGTAGAGCGCCACGAGTGGCGGCTCGGTCACTTCAAAACGGACACCGCCGCAGAGGCACCCACCAGTCAGAGGCTCAGGCACGTGCTCACTCATCGGTCGGAGCCTACGCGGTCGCGAGGGCGCACCGCAACGTTAGGCTGGTGGCGTGGAACTTCGCCCTCTAGGTCGCACCGGAACGATGGTCTCGCCGCTCTGTCTCGGCGCGATGATGTTCGGCGCCTGGGGCAACACCGACCACGACGAGTCGATCCGCATCATCCATCGAGCACTCGACGCGGGCATCAACTTCATCGATACGGCCGACGTTTACGCGCGCGGCGAGTCGGAGGAGATCGTCGGCAAGGCGCTCGTCGGCCGTCGCGACGACGTGATTCTCGCGACGAAGGTGCACGGGACGATGGGCGACAGCCAGAATGAGCGCGGCAACTCGCGCCGCTGGATCATCAAGGAGGTCGACGCGAGTCTCCGCCGGCTTGGCACGGATTGGATCGACCTCTACCAGATCCATCGCCCCGAGCCGGGAACCGATATCGACGAGACGCTTGGCGCGCTCACCGATCTCGTCCGCGCCGGCAAGGTGCGCTACATCGGCTCGTCGACGTTTCCGGCGCACGAGATCGTCGAGGCGCAGTGGGTGGCCGAGCGGCGCGGGCGCGAGCGGTTCGTCTGCGAGCAGCCACCGTACTCGCTGCTCGTGCGTGGGATCGAGCGCGACGTGCTGCCCGTCTGCGAGCAGTACGGGATGGGCGTCATTCCCTGGAGCCCGCTTGCGGGCGGCTGGCTCAGCGGCGGGTATCGGAAGGGGCGCGATCTGCCGCAGTCGACTCGCGCGAAGCGCATTCCGGCCCGCTTCGACATGTCGTTGCCAGACAATCAGCGCAAGTTCGAGGCCGCCGACGCGCTGGGCGCGCTTGCGGACGATGTCGGAATCTCCCTCGTGCATCTGGCTCTCGCGTTCGTGATCAACCATCCGGCGGTGACGGCAGCGATTGTCGGCCCGCGCACGATGGAGCAGCTCGAGAGCCATCTCGGCGCGCAAGACGTCGTATTGAGCGCGGAGATCCTCGATCGGATCGACGAGATCGTCCCGCCGGGAACGGGCTTCAACGCGGCGGACACCGGCTACACCCCGCCGTCGCTCGAAGACGCAACACTTCGCCGGCGCTGACGGCCGTCGCGCTCCGCGACGTGCTCGACGACGATCTCCCAGCTCTCTTCGAGCACCAGCTCGATCCGGACGCGAAGGCGATGGCCGCGTTTCCCGCGCGAGATCTCGAGGCGTTCACGGCGCATTGGGCGCGCATCCGCCGCGATGAGTCGGTCATCCTTCGCACCGTCCTCGTCGAGGGGCTGGTCGTCGGCAACGTCGTGAGCTGGTTGAGCGACGGCGAGCGGTACGTCGGCTACTGGGTCGGCAAGGAACACTGGGGACGGGGAATCGCGTCTGCCGCGCTTGCGGTGTTCGTCAGCGAGGTGACCACGCGGCCGCTTCTAGCGCGCGTCGCAAAGCACAACATCGCGTCGACGCGGGTGCTGGAGAAGTGTGGCTTCGAGATCACCGGCGAGGCAACGGACGGCGACGTCGACGAGCTCTTGCTCGCGCTCTTCTAAACCTTGCTGATCGTATCGCCGGCGCGGACGGTTCCGCCCGTGACGACGAACGCGTTGATGCCTCGGAGGTGGAGTTCGCGGTCTTCCTTGGAGTTGACGAAGCGGTGCGCGTCGTTGCCGAACCGGTCGAAGAACTTGCGGCAGCCCATGTGAGGCTCGTCGCTGACCTCGATGACCGCCGAGCCGAGCGCCAGGCGCGTTCCCGCGGGAACGTTCGTGGCGGTCAGGTCGAAGTCGACGAAGAACTGGTCGCCGGCGAGCGGAATCCGGTCGGGACTCACCGCGACAAGGGCGGCGACACGGGCGTTCATCAGGGTTAGCTGCGCCTTCGGGTTGGCCGACCCGTCCGGTGTGCTCGTCGCTCCGCGGCCGCGCCAGCTGTCGCCCACGAGCCCCTCGACGGTATCGAGCGTTGCTTCGGTGACGGTCTCGCGCTCGTCGATCGCGGGTCGCCGAACGATCAGGTCGACACGCCCGTCGTTCTTCGGTGATGCGAGGATCTGGTCGCGCCCGGCGTTGAGTGTCGCGAGGTCACGGTGCTCCATGCGCTACAGCATGCCGAAAGCAGTCGCTAGCCCGCGTGTTGAGCCGCGACCTCCACGGCGAGGTCGACGAACATCCCGGCCGTGCCGGTGTGGAGGCGGTCGCGGTGCCAGGCGATCGCGACGACGCGGTGCGGTAGTCGTGGCTCGATCGGGAGCGCGACAAGCGGCTTGCCCTCGACGTTCGCGGCCAAGCGCGGGATGAGCCCGCCGCCGAGCCCGGCCACGACGAAGCCGTGGAGCGTGCCGGTGTCCTCGACCTTCTGCACGAAACGGGGCAAGAGACCGTGGAGCGCGAAAGCCTCGTCTAGGCGGGTTTCGCCCGAGTTGCGTCTACACGCAATCAGCGGGATCGCGGCGACCTCCTCCAGTGTGAGATCGCGGCCGAGCGCGGCGTAGGGGTGCTCCTCGTGGAGGAGCAGCCCGTAGGGATCGTCCAGGAGTCGCGTCGCTTCGAGCGGACGGTCGGGCAGCGGCAGCTCGGTGAAAGCGACATCCAGCTCGCCGCGTTCCAGCATCTCGAGGAGCACGCGGTCGTCGTTCGATTCGGTGAGATCGAACTGCACTTCGTCCGGGTCAGCGCCGAGCTCCTGCAGGATGAGCGGCAGGATCGCTGCGGCGACGCTCTGGTAGGCGCCGACGCGAATCGTCGTGCCGAGATCTTCGTCGGCGATCGAGTCGAGGTCGATCCGTGCGGCCGACAGGCGGGTCATAATCGATTCCGCGTGTCCCAGGAGCAGCTCGCCGGCCGACGTGGCGTTCGAGCGCGGCGATCTGCTGGCTGATCGCCGACTGCGCGTAGCCGAGTCGGAGTGCTGCCGCGCCGAACGTGCCCTCCTCGGCCACGGCGCGGAGGGCGGCAAGGTGCCGCACCTCGACGCCGAGCCAGCGGTCGTGGCCTGCCCTGTCGGTTGCCGGGCTAATCTGCCGCATTGTGGCGGTCAGTGGCACGTGCACGCTTCCGCTGTGACCGGCGTCACGATCGGCACAGTCACGATCGGCACCGTCCGGTGCGATCGCATGAGCAGCGAGCCGACCTGCCTGAGCAAGCGGCGTTCACGCTTCGGCAGATGCCGGCGGTACTCGGCTTCCCGCTCGAACTGGGCCAATCGCTCGCGGTACAGCTGGGAGAAGAAGTAGGGATGCATGTGTGCCTCCTCGGCTTTCGATGACACCATGAATGGTCGCTGCAAGGCCGTCTCTACACCACAGCGGCTCCTGATGTCCGCCGTTCGATAGAGCGATGGAAGCGACCCTGGTCGTCGTCCTGTCTCCTGTGGTCGTGACCGATTAAGCGACTATCTGGCGATGTCGTCGCTGGCTATGTTCGAGGGGCGCTCGGAGAGGTGTTGACAACCGCCAACAGTGCGGCTACGAATGAGCCAACACGACCGTCATCCGAGCAAGGAGGTACGAGAGGCGCTCGCGTCCGTCGAACGTGGGGGCTGGACGCTTCTGCGTAGGAGCGGGCACGTCTGGGCGTTGATGCGCTGCCCGCGCGGTTGCTGCCAGCTCTCGGTGTTCGCGACCCCGCAGAATCCAGGCAACCATGCGCGTCGGATCGTGCAAGCCCCGTCGAGGTGTCCGTAGCTTCTCGAAAAAGATGTCTGAACCGGGAACATTCAGCTTCACGCTCGTGATCGCAGGCGCAGACCTGAGCCGCCCAGACGTGATCGACGGGTTGTACGAGGCCGGCTGCAGCGACGCCCTCTTCGGCACGCGCGGCCCGGTTCAGCTCGGGGAATTCGACCGCATGGCGCCGAGCTTGGCGGAGGCTGTCACGAACGCGATCGAGCAGGTTGAGTCCGTTCGGCCTCTCCAGGTGCTGCGGGTGGAGCCGGACGAGCTTGTCAGCGCGACAGCGATCGCGGAGCGGGCCGGCCGCACACGGGAGAGCGTCAGGCTGCTGATCGAGGGCAAGCGAGGCGCGGGCGACTTCCCGACGCCGGTCGCGTGGGTCGATGCGAAAACCCGCCTGTGGCGGTGGAGCGACGTGGCCCGCTGGCTACGCGAAGCTCATGGCGAGGAGGTGTCGGTGGGTGAGGGAGCGGAGTTCCTCGCGGCTCTCAACGCGGCACTCGAGGTGCGAGCTCGCGTGCCGGGGCTCGGCACGCCGGAACGCCGCGCCGTTGCCAAAGTGCTCCGCGACGACGTCGACCTGCTTTCGGCGTAGGTCGTTAGGAGACACCGCCGTCGAGCCCGAGCCCGCTGCTCACTGACGATAGGTCGCGCAACCTATGGCGTCGCCGCTGTCTTGCAGAGCTTCGATTCCAGTGCCCGAACGGCATCGATCTCCTCGTTCGCGCCATCCTCAACGATCGAGTAGCCGTCGTTGCGTTCCTGCGTTTCCGAGAGCTGCCAGTACTCGTGAGAATCCAATGCCTCCCGAAGGAGATGGATCTCCGCGTCGGATAGCTGGACAGATCGTGTTCGCATCGTCATAGAACCGCTGCCTCGTTCATGCCCCTGATCGTGACAGGTAGTCCGGCCGAGCACGTGATTGCGCTTGCTCGCTTGAACTGGGGTGTGTCATCTCGTGGTAGCCGAAATGTCGGCCGGTACTGAGCTCATGATGGATCGGATGGAGATCGATCCGCTGCATGCGCTGTCCTGCGCGAGAACGGCGTTGGACGATCCTGCCGCCCTTCCCACATCGGAGGAGACCAGGGTCAGGGCGGTCGGGACGCTGCGCTTTCAGTGTCCGCCGGTCGACTCGGCGCGCGCGACATACGTGATCGAGCAGATCGACGCGGCCTTGGCCGTGCTGCGCCTCGACCCCATCGAGGATGCGGCCCTCGAAGCGCAGGCGCCGCTCTCAGCGCTTCGGGCACTTGTCATTGATGTAGCCGATGAGTTAGACGCCGCTGATGCCGCGAATCGAGCGATTCCTCATCTCCGGAACGCAGCAGCATCCTTGTCAGACGCCTTGGCGGTTGTCTGCAGCTAGATACGAGTGATCAGGAGGCCGCGACGAAACGGTCAAAGCGGGCAGCCAGACGGTTCCGGTCCGGCTGCCAGCTGCGGCGCTTAGGTACGACGATCGGCTGACCGTTGAAGCCTTTGAGCAGCTCAAGCATTGGTCCGTCCTCATCTTCGAGGAGCCGCGGAGCGACTCGAACCTCGTAGTCCGGCGAGACGCCAACCAGGTCTTGGTCGAACGCGCGGTGGTGGATCGAGCACAGGCTGAGACCGTTGCTCACGACAGCGTCGCCACGCTCGTCGAGGTCGCCCAGGATGTGTGAGGCATCGAGGAGCCGCGCCTCCTTGAGCCGACAGATCGCGCATTGACTTCCGTACGCGGGCAACACTCGGCCACGGAACCGTGCCTGATGGAGTCGCGTTCTCGTCTGACGGACTGCGTAGCGGCGCTCGATCGGGTCTTCGGCGATGACGGCCTCTTGATCGTCGAGCGGCCCGGCCATGACGCCGACGCCCACGGTGACGCGACGGGCGGCAGGATCGTCGGCGATCACGTAGGACGGGAACACAGGCCGGTACCACCCAGGTCGTGTGCCGATGAAGTAGACGAGCGGCACCTGGAGTTCGCAGGCCGCACGGAGCGCCCGGTTGTCGGGCTGATCGATTGACCCCGCGCGGTAGGCGTAGAGGAAGCCGGCGTCTGTCTGCTCGTCTTCGTACGGCGAGACGTACGACGTGTTGATCGAGAGCGCCGCCGGCCCGCGTTGCGCGGCTGCCCGGTAGATGCCCTTCTGGTAGGTCAAGAACGGAACGCGCGTCCCCCGGAATGCGAACCCGCGATCGAGGCCGTCTTTGTACGGGACGTCGTCACCGAACTGCGCGCAGAGCACGGCAAGAGAATTGAAGCACGAGCTGCGGATGTCCTCATCGCGCACGACCCAGATCCTACGACCGGCGGCGACAGGACATGTCACAAGTGACCAATGGAATAGTCCTCGCTCGGTAGCTAGCCTCGGTGCCGTGGCATCAGCCGCTCTTTCCACTTGGCGAGTTGCGCGAGCCCGGCGGCTCGACGAGCTACTCGGTGCTCACGAGCGAGTTGGCGGTGCCGAACGAGGTCGCCGCACCCGAACCGAGCAAATCAACTGGGCGCTTGTCCTGCGTCTCGCCGCTGAGTTCCAAGGGTTCGCTCGCGATCTCCACGGTGAGGGGGTGGGTACTTTCGCCGAGTGGGCTGCGAACGGCAATCCTGGCCTAGAGAGAACGGTTCGTACCTCGCTCACCGTCGGCTTGAAGCTAGACCGAGGAAACGCCGAACCTGGTTCGTTGGGAGACGCGTTTGGCCGTCTCGGAGTCGACTGGTGGCCTACTCTCGCAAACCGCGATGAGCGGACACCCGTGCGGCAGCAGCAGCTCGAACGCTTGAACCGTGCCCGGAACGCGATAGCGCACGCACGGTTGGACGAGCTAGACATCTTGCGCAGTGAAGGTTATCCCCCGACTCTCGCCACGGTCAGATCCTGGAGAAGTGCACTGAGCGGACTCGCGACTACCATGGACAATGTGCTTGCGGTTCACCTCTCGAACTTGTTTGGGCGGAACACTCCGTGGTGAACGCCTACTCGGTCAAGATGCCGCCACGCGTTGGTGAAGGAGTCTGGGTTCCGTGGGGCCTCGATAGGGTCCCGGGCGAGGTTCTCGAAGTTCACGACGCCCACGCCGTGGTCGAAGTGCCGGTGCAGGGGGCGGGAGGCGAACGCCTAGAAAGTGTCTCTGCGCGATTCCGTGTTGACGAGCTAGAGCCCTACCTGCGATGGCAAGTAGTCGCCTCGCGAGAAGGTGCTCCTCGGAGAGGGGCCGACGCAGCTTCAGCTTGGTACGTAGACGCTGATCGGAACGGTGACGTAGCCAAAGTAGAGGTACGCGTTTCTGGATCCTTGGCGGCTCAGATGCAAGGTTCAAGGACGCCGCCTGAGACTAAAGAGGCGTTCCAGTCGAGCGGTCGCTCAGCTGTCGAGAAGTTTGCATATCGCTATCGGTTGCCGCGCGTGATCGTTGTCGGAACTCACGGCGTCTCAGAACTCAGGGAATGACCATGGTTGGAGGGTCGGCGATGCTAGCCCTCCAACCATCTTCGGTCTGAAGCTACGAGCAGCCGGTGTTGGTGCCGCAGTCGCGGCAGGTGTAGCAGCTGCCGGTCCTCACCATGCTGCCGCCGCACCTGGCGCACTCGACTGCGTCTTCCCACGTGTTGAAGAGCGCCGTCTGGCCTGGCGGGGCGGGCTCGAGCGCCGCCGGCGCCGCTTCGCCCGTCGCATACGCGGCTGCGAGACGCGCCTTCACCTCGGCCGTGAGGATGCCCGCTTCCTCCTGCTGGTCGGTCGTCAGGAACCTCTTGCCCATCCAGCGGAAGATGTAGTCGACGATCGACTTTGCGACGCGGATGTCGGCGTCGTTCGTCATCCCCGACGGCTCGAAGCGCATGTGGCTGAACTTCGAGACGTACACCTCGAGCGGCACGCCGTACTGCAGGCCGAGCGAGACGGAGATCATGAACGAGTTCATCAAGCCGGCGAGCGTCGTGCCCTCCTTCGCGATGTCGACAAAGATGTCGCCCGGCGTGCCATCGTCGAACAGGCCGACGTGGATGTAGCCCTCGTACTCGCCGACCTTGAACTTGCGGCCGACCTCAGTGCGATCCTCGGGCACGCGGCGCCGCTTCGGATGCGGCAGGACGCCAATGGGAATCAAGGTGCCGGCGATGCCAGCCTCGCTCTTGTCCTTCGAGCCCGACAGCGGCTGCGCGACCTTGCAGTTGTCGCGGTAGATCGCGATCGCCTTCACACCGAGCTGCCACGCCTCGATCAGCAGCTGGCCGACATCGTCGATCGTCGACGTCTCGGGCAGGTTCACCGTCTTCGAGATCGCGCCCGAGATGAACGGCTGGACGGCGCCCATCATCTTCACGTGCCCCATGTAGTGGATCGCGCGCTCGCCGATCGCGCAGTCGAAGACCGGGTAGTGGTCGGTCTTCAGGTGCGGTGCGCCGACGACCGTGTTCCGCTCGTCGATGAACGCGACGATGTCGTCGACCTCGCTCGGCGTGTAGCCGAGCTTGTCGAGCGCCATCGGCACCGTCTTGTTGACGATCGTGATCTCGCCGCCGCCGACGAGCTTCTTCGACTTCACCAGTGAGAAGTCGGGCTCCACGCCAGTCGTGTCGCAATCCATCATGAAGCTGATCGTCCCGGTCGGCGCGAGCACCGTCGACTGCGCGTTGCGGAAGCCGGCGACCTCGCCGAGGTCGAGCGCGTCGTCCCAGGCCTTGCGCGCCGCGCCGAGCAGATCGGCCGGCACGGAGCTTGCGTGGTCGATGTTCCCAACGGCGGCACGGTGCTTCGCGATCACGCCGATCATCGCTGCGGCGTTCTCGCGGTAACCGTCGAACGAGCCCATCCGCTTCGCGATCTCGGCCGACTTGCGGTACGCGCGGCCCGTCATCAACGCAGTGATCGCGGCGGCATACGCACGGCCGCCGTCGGAGTCGTACGGGAAGCTCCGCGCCATCAGCAGCGCGCCGAGGTTCGCGTAGCCCAACCCGAGCTGACGGAACCGGACGGCGTTGCGGCCGATCTCAGGCGTCGGATACGAGGAGTAGCCGACGGCGATCTCCTGCGCGAGGAACATCACGTCGACCGCGTGCTCGAGCATCTCGACGTCGAGCTCGCCGTCCTCCTTGCGGAACTTCATCAGGTTGAGCGACGCGAGGTTGCAGGCGCTGTCGTCGATCGACATGTATTCGCTACACGGGTTCGACGCGTTGATCCGCGCGGTGTTCGGCAGCGTGTGCCACGCGTTGATCGTCGTGTCGTACTGCACACCCGGATCGGCGCACTGCCACGACGCCTCGGCGATGGCGCGCATAAGGCTGCGCGCGTCGATCGTGTCGACGACGGAGCCGTCGGTGCGGGCGGTGAGGTTCCAGTCCTTGCCCTCGACGACCGCTTCCATGAAGGCATCTGTGACACGCACCGAGTTGTTCGCGTTCTGGTACTGAATCGACGACCAGTCGGGCGAGTCGAGCGACATGTCGTAGCCCGCCTGCTCGAGGACGCGCGCCTTGCGCTCTTCCTTGGCCTTGCACCAGATGAACTCTTCGACGTCCGGATGGTCGATGTCGAGGGCGACCATCTTCGCCGCTCGCCGTGTCTTGCCGCCCGACTTGATCGTGCCGGCCGACGCATCGGCGCCGCGCATGAAGCTGACCGGGCCCGACGCGTAGCCACCCTTCGAGAGCTGCTCCTTCGATGAGCGCAGCCGCGAGAGGTTGACGCCCGAGCCGGAGCCGCCGCGGAAGATCACGCCTTCGCGCCGGATCCAGTCGAGGATCGAGTCCATCGAGTCCTCGATCGAGAGGATGAAGCACGCGGAGCACTGCGGCTTCTCCTCGAAGCCGACGTTGAACCAGACCGGCGAGTTGAACGAGGCGTACTGGTTGACCAGGATCGCCTTCAGCTCGGCCTCGAACGTGTCGGCCTCGTCGTCGGTCGCGAAGTAACCGCCCGCGCGGCCCCAGCCGCCGATCGTGTTGACGACACGGCCGACCATCTGCTTGACGGAACGTTCGCGCTCAGGCGAGGAGAGCCGGCCGCGGAAGTACTTCTGCGCGACGATGTTGGTGGCCGTCTGCGACCAGAACTTGGGGAACTCGACGTTTCGCTGCTCGAACGCCGGGCCGTCCTTGCCCGGGATCAGCGCGTCACGGAGCTCCCACTCGATCTCGTCGAACGGGTCGCGGCCCGGGATCGTGAAGAAGCGGCGCGGAGCGACATGCGCTCCCGCGTCAACGACGGCGTTGACGTACTCCGCCGTGGTTTCGGCGGGGGTGGTGCTGGAGCTCGTGCCTTGCGTCTTAGCGGTCGCCATCTCGTCCTCCCGAGCGGTGCGTCACAGCACAGGGTTGAAAACACAGAGTTGAAATTTCGCTCGGCAAACCCCTGAAGGCGTCGTGCGAGCGGACCGGCCATGCTAGGACGTGAATCGGACGGTAAGGGAAAGCCTGCTAAACAGCAGGTTTCTCTCTTGTAGGCCACATTCTACCGGGGAAGTCCCGGCGTCCGATCAGGACGAAGTGTCGGTGGCGGGCGGTGCTGGGCGGTTCGCCTTGAGGCGACGCGCGATATAGCTGCCGGCCCCGGCCAGGAGGAGAATCCCGGCGAGCGCGGCGAGGATGATCAGCGGCAGAGGTACTGACGACGGGCTCGAGGTGTTGACCGGCGGCGTCACTTGCGGGGGCTCGATGACCGGGCGACCACCAAAGTCGTAGGTGTTGTGGCGTGCGATCGGCTTCTCGCCCGGCTGAACGACCGAGCTCTCTGGGCCATTGCCTGAGCTCGGCGGGCCGCAGTTGGTCTTGCAGCGGACGGCTTCTGCCGCGAGCGCGGCCGAGATCGCTTGCTTGGCATTCGTGTAGTCCTCGACGGATGAGTCGAGGCTGTTGAGCGCATCCTGGTAGCAGTGCAGCGGGTAATGCCCGTGCACTTTGTGGTCCGCGTGGTTGAACCAATCGGACACGACTTGTCCTGCGCAGCCCTTTGCCTTCGCCGATGCCGCGGACGATGCCGACGCGGGTGTGGCGGCGATCAGGCCGGCGACCGCGAGCAGAACGACGAACGCGGCGAAGGCCACACGGCGGCTGTTGGCGGAGAGAGACAGGTTCATAGGCGGAGGTGGTGCGGGAGCCGAACGGCGGCTTCGAGGGAGTCTCCCGGCTGGCCTTGAGCCGATAGTACGAGGAGGGTAAACGAATTGTATGGACGGCGGTGGGCCGAACTGACGTGGCTGTCGCAGCCACGTCCCTGGTCGCTGGGCCGGACGCGAGCCGGAATGGAGCGCCCGTGGGCGGTGCTAGCGTGGCCGCGCATGGACGACGCCGCGCGGACGAGTCGGCCGGTTGCAGTCGGGTTAGCGCTCCTCAGCGCGGGCCTCGTGTTTGCCGCCGTGTTTTTCGGCGGCGGCTCCGGTGACTCGAATGTGCTCTGGGTCGGAGGCGCTGCGGCGTTGCTCGCGGCCGCTGCTCTGGTAGCGCGGAGCCTTGGCCTGATCGACCTGCCGGAGATCGGCGGCACAACTCGCGTCACGCTAGCAGGGGTCGTCGGCCTCATCGCGTGGACGGGGATCTCGATCGCCTGGTCGGTCGCAGGCGACCACTCGTGGTCGGCGTTGAACAAAGGCATCGCGTATGCGGGGTTCTTCGTCGTCGGGCTGGCGCTCTGCTCCTTCGGGACACGTACGACGCGGACCGTGGCAAGCCTGCTGGCGGCGGTGATCGGCGCGGCGCTTGTGTTCGCGCTGCTCGGTAAGGCGATCCCATCGCTCGGGCCGTCGGATCTGCTCGGTGTCGGGCGGCTGCAGAGCCCGATCGGGTACGCGAACGGGCTCGCGCTGCTGGCGGATGCGGGGGTCGCGCTTGGGCTGTGGCTCGCTGTTGCGGGCCGAATCGCGCAGCGCGTGGCCGGGACGTTGGTCGTCTACGTCTCAGTGCTCGTCGTCCTGCTCACGTCGTCGCGGGCAGGCGTGATCGGTGCCGTGCCTGCGCTTGGGTTGTGGCTCTGGCTCGGTCGTAGTCGGCTCGAGAGTGCGCTGGTGGCGGTCGGCGCGGGTGTGCCGGCGGCGCTCGTGGCGGGCTGGGTTTTCACCCGACCGGCGCTCGTCGGCACTGGCGTCGCGCATGCGGGACGCGTCCACGACGGAGCGATTTTCGGGGTGCTCGCCGTTGTCGAGGCCGGCGCCGCCATCGTCGCGAGCTTGTGGCTCCCGCGGTTTGCGGTCGGCCGCGAGCGGCTCTTCGCGCGCGCGCTCGCCGCTCTCGCGATCGTCGCAGTCGTCGCCGGCATCGGCGTTGCCGCCGGGTCACATCGGTTCTCGGGCGGCGAGTGCGTGAACGACCCCGGGCGCGTCGGCTCGCTCTGCGCGAACAACCGGCTGCAGTGGTGGCGCGAGGCGGCGCGGATCTTCGCCGACCATCCGCTGGGCGGCTCGGGTGCGGGCACGTTCGCGATCGCGCGAACACAGGTGCGACGCGACGCGGATTCCGTCACCGAGCCGCACTCGGTGCCGCTTCAGATCCTCGCCGACACGGGAATCGTGGGAGGCGCGCTGCTCGTCGTGTTCGTCGGTGCCGCGGGGCTCGGGATCGTGCGCGCGCGGCGCCGGCTCGAAGGCGAAGAGCACGCCGCAGCCGTCGCGCTGGTTGCATTGCCCGTCGTCTACGCGGCACATGCACTTGTCGACTTCGATCTCGACTTTCTCGCGCTCACCGGGCCGGCGCTGCTCGTGACCGGCGTGCTGCTCGGCGGGGGGCGCCCGCTACGCCCGGCTGGTGGCGGCATCGTCGTGCCGATTGCAGTGGCAGGATTCGCCGTAGCGGCTGTCGTCTCGCTCGGCTCGCCGTGGCTCGCGGCGCGGAAGCTCGATTCGGCGACACGCGGGATCGACGCCGCCCAGCTCGAGCAAGCTGTATCCGACGCGAACAGCGCGCGGAGCCTGAACCCGCTTCGGCCGGAGTCGCTCTACACACTCGGCGAGGCCGCGGCGCGCGCGGGCGACATTCCGACCGCGCGGGCGCGCTTCCAGCAGGCGACGCGCCTCCAACCCGAGAACACGAGCACGTGGTACCGGCTCGGCCAGTTCGAGTTCTACGGCTCGAAGGATCTCTGCGCCGCGTACACCGCGTTCAACCACGCGTACACGCTCGACCCGAACGGCAGCGAATGGACGAAGCGCGGCGAGCTCGATCAGGCGCGCGACGCGGTCAACAACGACCGCGTCTGCGGATAAACCGGCTAGCCGACGACGAGAACGGCTTTGGCGCCGTGCAGCTGCGCCGCGCGGAGGCCGTCGAGCGGGCCGACGGTCGCGATCCCAAGGTCGCGTCCGAGGCGGCGGCCCTCGGCCTCGAAGCCGGGGCGGAACATCACGATGCTGCGCGTGTAGTCCATCCGCTGCGCATTCCCGACTGCCCGGATCGGATAGCCGTGGCTGCGTACGCGCGCGGCTGCCGACGACGCGGCGCCGTGCTGGCCGTTTCCGTTCAGGATGAGCACGCCGACGTGGCGACGCGTGAGGTGGAGGGCTGCGGGCTTCGCCTTCGTGATGTGGAGCCGGGTGGGCGCGACGCGGACGGTGTGCGCGCGAACGGGTGTCGCATGCGCGGAGGTCGCGTGGCGTGCGAACAGCGTTCCTCCGACGATGACAAGCAGTACGAGTTCGAGCGCAGCAACCGCAACGGCAATGAGGGTCGCGGTGCGCCAGGGGCGGACGGTGTCGAACGCTGTGAGCGGATGATCCATGGCGAGACGGGAGTTCGCCTGCCCCGGCGCTAGTCCTTCTCCAGCGTCAGTCCTGCGCCGCCGCCCACGTGAGGGCGAGGCCGTCGTCGAGCGATGTCCGCGCGTGCCAGCCGAGCGCGGTCGCGGCGAGCGTCGGGTCAATCACGCTGCGGACGACATCGCCTTCGCGCGCTGGCCCGCGCGAGGGAAGATCGGCCGATCCGGTGGCGCGGCGGCAAGCCGCGTGGAGCTCACTGACGGAGATCTCGACTCCGGTTCCGATGTTGAAGACGCCGCCAGCGTGACGAACAGCCGCGAGAACGGCTTCGGCGACATCGCCGACGTAGACGAAGTCGCGCGTCTGGCCTCCGTCGCCGTATATCGCTGTCGGCTGGCCCGCCGCCATGCGCTCGAGGAAGATCGCGACAACGCCTCCTTCGAGGCTCGCCGACTGGCGCGGGCCGTAGACATTCGCGAAGCGGAGCGCGACATGGCCTGTCCCGTAGAGGCGATTCCAGCCGGCGAGGTACTCCTCGGCTGCGAGCTTCGCGATGCCATACGGCGAGAGCGGCCGGCGTGGCGCCGCCTCGGCCGCAGGGCCGTCGCACTCGCCGTAGATCGCGCCGCCCGTCGAGCTGAAGACGACCTGCGCGTCGTGGGCGCGAGCCGCTTCCAGGATCCGCACCGTGCCGAGTACGTTCACCTCGGCGTCGTAGTCGGGCCGCTGAACCGAGGTGCTGACATCCGCTTGGGCCGCGAGATGCACGCACAGCTCCGGTTGGACTTTGTCGAAAAGCCGCCCAGCATCAGTGCGGATGTCGCCTTCGTGAAGCATCGCGGCTGGCGCGACATTTTCTCTGGAGCCGGTCGCGAGGTTGTCGAGGACATGCACCTCATCGCCGCGCGCCACGAGGGCATCGACGACGTGCGAGCCGATGAACCCGGCTCCGCCTGTGACGATCACGCGCATCGCCCAACCCTAGATGAGTGCGCACTCGTATCCTTGACTTCGATGTTCGTCACCTTCGAGGGGCTTGACGGCTCCGGCAAGACCACGCAGCTGCGCTTGCTCGCCGAACGCCTGACGGCTAAGGGGCAGACCGTGGTCGTGACGCGCGAGCCAGGCGGAACCGAGCTTGGCGAAGCGATTCGCGATCTCCTCCTGCACGGCGGCAACGTGGCGCCGTGGGCGGAGGCAGCGCTCTATGCGGCGTCGCGCGCGCAGCATGTCGAGGAGGTGATCCGGCCGGCGCTCGCGCGTGGGGCGGTCATGCTCTGCGATCGCTATGTCGACTCGTCGGTGGCCTACCAGGGCATCGCACGCGGGCTCGGGCTCGAACGCGTGCTCGACCTGAATCTCGCCGCGGTTGGCGGTCTGCTTCCCGATCTCACGCTGTTGCTGGAGATGGACGCCACCGTCGCCGACTCGCGCATGACTGGGAAGCGAGATCGGCTCGAGCGCGAGGACGCGAGCTTCCACGCCCGCGCCGCCGCGGGCTACCGCGAGCTTGCCGCCCGCTTTCCGGAGCGGATCGTCGTCCTCGATGCGACGCTCCCGCCGGACGAACTTGCGGAGAGGATCCACGGTGCCTTTCTCAGCCATTCCTGAGCAGACTGCGGCCAAGCGCCTGCTCGTTGCCGCTCTCGCCGACGGGCCTGCGAACGCGTATCTCCTGCACGGGCCGGCTGGTGTCGGGAAGACCGCGGCGGCTCGGGCGTTTGCCGCGGCGATCATTGGCGACGACGAACTCTCGCAGGGGCGCCGCTCGATCCACCCGGATCTCTACATTCTTGAGCCGCTCGGCGAGATGATCCGGATCGACGAGATTCGCGCGATGCGCCGCGATCTCCACATGCGGCCATTCGAGGCGGATCGGCGCGTCTATCTCCTTCTCGAGGCCGATCGGCTGAACGCTGACGCCGCCGACGCGCTGCTCAAGGATCTGGAGGAGCCGCCGGCGTACGCGACGATGGTTCTTGTCGCCGACGAGCTCGGGCCGCTGCCCGAGACGATCCGGTCGCGTTGCCAACTCGTGCCGTTCCACCGGCTGTCCGACGGGGCCGTGCGCGCGTGGGTTGCGGGCCGGGATTCCGCGCTCGACGAGGCGACGGTCACCGCGATCGCCCGGAGTTCCGGCGGGAGACTTGATCGTGCCGAGCGCCTGCTCGATCCGGAGCACGCCGAGGCGCGTCGTCAGCTCGTCGACACGGCACGCTCGGTGTATCTCGACGCTTCGTTCGACCCAGCTCGCGCGACAGGTGTCGTCCTGGAGGCGACGTCGAGCGCTGGCAAGCGCGCGAAGGAGGGCGAGGAGGCCGAGGTCGAGCGACGCGAGTTGACGGGGCGTGACGCCGAGCAGCGGGTCAGGCGCGCGCAGCGCGGTGCTGAGCGCGACGAGCTGCTCGCGTCGCTGGAGGCGCTCGCAGCGTGGTACCGAGATCTTGTGGTCGTGTCCGCGGGAGCCGAGGCGGCAGCGACTTATGCGGATCGCCTTGACGATCTCCGCGCCGATTCGGAGCGCGGTGTCGCGGCCGAGCGAGCCGCGGAGATAGTTCGGACGGCCTGGCGCGGAGCCGAGGAGTTCAATGTGAACGCGTCGCTCGCTCTCGAGGCGCTGTTTGTGCGCCTCCAACGAGCTTTTGCTTGAGGATCCCCCGTATGGGTGCGCAGGTTTTTCGCGGCTGACCGCTCTTACTTGGTGACCGACTTGTTCGGTGAACCGTCCGGGCCGTCTCTGTTTCCGATCCGAGGAGTTCCTGTGCGTACGAGATTGATCCTTTCGTTTGCGGTCATGGCCGCGGCTGTTATCCCAGCTGCCGCGCATGCGGCCGGCTCGACGTTCACCGGTGTCGTTGTCGCGAAGGAAGCGAAGCGTGGGACGCTGGTTGTGGCAACCCAGTCGGGCGCGGCGCGGACGGTGCACGCGCGGCTCGCGGCGGTGCGGCTCGGAGATCGAATCCGGGTCGGCGGCGCGAAGTTGAGCGATGGAACGGTGAGCGCGAGTTCTCTCCGGGTGCTCGGCCACGTGCGCAGCGCGATGGTTCAGGGCGTCGTGATTCGGCGGCTGGCGAGCCGGACGCTGGTCTCGACGGGTGGTAGCGTGATCGCGATCGGACGTCGCAGCGCTACACGATCGTTTGCTTCTCGAGGGCTCGCCCCGGGCTCGATCGCGCGGTTCGGTGTTGCGATTGGCAAGGGCGGTGTGCGCGAGACATCGGCGAAAGCGCTCGGCACGACGACGACCGTCGAGGTCGAGGGTCAGGTCGTGACGGTGTCGCCGTTAGTCGTGAATGTGGAAGGCCTGCCGATCTCGATCACGGTGTCCGATCCGACTCTGCTCCCGGCTACGTTGGCCATCGGTGACGAGGTAGAGCTGTCTGTGTCCGTCGATGCGAACAACGTCTTCACACTCGTGTCGGTCGACTCGGTTCAAGCTGGCGAGGACCAGGGTAATGACCAGGGCGGCTCCGGTGATGACGGACAGCCCGGCGCGGACGACGGCAGCGGCGGCGACCAAGCCGGCCCCGGCGACGACGGCTCTGGCAGCGGTTCAGGTGACCAGGGTTCAGGTGACGGAGGTGGCAGCGGCAGTGGTGACGGCGGCGGCGGTGACCGTTAGTCAGCAGCTGTTTGAGGCGTGCGACCCGGACGCTGGTGTCCGGGTCGCTGCGCTGTACGAAGCCCATGGGCGAACCGTCCTTGGGCTTTGTCGTTTCCTGCTTCGAGATGTGACGGAGGCGGAGGATGCGGCGCAGGAGTCGTTCCTGTCTGCCTATCGCAGCTTGCTTGGTGGCGCAGTGCCGCGGGAGCCGGCGGCGTGGCTCGCGGCGATCGCCCGCAACGAGTGCTGGTCGAGGATCAAGCTGCGGATGCGCGAACCGCTCGCGCTGCACGAGGTTCCGTCGCCGCAGGCCGATCCGCTCGAGCTCGCCGAGCGCAACGCGGATTTCGCTGTCCTGCGAGCGGGGCTCGAGGCGTTGTCACGGCCGCAACGCGAGGCGTTCATGTTGCGCGAGTTCGCCGGTCTCTCGTACAGCGAGTTGGCGCTCGCGCTCGGGGTGAGCGAACCGGCGGTCGACTCGCTGCTCTTCCGGGCTCGCACGAGCCTGCGGCGCGCGCTCAGCGGCGTGAACGGTCTGCTCGTCCCAGTGGCGCTTCGCGACCAGCTCGCGCGACTGATCCCCGGATTTGATCAGCCTGCAATGGGGACGCTCGCAAAGCTGGCGTCGCTGCCGATCGCCGCCAAGCTTGCGGCGGCCGGTGCCGGAGCTGCGCTTGTCGTTGCCAGTTCGGCCGGGCTCGGTCGACATGCGCCTTCGCCGGTTGCTTCGGCCGCACCTGTCCCGGCGCCAACCATAGTTGCTCAGGCGGCCCTCGTCCCACAGCGTCCGGCGCAATACGTGCGGAAAGACGTGGCGGTGAAAGCCCAACGCGTTTCTGTGCCGCAGGCGGCTGTGTTGCCCGTTCGGATGCTCGTAACCGCTGCGGCGCCGACGCGGATGGGGGATCGCAGCCTCAAAGCTCCGCCGCCTGCCTCAACGACGAATGATCCGGCGCCGAGCGATCCTGCCAACTCTCCCGCCGCCGCGCCGACAGATCATGGCGGCCTACCGCCAGTCGCACCTCCGCCGAGCGGCGCGCCAACAGACGGAGCTGTCCCGCCGCCGGCAGCACCGTCGACGCCGGTGTCACCCTCGGTCGCCCTCAGCGCGCCGAGCTCGGAGACATCCGATCAGCCCGAGCCGCCCGAGGCCCCCGAGACCACGACATTGGACGACTAGCTCGTTAGAACGAGTCGGTGGCGAGGGCGCGCAACTCCGCTGCAGCGGAGTGCTCGGCTGCCCGCACCCACGTCCACGCGTGGTCCGAGCCGAACCCGGGATGATGCGAATCGTCCGTCGCGATCGCAGGGCAGACGCGGCCGGCGTCGAGCAACTCATCCCAGTGCACCGACGACAGCCCGCGGCGCGAGAAAGGCGATGCCGCCGTGCTCCTCGATCCAGTCCGCGGTGCGCGCGAGGTCGGCGTACTCCGTGCCCAGCGTGGCTAGCTCGGCCGGCACGCGCGTAGTGCTGTGCGAGGCCAGCCGGCGGCAGCTCACCGTCCGACCGCGTCGTGTGTGCGTGGAGAGCGCACCGGAGCCAGACGCCGTCGGTTGGCCAGAAGCCGGTCATCCGGTCAGCCTTTCACAATGCAGCCACCACTTGAAAACAATTCACGAGTGTGCAAGGAGTACGTTGCGTCCGAATGCTCGGGCGTGTTGATCACCCATACGGTGGCGAGGTAGGCCATGCAAACGGGAGGGCAGATGGAGGATTTCCAAGAGCAGGAGTATGAGTTCCTGCGCAGGCTCGACGAAGACAAGCTCGATCGGCGCAGGCTCCTCAAGCGAGGGCTGGCAGCAGGAGCAGGACTGACGGTTCTTTCGGCGCCCGCGGCCGCGCTGGCCGCGCGCCAGACGGTGCTCAAGGCGCCGCCGCTCAAAGGTGGGAGCATCTCGATGGCTGAGTTGGTCGCCGAGGCGAAGAAGGAAGGGAAGCTGAACCTGATCGCCACGCCGCCGGAGTGGGCGAACTACGGCGAGATCATCCCGACCTTCTCCAAGAAGTACGGGATCCCGAACACGGTCGACAACCCGGAAGGCAGCTCGGGCGAAGAGGTCCAGGCGGTCATCTCGCTCAAGGGTCAGAGCCGTGCCCCAGATGCCGTCGACGTCGGTCCTGGCTTCGCCGTCGGTCCCGCGAACCAAGGGCTGTACGCCAGGTACTACAACACGAACTTCAGGACGATCCCCCGCGCGATGAAGGACGGTCGCGGCTTCTGGACCGGGGACTACTGGGGCGTCATGTCATTCGGCGCGAACCTCAGCGTCGTCGACAAGGTGCCGACGGACTGGAGCGATCTCCTCACAGCGAACGCCAAGTTCGCCCTGAACGACGATCCACGTAAGGCGAACGCCGCTTTCTCGGGCGTCTTTGCAGCATCGCTCGCCAATGGTGGCTCGCTCAACGACATCGGACCGGGGATCGACTTCTTCGCGAAGCTGAACAAGGCCGGGAAGTTTCAGGCGGTCAACGTGACGCCACAGACCGTCGCTTCAGGCCAGACGCCGATCACGATGGACTGGGACTACAACCAGCTGGCCTACAAGAAGATCTACACGAACTTCAAGTGGGGGGTCAGCGTCCCGAAGAGCGGTGCCTACGCCGGGTACTACTGCCAGGCGATCAACGCGACCGCACCGCACCCGTGGGCGGCCAGGCTCTGGGAGGAGTTCCTCTACTCCGACCAGGGGCAGCTCTTGTTCCTCAAGGGCTTCGCGCATCCGGCCCGGTTCCCGGACCTCGTCGCCAGAAAGGTGATCCCGAAGGCGCTGCTCGCGGCGCTGCCGCCTGCGGCGCTCTATGCAAACGTCAAGGTCGCGAGCCTCACGCAGATCTCCAAGGCGAAGGCCAAGGTCGCCGCTGAGTGGGGCCCGAAGGTTCTCGGGGCCTAGGAACCTGACTAGCGCCGAAGCTGACAGCGTCGTCCGGCCGGGTCCGTCGAGACCCGGCCGGCGTCGCTTTCCGCTTGCGTGGCTCGGCGTCGTGCCGTTCTTCGCATACGCGACGGCGTTCTTGCTGCTCCCCTCGGGGGTCGTCCTCGTGGGCGCGTTCAAGAGTGACAAGGGCAAGTTCACGTTCGACAACCTCTCGACGGTGGTGCACACACCGGAGTACGTACGTGCCTTCAAGACGAGTATCGAGATCAGCCTCGTCACGGCGATCATCGGTGGCACCCTCGGTCTGCTGCTGGCGTACGCCGCTGTGCGAAACGGCACGCCGCGATGGATCAGGCCGCTCCTCACGACGTTCTCGGGCGTCGCGGCGAACTTTGCCGGCATCCCGCTTGCCTTTGCCTTCATCGCGACGCTCGGTTTCACCGGCATTGTCACGAAGCTGCTGAACGACCACCTCGGCGTCAACCTCTACCGCCACGGCTTCACGCTCTTCTCGTTCTGGGGCGTCGCGCTCGTCTACCTGTATTTCCAGATCCCGTTGATGATCCTCGTGATCGCGCCGGCGATCGACGGGTTGCGGACCGAGTGGCGTGAGGCGTCGTCGAACCTCGGGGCGAGCTCGTTCCAGTACTGGCGCCATATCGGCTTCCCCGTATTGCTGCCGTCGGTGCTCGGTGCGACGATCCTGCTGTTCGGCAACTCGTTCGCCGCCTACGCCACGGCGTCGCAGCTCGGTGGAGTGAGCCTTGTGCCGATCATCATCGGCCAGAACATCGGCGGCGACGTGCTCTCGAACCCGCATCTGAGCCAGGCGCTCGCGTTCGGGATGATCATCGTGATCGCCACATCGATGGTTCTGTACACGCTCGTTCAGCGTCGCGCGTCGAAGTGGATGAAGTGAGAACGCGGATCTCGTTCTCCGCGGTGACGTGGCTGCTGATCGGTGGCGTCTACTTCCTCGTGCCGCTCGTCGCGACGATGCTCTTCAGCCTCCAGAGCGGGTCGAATTCGAGCTATAGCCTCAGCGCCTACGGCACCGTCATCCACGACCGCACGTTCTGGAAGACGCTCCAGCTGTCCGTCGAGCTCGCGCTCGAGACGATCGCGATCAGCCTCGTCCTGCTCGTCCCGACCGCCTATTGGGTGCACCTGAAGCTGCCGCGCGTCCGCCCGTACATCGAATTCATGACGATCTTGCCGTTCGTGGTGCCGCCGATCATCCTCGTCGTCGGGCTGCTCAAGTTCTACAACGGCACGATCCACGCGCCGCTCTGGTTCCTCGAGAAGCCGCACTACTTCCTCACCTCGGCCTACGTGATCCTCGCCTTCCCGTACGTCTACCGGTCGCTGGACGCCGGGTTCCGTGCGATCGACATCCACACGCTGACGGAGGCGTCGCAGAGCCTCGGCGCAAGCTGGCGGACGACGATGGGCCGGGTGATCCTGCCGAACATTCGGACGGCGGCGCTCGGCGGGGCGTTCCTGACACTGGCGATCGTGATGGGTGAGTTCACGATCGCGAGCCTCTCGGCGTTCTTCACGTTCCCGACCTACATCCAGCAGGTCAACGCGGAGAAGGTCTACGAGGCGGCTGCGCTGTCGCTCGTCAGCTTCGGCATCACGTGGGCCGCGATGCTCGGGCTGCTCTTCGTCGGCCGCGGCTCTGGTCGAAATCGAACTCAACCGGCGGGAGGTCGTTGATGCCACACGTCGAGTTGCAAGAGCTGCGCAGGAGCTTCGGCGACTTCGAGGCGCTGAAGGGGATCAGCGTTGCGCTCGAGACCGGCGAGTTTCTCTCGCTGCTCGGGCCGTCCGGCTGTGGCAAGACGACCGCGCTTCGCCTGGTCGCCGGCTTCGATCGCCCGACGTCGGGCCGCATCGTCGTCGACGGTGAAGATGTCTCGAGCGTGCCGCCGAATCGCCGCGACATGGGGATGGTCTTCCAGGCGTACAGCCTGTTTCCGAACATGAACGCCGAGCAGAACGTCGAGTACGGGTTGCGCGTGCGGAGGCAGCCGCGCGGCGACCGGCGCAAGCGCGTCGGCGAGCTGCTCGACCTTGTTGGCCTCAGTCATGCGGTGAAGAGGTATCCGCACCAGCTTTCCGGCGGCATGCAGCAGCGGGTTGCGCTGGCGCGCGCGCTTGCGATCGAGCCGAAGGTGCTGCTCCTTGATGAGCCGCTCTCGGCGCTCGACGCAAAGGTGCGCGTGCAGCTGCGCGAGGAGATCCGACGCATTCAGCTCGAGCTCGGAATCACGACGATCTACGTCACGCACGATCAGGAGGAGGCGCTCTCGATCTCCGACCGCGTGGCGGTGATGTATGGCGGTCGCATCGAGCAGGTCGGCCCGCCGTCCGAGATGTATGGCTCGCCGGCGACGCCGTTTGTCGCGGAGTTCATCGGGACGATGAACCGGCTGCGGGCGACCGTGGCCGACGGCGGCGTCGAGTACGCGGGCGTGCGGCTCGCGGTCGATGCAGCGCACGGACGCGCGTCGGGTGAGCGCGTGCTCCTGCTCGTCCGGCCGGAGACCGTCGAGCTCGAGCCTCTCGGTGCGGGCTCTCAGCCGAGCGGTGTGCTCAGCGGCCCGGTCGTCTCGCACACGTTCCTTGGCTCCGTTACGCGCGTTAAAGTCGCGGTCGGCGAGGGCGAGATCACCGCCGACATCCCGACGGCACGCGTAGGCTCGACCCCGATCGGAACGCTCACGTCTGTGCGTTTCCCGGCCGACAGCCCCAGGCTGCTCAGCCTGACGGATGACGAGGCCGAGCAAGTGTCCGCAGCGCTAGCTCTGGACGATCAGTAAAGACGCCGTTGACGCCGAGCGCTTCGAGCTCTCGGATGCGCCCTGGCTCGTTCACGGTGTAGACGGTCGTCGCGAGACCTAGCGCGCGAGCTTTCGCGAGCCCGCGGGCTGTGACGCGCTGGTTGTGGAAGCCGACCCCCCACGCGTAGTTGGCTGCGGCGGCGATCGAGGCGCCGTAGCCGACGTGCTGGAGCATGCGCAGCTCGGACCGGTGGCGCCGCGCTTCCAGCAGGGCCGGCTTGTTGAACGAGATCACGACAGCGTCGCCCGGGAGAGCCGCGACCGTTCGCGCGACGATGTTTTGGCGGTGGTAGAGGTGCGGGCTCTTCAGCTCGGCCATCACGCCGATTCGGCCCGCGCAGACGTCGAGCACGTCGTCGAGCGTGGGGATGCCAACCTCGAGCAGCTCGGCGAGCGGCCGGTTGCGGAGCGGGCCTTTTAGCGGTGTCAAGCGGTCGAGCTCGAGATCGTGGAAGGCGACGAGCGCTCCGTCGCTCGCTGCCTGGACGTCGAACTCGACGAAGTCGGCGCCGACCGCGATCGCCCGCTCGAACGCCGGCAGCGTGTTTTCGGTCTCGTCCCACGAAGCGCCGCGGTGTGCGATCACCCAGGTGATGAGAGCACCTCGTTCAGCCAGCGGCGAGCCTCCAGCACGAGCACCGCGTTTGTCTCGAGGGTGTAGTAGGAGAGGATCATGACCGCCTGCTGGATCACCCAGCCGCGGCCGCGTTCCCAGGTTGCGGCGTCGACGGAAAGCGCCTCGCGGAAGATGGCGCGCACCTGGGTGGGCAGGACTTTCCAAGCGGACGCAACGTCGCATGCAGGATCGCCGACGCCGACGCCAGAGAGGTCGATGACGCCGCTGAGCCTTCCGTGTGCGACGAGCAGGTTCCGCGGATCGAGATCGCCATGTGTCCACACCGGCGGGCCATCCCAAGGCGGTGCATCGAGCGCCGCGTTCCACGCCGCGGTCACCGCGTCGGCGCCGAACTCCCCTCGGAGGGAGCCGATCACCTCGAGAATCTCGTCGGCTAACGGCGCGAGCGGCCCGCCGCGGGAGGCGATCGGCCCACCTGCGGGATCGATCCGGCGGAGCGCGGCAACGAACTGCGCGAGATCAGCGGCGAGCTGGCGCGCATCGGCGACTCGATCGAGAGTCGCAGTCTCACCCTCGAGCCACGGGCACAGCGACCAGTGCCATGGATACCCCTCGCCGGGAGCTCCGAGCGCGAGCGGCACCGGGATCGGCAACGGGAGCAGCGGAGCGAGCTTCGGCAGCCATTCGTGCTCCTTCTCGGGCTGGCCGGCCGCCCAGTGGATGCGTGGCAGTCGCACGGCTAGGTCGTCGCCGAGCCGGTAGATCGCGTTGTCCGTCCCCGCAGGCTCGACTCGCTCGATCGGGAGGTCGGCCCAGTGCGGAAACTGCGCCGCGAGCAGCCGACGGACGAGAGAGTCGTCAATCTCGAGCTCGTCGGCATGCATCTTCACGGGCGGGGATCGAGCAGGCGCGCGAGCAGCGCGGCATCGATGCGCTCCACGATCTCGTCGGCTGCGGCGAGCCGTGCGGCGGGGAGCGTCCCGAGGACGGCGATGCAACGCAGCCCGGCCGCTTTGGCCGACGCGACGCCCGCCTCCGTGTCTTCAAACGCGACGACTTCAGCGGGCGGAAGATCGCCGAGAAGAGACAGCGCGCGGAGGTAGCCATCGGGCGCCGGCTTCCCGTTCACGACGTCGTTGGCGGTGACGACGGCGGCGAACAGCTCGGTCAACTCGGCCGCAGCGACCACAGGCTCGATCTCGGCGCGGAACGCACCCGAGACGATCGCCACCGGCCCGCGCGCCGCGGCGAAGCGAACCGCATCGCGGATCGTCTCCGGTACGGTTGCGCCGTCTGCCGCAGCGCGGTAGCGCGAGATCCGCTCCGCCACGAGCGCCTCCAGCTCGTTACCGTCGACGTCGAGCCAGCCTTGGATGATCGCCTCCTCGGTATTGCCGGCGAGCTGCGAGAAGTAGTCGTTCGCGGTAAGCGGGCGACCGTGCGCGGCGAAGAGCTCCTGGTAAATCCGGAGCAGGATGGGCTCGTCGTGGGAGAGCGTCCCGTTGAAGTCGAAGATGACAGCGCGCGTTCGGGACATCCGCGCCGGAAGCGTACTGTCCGCTTGCGATGCCGCCCCTCGCCCTCGTGTTCGCGCTCGCGGCGGCGGTGCTCCATGCGTTCTGGAATCTGCTGCTGGCTCGCGAGCGAGATGTCGAGTGCGCGACGGCGGTAGCGCTTGTCGCGGCCGTTGTCGTGTTCGCGCCGGTAACCGCGTTGACGTGGCGCGTCGATTCACGCGTGTGGCCGTTCATCGCGGTCACGTCGATGCTGCAACTCGTCTACTTCACGCTGCTCGCGACCGCGTACCGCCGCTCGGAGCTCTCGGTCGTGTACCCGCTTGCGCGCGGGCTCGCTCCAGTGATCGTCCTGGTCTTCGGGGCCGCGGCTCTCTCGGCTGCGACGTCGGCGACGCAGGTCGTGGGCGTCTGCCTCGTTGCCGCCGGCGTGCTCGTCGTGCGTGGCTTCCGTCGCCCGACGGGGTCGAACGGAGTCGGGTTCGGGCTCGCGATAGCCGCGACGATCGCGTCGTACACGCTGCTCGACAAGCACGGCATCCGCTACGCGAGCCCGATCACGTACCTCGAGCTGAGCATGATCCCGGCGACGATCGGCTACGCAGGGACAGTGCTCGTCGTTCGCGGGCCGTCACGCGTTCGCGCGGCGATTGTGCCCGCGTCGATCGCCGCCGGCCTAGCGTCGTTCGGTGCCTATGCGCTCGTGCTGGCCGCGCTCGAGCGCGCGTCAGCGGCGTCGGTCGCGGCGGTGCGCGAGACGAGCATTGTGATCGCGACAGCTCTGGCAGCGCCGTTGCTCAAGGAGCGTGTCGGCCCAGTTCGGCTTGCGGGAGCCGTAGCCGTCGCAGTGGGAGTCGCGCTCCTCGCGGGATAGCATCGCGCCCATGGCCGCCGAGAGCTACGACTTCGTCATCGTCGGCGGCGGCTCGGCGGGCTGCGCGCTTGCGAATCGCCTCAGCGCCGACCCGGCCACCCGCGTGCTCGTGCTCGAAGCCGGTCGCCCCGACTACCCGTGGGACGTCTTCATCCACATGCCGGCCGGGCTTGCGTTCCCGATCGGCAGCCGCTTCTACGACTGGAAGTACGAGTCCGAGCCGGAGCCGCACATGAATGGCCGGCGGATCTACCACGCGCGCGGCAAGGTGCTGGGCGGCTCGTCGTCGATCAACGGGATGATCTTCCAGCGCGGCAACCCGCTCGACTTCGAGCGCTGGGGCGCCGACGCCGGGATGGGGACCTGGGACTACGCGCACTGCCTGCCGTACTTCAAGCGGATGGAGACGTGCCTGGCGGGCGCGGACGAGTTCCGCGGCGGCGACGGGCCGCTCGTGCTGGAGCGCGGCCCGGTTACGAACCCGCTGTTCGGCGCCTTCTTCGAGGCCGTCCAGGAAGCTGGCTACCCGCTGACCGACGATGTGAACGGCTATCGGCAGGAGGGCTTCGCCGCCTTCGATCGCAACATCCGCCGCGGCCGGCGGTTGAGCGCGGCCCGCGCGTACCTGCATCCGGTCATGGGTCGACCGAACCTGGAGGTGAAGACGCGCGCGTTTGTGACGCGGGTCGTCTTCGAGGGTGCGCGCGCGGTCGGCGTCGAGTACTCGACCGGGCGCGGCAACACGCACATCGCGTTCGGGGGCGAGGTCATCCTGTGCGGCGGCGCGATCAACTCGCCGCAGGTGCTACAGCTCTCCGGCGTCGGGCCGGCCGTTGAACTGGAGGCGCTCGGGCTCGATGTCGTCCACGATCTGCCGGGCGTCGGCGAGAACCTCCAGGATCATCTCGAGGTCTACATCCAGCACGGCTCGAAGCAGCCGGTGTCGGTCGCGCCGGCGATGAAGTGGCGCAACCGGCCGTGGGTCGGGGCGCGGTGGCTGCTCTTCCGCTCCGGCCCGGGGGCGACGAACCATTTCGAGGGCGGTGGCTTCGTCCGCTCGAACGACGATGTCGCCTACCCGAACCTGATGTTCCACTTCCTGCCGATCGCGATCCGCTACGACGGCTCGCAGCCGGCCGGCGGACATGGCTATCAGGTGCACGTCGGGCCGATGTATTCCGATGCGCGCGGCTCCGTGAGGATCACGTCGACCGACCCACGCGTGCATCCGGCGCTGCGCTTCAACTACTTGTCGACGGAGCAGGACAAGCGGGAGTGGGTGGAGGCGGTGCGGGTCGCGCGCTCGATTCTCGAGCAGCCCGCGTTCGAGCCGTTCAGCGAGGGCGAGATCTCGCCGGGGCCGGCGGTCGGGACCAATGAGGAGATCCTGGACTGGGTTGCACGCGACGCCGAAACCGCGCTGCACCCGTCGTGCACCTGCACGATGGGCGTTCGTGAGGGCGCGGTGGTCGACCCGCTAACGATGCGCGTGCGCGGAGTCGACGGGCTGCGGGTCGTCGACGCTTCGGTGTTCCCCTATGTGACGAACGGCAACATCTACGCGCCGGTGATGATGGTCGCCGAGAAGTCCGCAGACCTGATCCTCGGCAACACCCCGCTCCCCCCGGAGCCGGTCGAGTTCTACCGTCACGAGTTGTGATCGAACCGAGCGCGGCGGCTAGGCGCTCTCGCCGGAAAACGGATTCACGATTCGGACTCCGCCGATCGTCGATCCGGTCGCGAGATCCTCGGTGAGGATCGAGCCACAGCCACCTGACCGTGCCGCCGCAATGATCAGCCCATCCCAGAACGAAAGTTGCGCAGCTTGGCTGAGTGCGATGCCTTCGCGCACGAGGTGTTCGTCGGTAGCGACGATCGCATGCTCCGAGAGGTGGTCGACGGCGGTGGCTGCGGCCTGCGGATCCATCGGCTTGGCGAGTCGTCTGGTAACCACGACGTAGAACTCGGACAGAACCTGGGCGCTGAAGACCAGATCGTCCGCGTGTGTGCGGAGCACGTCGCGTGCGATCTGCTGCTTGTTGGGATCGGCTGCGTCTTGGGCGTAGACGAGGACGTTCGTGTCGACGAACGTCTTACCGCTCATGCAGCTCGTCGCGCGTCCACGCTCGTCCGGCCGGCCCGCTCGATGCGCCCGATCGGTCGCCGACCTCGAAGAACGCGTCCAGCGGGTCGGTCGTTTCGTCGCGACCGGCGAATCGGCGGAGGTAGTCGCGAACGAGCGCGTTGACGGAAGTCCCGCGCTCTAGCGCGCGGATCCGTGCGCGGCGTAGGAGATCGTCATCGATCATCAGCGTGAGATTGGCCACGGGTTCAGTGTAACACGGGTTACGGGTACTATCGATGCCATCTCGGACTGCGCAGATCCCGGAGTGGGGGTTCGACGGAAGCTCGACGCGGCAGGCAGTGGGGAGCGATTCCGACTGCATCCTGAAGCCCGTCAGCGTCTTCCCGGATCCGGCGCGCACGAACGCGGTGCTCGTCATGTGCGAGGTCATGCTCCCCGACGGGTCGCCGCATCCGTCGAACAGCCGTGCGACGATCGGCGACGACCCGGGCACGTGGTTCGGGTTCGAGCAGGAGTACTTCCTCTACCGCGACGGCGCCCCGCTCGGCTTCCCCGCGGCCGGCGGTTTCCCGCCGCCGCAGGGCGAGTACTACACCGGCGTCGGCTACAAAAACGTGGGCGACGTCGCGCGCGAGATCGTCGACGCGCACATCGACCTGTGCCTCGACGCCGGGCTCGGCCACGAGGGCGTCAACGCCGAGGTCGCGAAGGGCCAGTGGGAGTTCCAGATCTTCGGCAAGGGCTCCAGGCGCGCGGCCGACGAGGTCTGGATTGCGCGCTACCTGCTCCTGCGGCTGTGCGAGCGCTACCGCGTCGATGTCGAATTCCACTGCAAACCGCTCGGCGCTGACCTCGATTGGAACGGCTCCGGCATGCACGCGAACTTCTCCACGCAGCACATGCGTGAGGTCGGCGGCAAGGAGTACTTCGAGGCTCTGATGGATGCGTTCGACGACCACAAGGCCGGGCACATCGCGGTTTATGGGCCGGACAATCACTTGCGGCTGACGGGGCTGCACGAGACGCAGTCGATCGACACGTTCAACTATGGCGTCGCCGACCGCGGCGCGTCGGTGCGCGTGCCGCACAGCTTCGTCGAGAACGGCTACCGCGGCTACCTCGAGGACCGCCGCCCGAACTCGCAGGGCGATCCGTACCAGATCGCGGGGCGCATCATCGAGACGATCGTGACCGTCAACCTGGCGAGCTCGAACGGGACAGTTGAGGAGGCGGAGCTGGCGGTCGCCTAACTCACACGGCGTTAGCGACGCTGAGTACTGCTTTGATGATGCCGTCGTAGCCGGTGCAGCGGCACAGATTGCCGCTCAGGGCGATCCGCACTTCGTCTTCGCTCGGGCTTGGGTTCTGGTCGAGTAGGGCCGTCGCCGAGATCAGCATTCCGGGCGTGCAGAAGCCGCACTGGACTCCGCCTTCGGACAGGAACGCTGCTTGGAGCGGCGCCAGCTTCTCGCCGGTTGCGAGTCCCTCGACTGTCGTGATCTCGCTGCCTTCGGCCTGCAGGGCGAGGTACGAGCACGAGTTCACCGGCTTACCGTCGAGGAGCATCATGCAGGCGCCGCACTCGGAGTCGTCGCACCCTTCCTTGGAGCCGGTCAGGCCGATCACGTCGCGCACGGCCGCGAGCAGGTTCGTGCCTGGGTCGAGCTCGACGGGGTAGGCGATCTCGTTCACGGTCAGCGTCGTTGCGACCTTCATGCTCGCGCCCTCGCGAGTGCTTGCTCGATCGCTCGACCGGCGATTACGGCTGCCATCGCGCGCCGGTAGCCGGCGGAGCCGCGCACGTCTGAGATCGGGGAGGACGCCGCCGCGACTGCCTCTCCGGCCGCTTCGATCGCTGCCGGGCCGCCGTCGCTGCCAATGAGCGCTGCTTCGGCTTCCGGGACGTGGCGGATTGTCGGTGCGAGTGCCGTCATCGCGATGCGTGCGTCAGTCACCTTGCCACCGTCGACCGTGACCAGCGCGCTCGCGCCGACGACCGCGATCTCCATCTGGCGGCGGTACTCGAGCCGGAGATAGGCGCTGCCGGTTCCAGCCGCAGGTGCCGGCACGTCGACGGAGATCAACAATTCGCCCGGCTCTGCCACCGTTTTGCCAGGACCGGTGAAGAGGTCGGCCAGGCCGATCGTGCGCTCGCCGGCCGCGGAACGCAGCGTCACGGTCGCGCCGAGGCAGATCAACGGCCCGCCGGTCTCCATCGCCGGCGACGCGTTCATCAGATTCCCCCCGATCGTCCCCTGCGCGCGCGTCGCGTGCGAGCCGACGATCGTGCACGCGTCCGCGAGAGCGGAGTAGCGCGCCTGGATCTCCTCGTTCTCGCAGATCGCCTCGTGGCTTGCGAGTGCGCCAAGGCGGAGACCGTCCGCCGAGACGCGGACTCCACGCAACTCCGCGACGCGGTGGATCGCGACAAGGCTCTCCGGTAGCGACGACTTGCCCGAGCGAGCCCCGACGACGAGGTCGGTGCCGCCCGCAACCGGCCGCGCTCCGCCAGCGAGCGCGGCGAGCACGTCGTCGACCGAACCAGCGGTGACGTACGACGAGACGCTCACGGCGAGGCGTCCCAGACGCGCTCCGGCGTCATCGGCAACGAGCGCACCCGCGACCCGATCACCTTTGCGATGGCGTTCGCGATCGCACCGGCGGTGGGAACGCACGGTGGCTCGCCGACGCCCTTCGACCCCTTCGGCCCCGCGCCCGGCGTGTCGGTCTCGATCCACGCGACATCGATCTGCGGCGCGTCGGAGGCCGTCACGAGCTTGTAGTCGGTCAGATGCGCGTTCCGGTGGCGCCCTTCCGCGTCGAGCTGCGTTCCTTCCGAGAGCGCCTGCCCGATCCCCATCACGACGCCGCCGTAGACCTGGCCGTCGGCGCCCAGCCGGTTCAGGATCCGGCCACAGTCGTGCGCGGCCGCGACTTGGAGCACGCGCACGACACCGGTCGCGCGGTCGACGCGCACCCGCGCGGCGTGCGCGATCAGCTGCGGTGCGTGGAACGACTCCAGCCCAAGGCGGCCGACACACCCTTCCGCCGGTTCCGCCGGCGGCCCTTCCGGCGGCTCGCCCGAGCCCTTGCCGTGGAACGTTCCGCTCCCGGCGAGGTCGGCGATCGTCACCGTCTTCTCTGGTGAGCCCTTCACGCGCACGGCTCCGCCGACGAGCTCGAGATCGTCGCGCGCCGCTTCAAGCTTGTCTGAGGCGGCGTCCAGCAGCTGCTCGCGCAGGTCGACCGCCGCCGCGATCACCGCGCGCCCGCTGTTGAACGTCGTCTGCGAACCGCACGAGCCCATGTCCGAAGGGGCCGCGTCCGTGTCCTGGTAGAGGATCGAGAAGTCCTCGGGCTGCATGCCGAGCTCCTCGGCGACGAACTTGGGCATCGCCATCACGGCGCCCGTGCCGTTCTCCTGCGCGCCGGTGATGATCGTCCCCGAGCCGTCGCCGTTCAGCTTCACGTAGGCGCCGGAGCTCGCGGCGAAGCACGGCCACCAGCCGACGGCGACGCCGATCGCCTCGTCCTCGGGCAGCTCTTGTCCGTAGCCGATCAGCTCGACCGCCTTCTCGAGCGTCTCCTTCATCGCGATCCGCTCGAGCTTCTGACCGGTCGCCGTCACGGTTCCTTCCTCGATCAGCGTGTGGCGGCGAAGGTCGATCGGGTCCATCCCGAGTGCTTCGGCGAGCTCGTCCATGTGTTGCTCGAGCGCCCAGCACACCTGCGGCGCGGTCGGCGCGCGGATCGAGGACGAAGGCTGATTCGTGGAGTAGTTGAGCGAGGATTCGATGTCCGCGGTCTCGATCTTGTAGGGGCCGAGCGCGTGCATCGCAGCCATCTGCGCGAAGAAGCCGCCCTCGCCGCAGTAGGCGCCCTTGTCGAGCACCAGCCGGCCGCGCCGCGCGAGCAGCGTGCCGTCGGCGCGGGCACCGGTCTCGAGCTCGATCACCATTCCCTCGCGTCGATGGCCAACGGCGAAGAACTCCTCGCGGCGCGAGAACACGAGCTTTACAGGGCGTCGGGCGGCCCGGGCAAGCGCTGCGACGTGGCCCTCGAAGTGAAAGTCGCACTTCGCGCCGAAGCCGCCACCGAGAAGCGGCACGATCACGCGCACGTTCGACTCGGGGATCTGCAGCGTGTGCGCGATGCCGCCGCGGGCCGCATACGGAACCTGCGTCGATGTCCAGACGGTGACCTTGTCGCCCTGCCATTGCGCGATTACCGCGCGCGGCTCAATCGGCACGCCCTGCACCGGGTCGGTCACGAAGCGGCTCTTCACGACCACGTCCGCGCTGGCCATGGCCGCAGCGGCGTCACCCTTGACGATCGTCGAGTAGCCGAGCCTGTTTCCGTCACGAAGGAGCGCGTCATCGGCTTCGTAGCTCTCCCAGTCGTCGTGCACAAGGGCCGAGCCTTCGCCCATTGACGCCTCGAAATCTGTGATCGCCGGCAGCGGCTCGTAGTCGACCTCGATCAGTGCGGCGGCGCACTCGGCGATCTCCGCGGTCGTCGCCGCGACGCCGGCGACGATGTCTCCCTCGAAGCGCACCTTCTCCTTCGCGAACAGCCGACGGTCCTTGACCATGCCGCCGTAGAGGACATCCGGAACGTCCTCGTGCGTGACGACCGCGAGCACACCGGGGAGGGCGCGCGCCCTTGCGGTGTCGATGCGCAGGATGCGCGCGTGGGTGTGGTCGGCGTAGCGGAACTTCGCGACGAGCTGGCCGGTGAGGTTGAGGTCGGCCGTGTAGCGGCCCGCGCCGGTGACTTTCTCCTTGCCGTCCGGGCGGACGAACGCTGCTGCGCGTGGCTCTTCGACGGCGGTCACGCCGCAATCCTGTCAGATTGCTAACGGTGCGTTCACAGCAGCGGGTTACGGTGGTCGCGTGAAGCCGGTTGCCGTCGCCGTCGCACTTGTCTTTACCTTCCCCCTGGCGGCGGCGGCATCGGCTTCATCCTCGTACTCCGACTCGTTCACCGGCACCGAGATCATCCCGGTCAGCTCCGTTCGCGGGACGTTCGTTGGGGTTGCGCGAGGCGAACTGCCGGCGGTGTGGCGGACGCAGATCGTGCACAAGCCGCTCTCCAGCGCGCCGACTGTCGCCGTGACCGGCGGGAAGTTCTCCGTCGTGGGTGTGAACGGGGTGACGCTAGGCGGCGCGGTCACCGGCGGCAGCGTCACCGTCACGAACCGCGGCAGCCGCTGCTCGAATCAGACGTATCGCGTGAGCGTGACGTTCACTGGCGGCTCGTTCGACGGGACGCTGACGCACCACCGCCGCTCGATCCTCGGCAACTGCTTCGTCTACGCGGCGACGATCGCGGGCCACGGCACCTTCGCCGCCTAGCTTCCGCCGCGTCGGCCGATGTAACATTTGCGGCGAGTGAGCACGGTCGCCGACATCCTGCAGGGGAAGCAGCGCGACGTTCTCCAAATCGATGGCGACGCCTCCGTCCTCGACGCCGTCAAGGCGATGGTGGAGGCCAACGTCGGTTCTCTGCTCGTCACCGATGGTGACGGGATCACCGGGATCGTGACGGAGCGGGACTACCTGCGCCGCGCCGCCGTCGAGGGACGTGACGATGCGGCGACCCCGGTGCGCGAGATCATGTCCGCTCCGGTGATCTGCGTCACCCCCGACACCGACATCGAGGAGTGCATGGCGCTCATGACCGAGCACCGCATCCGCCACGTGCCGGTGGTCGACAGTGGCGCCCTCGTCGGGATGATCTCGATCGGCGACCTCGTCAAGTTCCAGTCGACGGAGCAGAGCGTCAAGATCAAGTACCTGACCGACTACATCACGGCTCGCTGATCCGATCCACTCGGAGGACTTCGGGGAGCCGGAGCTTGCGCACGCCGCCACGTCGTTCGGCGTAGCCGAAGAAGGCGAGCAGGAGGCAGATGCCCGCGATGATGCTGTCCCATCTGATTTCCCACGTGGCCCGCCGCTCGATCAGGTCAATCGCCGCGAGTGCGAGCAGGAAGAGCGGGACGAACACGAGCCAGGGCGCGCTTTCTCCTGCGTTGGCAATGCGTCGAATCCACAGCACGAGCAGGTGGATGCCGACGAGTGCGCCTGCGACGGTCAGCCAGGAAAGCGGAATGTCGCCCGTCAGGTGGCGTGCGGGGAGGATGTTGATCCACCACGGCACGACGATGGCGATGTAGGCAACGCAGACTGCGATCGGTGCGATCCGTGCGGGAACCCGGCGCCACTCGAGGCGGGGCAGTCGCACACGAACGAGAGCGAGGACCGCGAGAAGTGCGACGCCGACGAGGCTGACCGTCGCGCCGGATCCGACGCTGTATCGAGAGAGGAAGAAGCGTCCGTCCATCAGCTCGAATCGCAAGGTCGCGAAGAACAACGCCGATGCCAGCGCGAGCTCCACGCGCGACGCCCTTATGCGTTGGGGAGCCATGGCAGCAATGACCGAAGCGATTGCGAGGACGGCGACAACGACCCCTGCCGCGCTCCAGCCGTTTGTCGTCACGCAACGCCCCGAGTCGGCGCCTAGAGACTTGTCGACTCCGTAGCACGCACCTTGCCAAGGGAGGAAAAGCCCCGTGACCACGAAGGCGGCAGCTCCGGCGGTTGCACTTACACGCCACGACGGGCGCGACAGGGTGCGCGCCCGAAGGAGCTCGAGCCCCGTGAGTCCGACGAGCGCCGCCGCGAACCCGATCGCCACCCAGGCGGTGGTTGCCAGAGATGAGCGGAACGGTGAGACGGCACCAATCGTGAACAGCGCTCCCGCGGCCGCGAGCAGCAGCGCAACGAACGGCGCCGCGGCACCCCTCCTCCACCAGACGATCGGCAGGCAGACCACCAAGGCGGCGGCGACCGTGGTGGCTGGATCAGCGACCCCGAGCGTGGTCCACGAGTTGCCGCTGTAGTCCTGAAAGTGCCACCACGGCGAGAGCAGTGTGCCGAGCAGGGCGGCGACGAAGGCGACGCCGACCAGGTGGGCGACCGAGCGGTGAGAGGCAATGGCTCGTCGATGTGGAGCCAACGTCGCGATGACCACGACCAACGCTGCGGCCAGCCCGAGATAGGCGCCGTAGGCGAAGTGGACGTGAATCGCGGTCTTGGCACGGGATGGGGAATAGGGCCGCGTCTGGGTCTGGGCTGCAACGGCGACGGCGAGATACCCCATGAGCACGGCGAGGAATGAAACCGGAAGGTCAGGTGCCGGTTTGGACACGATCCGGACAGCCGCGCAGACGGCGAGCAACAGAGCCACCAGGGCGGCGGCTCGCCCGACTCCGTTGAAATGCCAATCCCCAAGGCCGATCGCCTGTCCGCAGAGGAGGCTGCTCGCTCCGGGCTGCGTGGAGGGGCACGCCTCGCTCCACGGCAGGTAGAGACTTGCCAGGAAGACCAGCGAGCCCGCGAGCACGACCAGCGTCGACCACTGCCGCCTCATCGGCGGACCATACTCGGCGCCGCGGTCGCCGTCGAGCTAGTCGCCGAGCTCGGTTCGCCTGGTCACGACGAACTCCGCCAGCTCTTCGCGGATCGCCGGATCGAGCGTTGGCTCCTCGTACTCCTCCAGCGTCTTGCGCCAGATCTCGCCCGCTCGGGCGGTCGTGTCGCGGGCGCCGAGCCGGTTCCAGCGCTCGAAGTTCTCGGTCGAGGACAGCAGCGGCCGGTAGAAGCAGTCGCGGAAGCGCTCCAGCGTGTGCACCGCGCCGAGGAAGTGCCCGCCGGCGCCAACCTCCTCGTGCGCGCCGAACGCGAGGCTCGCCTCGTCGATCTCGCGCGGCGTGAACTGCACCTGCAGCATGCGCAGGATCTCGATGTCGACGATGAACTTCTCGTAGCACGCGATCAGGCCCGCCTCGAGCCAGCCGGCCGAGTGCATCACGTAGTTGGTGCCCGCGAGGAACGTCGGCGTCATCACCATCATGGCCTCGTAGGCGGCCTGCGCATCGCAGGTCTGGCTCGAGGTCAGAGCCCCGCCCGAGCGCCACGGCAGGCCGTAGCGGCGCGCCATCTGCCCGGTGCAGAGCAGGCCGATCGCCGACTCCGGCGTGCCCATCGCGGGCGAGCCCGACTGCATGTCGGTGTTCGAGAGGAACGAGCCGAGGATCACCGGGCAGCCGGGGTTGACGAGCTGCGTGAGCGCGATGCCGGTCAGGACCTCGGCGAGCTGCTGGGCGAGCGTGGCCGGGATCGACACCGG